>CAMYKC010000114.1 GCA_947258865.1 uncultured Lysobacterales bacterium
CATACCGTAACCTGGTACACGCTGATGAGGCACTCCTCGACCTGGGGCGAGATTTACAGGCTTTGGCAAACCTGGACGTACAAGATGCACAAAGGTGACCTTACCTCGATAAAAGCCCCTTTGGAGTGGTTGCAGATTTGATCCGCAAGGCAAGAATCGGCGATGTTCAGCCCGGTCATTGAGGTGCCGCGCTTTCAGACTTGTTTGAGTTTCTCGAAGACTTTCGCGTTAGGGCAAAACTCATTGCCACCTGCCGCTTTGTCGGCCAGCCAGCGTTCGCAAAGATCCTCAGTCTGGCAACGACTGCAGCGCTTTCGGACCTCCTTTATGATGGCGTCTGCGTCGCCCTGGTCCGCGAGATCTGGATCCAGCCCCACGCGACTCAGCATTCGCGTAAGGCGATGTTTCGAAGCGATCAATTTGAACTTCCGGAAACCCAGGACCGCGACCACAGCCCCAAGCATCAGGATAACAGCGATTTGGAATTGGCTCATGGCTCAAATACCTCATTCGGTTATTCGACTAACAGTATGATATAAACCGCTGTAAATACAATGTTATGAATCATTGCTTAAATCGGCCTGGCAATCTTGCGCCGCGGCTGGCAATGGTAACAAGAAACCCATTATCGAAGCGTCGGCTGTAATTTCCTTCAGGAAACGAGCCTTTGCCATAGCAAGAAACTGGCGTTAGCCCGGTTCAGCGTATAAATATGCAAACCGGGCGCCCCACCCTTCAGCAGGCGCTCACAGAGGGCTGTGACCACGTCCAGGCCGAATTCGCGAATCGACGCGCCGTCATCCCCGAAGCCTTCCAGCCGCCGCCGGATCCATTGTGGAATTTCAGCGCCACACATATCTGAAAAACGCGACAGTTGCCGGTAGTTCGTGATCGGCATAATGCCGGGTGTGATCGGGATATCGATACCCATGTGTCGGCAGTCGTCGATAAATGAGAAATAGGCATCGGCATTGTAGAAATACTGTGTAACTGCACCATCGGCGCCTGCATCCACTTTTTGTTTGAAATAGTACATTTCCGAACGTGGCGAACGCGATTCAGGGTGGAACTCGGGGTAACAGGCAACTTCAATGTGGAAAGCACCGCCAAACTCGCGACGTATAAACCCCACCAGTTCATCGGCATGCTGGAACGGTCCCGGCCCGCTCAGGCCGTGCGGGCGGTCGCCTCGCAAAACAACGAGGCGATTTATGCCCTGTTCACGGTAGGCAGCCAGGAGGTGCTGTAACATCTCCTGGTTTTTGGCCATGCACGATATGTGCGGCGCGACCGGCACATCGGTTCCGGCCGCCAGGGCTTCGACTGTTTCCCGCGTGGCTTCCAGTGTTGAACCACCGGCACCGAAAGTCACCGACAGATAGTGGGGTTCAAGAGGCGCCAGCTTTTGCCAGGTCGACTCCAGGATCAACTTCTGTTCCGCATTGCGTGGCGGAAAAAATTCGAATGATATCCGGGGGGATTCCAAGGCACGCATCCTGCATTTAGCGGATCACGGAACCGGAGTCACCGGTTCCGTTACCCTCGACCAGCATCAATAGCGATAATGATCCGGTTTGTAGGGGCCTTCCAATTCCACACCGATGTAGCGCGCCTGTTCATCCGTCAGTCTGGTCAAGAAAGCGCCGATCCGGTCCAGGTGCAGCCTGGCTACTTTTTCGTCGAGATGCTTGGGCAGCACGTAGACCTGCCGGTCGTATTCGTCGCCATTGTTCCACAGCTCGATCTGGGCCAGGACCTGGTTGCTGAAGGAGTTCGACATCACGAAACTCGGATGACCCGTGGCGCAGCCAAGATTCACCAACCTTCCTTCAGCCAGCAGGATGATGCGCTTGCCATCTGGAAAGATGATGTGGTCGACCTGGGGCTTGATATTCTCCCATTCGTATTGTTTCAGGCTGGCGACATCGATCTCGTTGTCGAAGTGCCCGATGTTGCAGACGATGGCCTGGTGTTTCATTGCAGCCATATGATCATGGGTGATCACGTGGTAGTTGCCCGTTGCGGTCACGAAGATGTCGGCTTTTTCGGCCACTTCATCAAGTGTCACGACACGAAAACCTTCCATCGCCGCCTGCAGGGCACAGATCGGGTCGATCTCGGTGATCCACACGGTAGCTCCGAGCCCCTTGAGTGACTGAGCGCAGCCTTTACCGACATCGCCGTAACCGGCGACAACAGCGATCTTGCCAGCCACCATCACGTCAGTTGCCCGCTTGATGCCGTCCACCAGAGATTCGCGGCAACCGTAAAGATTGTCGAACTTGGCCTTTGTCACGGAATCATTGACGTTGATGGCGGGAAAAGGCAACTCACCTGTTTTGGCCATCTGGTAGAGGCGTTTCACACCGGTCGTGGTCTCTTCGGTCACTCCCTGGATCATTGAAAGTGCTTTGCTGTACCAGCCTGAACGGGTATCCAGCCGCTTGCGGATGGAATTGAACAGCGCAATTTCTTCTTCACTACCCGGATTATCGAGCACCGACGAATCTTTCTCTGCTTTAGCACCAAGGTACAACAACAAAGTGGCGTCCCCGCCATCGTCCAGGATCATGTTGGCGAAGTCTTCATCACTGTCACCCGAACCCCAATTGAAAATCTGGTGGGTGAATTCCCAGTATTCGTCCAGCGATTCGCCCTTGAAAGCAAACACCGGTGTGCCGCCGGCTGCTATCGCCGCCGCGGCGTGATCCTGCGTCGAGTAAATATTGCAGGATGCCCAACGGACATCCGCCCCAAGGGCGGTCAGCGTCTCAATCAACATGGCCGTTTGGATGGTCATGTGCAGGCTTCCCGCAATCCGGGCGCCCTTGAGCGGCTGTTCATCCCCGTATTCTTCGCGCAGAGCCATCAGGCCGGGCATTTCAGTCTCGGCGATGGCAATTTCCTTGCGGCCAAAACCAGCCTGATCAATATCGGCGACGAAATAATCATGTTTCTTCAAGTCTTCAATCACTGCATTCACTTTTGATTCTCCGGTAGGTTAGAGGCGGCTTCAGATTCCAGCTGCCGAGCGGATATGCTCGACGCGGTCTACCGCCTCCCACTTGACGTTCAGGTCTTCACGGCCCATGTGCCCGTAAGCAGCGAGGGGCAGATAAATCGGTTTGATCAAATCGAGCATGCGGATGATGCTGTAAGGCCTCAGGTCGAATTCCTGGCGGACAATCTGCTCGATCTTCTTGTTCGGGATGTGTTCGGTTCCAAATGTATCCACAGCGACCGAGGTGGGCTCCGCCAGTCCGATTGCATAGGAAACCTGGATTTCTACTCGTTCCGCCAGCCCTGCGGCGACGATGTTCTTGGCGACATAGCGGCAGGCATAGGCGGCTGAGCGGTCCACCTTGGAGGGATCCTTGCCGGAAAAAGCACCGCCCCCGTGCCGGGCCACGCCGCCATAAGTATCTACGATGATTTTGCGGCCGGTCAGTCCGGCGTCACCGACGGGGCCACCAATTTCAAAGCGCCCGGTCGGGTTGATGTAATACTTGGTATTGCCGTTCAGCCATGCGGTTGGCAACACGGGCTTGATGATTTCCTCCATCACCAGTTCGCGCAGATCGGACTGTTTCGACTCGGCATTGTGCTGGGTTGACAGGACAACCGCGTCGATTCCGACAGGCTTACGGTCTTCATATCGAAAAGTCACCTGGCTCTTGGCATCCGGCCGTAAATGAAATTTGCCGTCTTCATTAACCCGGCGAACCACGCTCTGGCGCTTGACCAGTTCATGAGCAAAATAAATCGGCGCGGGCATCAACACTTCGGTCTCATTCGTCGCGTAACCAAACATCAGGCCCTGGTCGCCGGCACCCTGATCTTCTGGCTTTTCACGGGAAACGCCCTGCTTGATGTCCGGCGATTGCTTGCCGATGATGTTCATCACGGCGCAGGTATGACCGTCGAATCCGACGTCCGAGGAATCATAGCCGATATCGACGATTACTTTTCGGATCAGGTCTTCCAGGTCCACCCAGGCACTGGTCGTAATTTCACCGCCGACTATGGCCACGCCAGTTTTTATGAATGTTTCGCAGGCGACGTGAGCGGCGGGATCCTGCTCCAGTATTGCGTCGAGAACCGCATCTGAAATCTGATCTGCCACCTTGTCTGGATGGCCTTCAGAGACTGACTCGGAAGTAAACAGATAACTACTCATCGTTATACCTATCTCTTAATCAAGATGAAGAGATATATTGTATCGGAATCAATACCTCAGCGCAAAGTGATTTGAATTTCAGCGGACAGTTGACACTGGTAGTGGCACAAACCGTTTATAACCCTATAGAATTGCCTGAAATTGCGTCCAGGACTCATCCGGGAAACACATGCCAAAAACAATAGCCTCGTCCATCCTAGACAACTTCCTGGGCAATGCAGCTCAGTGGTATAAGCTGACCATAGTTCTATTCCTGCTCATGAACCCCATTTTGCTCGTGATGTTCGGTCCATTTATCGCCGGCTGGCTGCTGGTTGCTGAATTTATTTTCTGCCTGGCGATGGCCTTGAAATGTTATCCGCTCCAGCCTGGCGGCCTGCTGGCCCTCGAAGCGGTCGTACTGGGTATGACTTCGCCGGCAACGGTCATTCATGAGACCGAAGCGAACTTCGCAGTGATATTGCTTCTGATCTTCATGGTGGCGGGTATTTTTTTCCTGAAGGATCTTCTGCTGTACATCTTCACCAAGCTGCTGATCCGGATTCGCTCTAAGATTCTACTGTCCTTGTTGTTTTCATTCGTGGCCGCCGTGTTGTCGGCCTTTCTTGATGCCCTGACCGTGACAGCGGTCATTATCACGGTCGCTGCGGGGCTCTATGGCGTCTATCACAAAGTCACTTCAGGCAAAGGCTTTGACGAGGATCATGATCACGCGGACGATTCCGGGATTGGCGATGAGACACGCACCGACCTCGAGCAGTACCGGGCATTCCTGCGCAACCTGATGATGCATGGCGCAGTCGGTACCGCGCTTGGCGGGGTTTGTACGCTCGTTGGTGAACCGCAAAACCTGTTGATCGGGGAAATTGCCGGCTGGGAATTCGGCGAGTTCTTTGTCCGGATGTCGCCGGTCAGCATCCCGGTACTCGTGGTCGGCCTCCTGACCTGCATTGGCGTCGAGAAATTCAGGCTTTTCGGGTATGGCGAACAGATGCCCGAAGCCGCGAGGCGAATCCTCGAACAATACGATCGTCTGGAAGATGACAAGAGAACACCGAATCAGAACGCTGCACTGGTCATGCAGGCGCTGGTCGTGGTTTTTCTGGTGGTCGCCCTGGCTTTTCACTGGGCCGAGGTGGGGCTGATCGGCCTGGCGGTGATCGTACTGGCAACCGCGTTTACCGGCATCATTGAGGAACACAGGCTGGGACATGCTTTTTCGGAAGCCCTGCCGTTTACGGCCCTGCTCGTCGTGTTTTTCGCCATCGTCGGCGTCATTCACGATCAGCACCTGTTCCAGCCCGTAATCGATTATGTCTTCACGCTCGACCAGGATTCACAGGTACCCGTTTTCTTCATGGCCAACGGGGTGCTTTCAGCGATATCCGACAACGTGTTCGTGGCGACCGTATATATCAACGAGGTTTACGCGGCGCTCGAAGCAGGTGATATCTCCCGCCAGCATTTCGAAGATCTGACCATCGCGATCAACACCGGAACGAACATCCCCTCCGTGGCAACCCCGAATGGCCAGGCAGCTTTCCTGTTCCTGCTCACATCAGCGCTGGCGCCATTGATCCGGCTCAGCTATGGGCGAATGGTGATACTCGCTTTGCCTTATACAATCACAATGACCCTGGCCGGCCTGCTGGCGATCATATTTTTCGTGTAAAGCGATCAGCGCAGGATCAGCCAGGTCAGGTAGATCAGCAGGAAAAAGATTATCGGAAGAAGGATGACCATCGCCTTTCGCGCCGTGGCCATCATTTTCGCACTGGTGTCCTGGATCTTTTCAGCCCGGTCATTGAGCCGCTCAGCCCTGTCGAACTGTGTTTTGTACATTTCGAATTGCTCTCGCTGAAGCTTGAGCGATTCCTGCTGTCCGCTCAGGAGGCTTTCCTGGTTCTGGCTGATTTGTCTCAGCGCTTCCAGCATGTCTTTGTCCATATTCATAAGATACTCCCGACTGACTACCAGCTGCCGGCATTGTCCATTGAAGCCCAGGGTTCCTGGGGAGGCAATGGGTCACCCCGCTGCAAGAGTTCGACGGAGATGCCGTCCGGCGACTTCACGAACGCCATGCGGCCGTCCCTCGGCGGGCGATTGATCACAACACCCCCGTCCAGCAATCGCTGGCAGCTTTCGTATATATTTTCGACCGCGTAGGCGAGATGACCGAAGTTTCGGCCACCCGTATACTCTTCTGGCTCCCAGTTGTAGGTCAACTCCACCTGCGCGGAGTCGTCGCCCGGAGCGGCCAGGAAAACCAGCGTGAACTTTCCCGCCGAAACATCTTTGCGCCGCAACTCCACAAGCCCGAGTCTCTCACAGTAAAAATCCAGTGATTCTTCAAGATCACTGACCCGGACCATGGTGTGCAAATATTTCATCATGCGCCTCCGAAAGGTACGATGGACAAAACACTAACATTTTTCATGCCATGGATAATAACAACAGTCCACGAATTACCCTCATACGTGAGGCCGCTGTGCTTCAACTCAAATTGCTCGCGGATGGATTACGCGATGCGCTGCTGATCCCGCTTTCGCTCGTTGCCGCGCTGGTCGGGCTGCTCCGCGGCGGCGATGAACCGGACCGTGAATACCGCAGAGTCATCGATCTTGGCCGCCAAACCGAACGTTGGATCAACTTGTTCGGACAACAACAACCTCTGGAAAGCCTCCACCCGGTCGGTTCGATCGATATCATACTGGACCAGGTCGAAGCGATCGTGATGGATCAGCGTAAAAAAGGGAAAACAGAGGCCGAAACCCGCGCCGCCGTGCGCAAGGCCATGAGACAACAGACTGAGGAACCGCCGGAGGACGATGCCTGACGGTTTGTTCAGATGGCGATCCTTAATAGTTACCGGATATGTAACTCGACAACTGCGCTACCTCGGCTTCCTTTTCCTGCAACATATGCTTGACCAGGTCGCCGAGCGAGACGATACCGACCATTTCTTCATCATTCATGACGATCAGGTGCCGGCAACGGCGCTCGGTCATGGTCTCCATTGCCACACGGGTCGACTCTTCTGATGAAACCGTAATGAGGGGCGAAGACATTACCTCGCTGACCAGCGTTTCATTCGATGAGCGCCCTTCCAGGGCTATCTTCCGCAGGTAATCGCGCTCAGTGAAAATCCCTGATGGCTGCTCGCCGTCCTGAATCACGATGGCCCCAATATTGGCTTTGGACATGGTGCTGATGGCATCCAACACGGATGCCTTGCTCGCGATCGTGATGACCGAACCCCCTTTATGGTCCAGAACTTCTCGGATCGTTGACATGGTAGTTTCCCGGCTGCCTTTTCAACTTATTCTAGTCGTCTTCTTTGCGCGAAACCACCTTGTACTCAGCGTCGATTACATCCCCACGCCGCTGCGCCTCCTTCCTGTGGGCGGTCCGGTCCGTTGCCTTCATTCCGTTCGAGCGATAATCCTGGCGAGGTGTTTTGCGCGCCAGCCACCACATTCTCAGCCAGAGAACCAGCCAGGGACCAATCCGATACCCACCGCCAGGGCCAGGACGAAAATACCGAAAAAGAAGGCGCCCAGCAACGCAACGACGGCTAACACACCCGCCAGCAAGCGGGCAAATGGGTTCATGGGGGGCGGGCCGAGGTATTGCTGCACGATTCAGACCCGAAAAACGAAGTTGACCATCGTGAGCATCACGACAATGAAAATCAGGCTCATCGGAGTCCCCACCCTGATAAAATCGGCGACCCGGTAACCGCCGGGACCCATAATCAGCGCATTCACCTGGTGAGTGGGCAGAATGAACGCATTAGACGTGGACAAGGCGACAATCAATGCGTACATGGTTGGATTGGCGCCGGTGGCCAGGGCGATGCCAACGGAAATGGGAACCAGTATTGTGGTCGCACCGACATTGGACATAACCAGGCTAAAGACAGTGGCAAGCACCGCCAGGGCCGCCTGGATAGCCAGCTCGGGCACGTCGCCAAGGATAATCATGATTTCTTGCGCGATCCAGGCTGCCGTGCCGGTCCTTTCCATGGCCTGCCCCAGTGGGATCAGGCTGGCCAGAAGGAATACTGTCTTCCAGCTTACTGACTGATAGGCTTCATCCATGCTGAGGACGCCGGTCAGCACCATACCCATCGCGCCCACAAGCAACGAGACGGATAATCGGTAATCAGTGAAAATGATCATGCTTATTGATATCGCAAAGAACACGAGCGCATGAGCCACCTTTGCCGGCCGCTGCTCCTCTTGGGGAATATCGGTCGCGACAATGAAGTCACGTTCTCTGCCAACCGCGGACAGGTCTCGCCATGTGCTGTGCGAAACCAGGCAATCGCCGGTTTCCAGCGTCGTGTCACGAACCCCTTCGGTGAGCACCTCGCCCCGGCGATTGATCGCCAACACGCTGATTCCATAGCGGGTTCGCAGCCTGGCCTCTCCAACCGACTGTCCGACAAGCCTGGACCCCGGCGGAATCACCACCTCGGAAATGCCCGCCCGGCTGGGATTGAAGAGTCCGCCAAAGGTCCTCAGGCGCGGCTGGACCCGGCACTGGTTATCGAGAGCGAAACGGCCGACCAGGTCGCGGGTGCCCATCACGCCCAGGATGGTGCCCACCCATATCATTTCGTCCGATGGCGGCGCCAGTCGAGGTTCCTCGGTGTTTCGAATGGCCAGCATGATGGGGGCACCTGTCATCTGCTCCGCATCACTGATGGTCATGCCCACCAATGGGCTGTCGACAGTGACCAATAGTTCGTAAACATCACCTTTGATGCCGTAGACATCTGCGAAATAGGTCTTGGTCTTTGCCGGTGCGCCTGTGGATTTCTCTTTTGGCGTGGGCAGCAAAAACTTTCCGGCAATCAGGAAGTAGAGAACTCCAGACGCCAGCAACACGATTCCGACCGGTGTCACGTCAAAGAGATGAAACGTTTCGAGCGTCTGCACACCCGGCGGAAGCGACTCGTTGGCGTTTTCGATCAGGTCATTGAGCAGGATCAGTGGGGAAGAACCAACCATGGTCAGCGTCCCCCCCAGGATTGCACAGGTTCCCATCGGCATCAGCAGCCGCGACAGGGGAATCTTCGTTCGGGACGAAATCCGGGACATCACCGGCATGAACAGGGCCGTAGCCCCTACGTTCTGCATGATCCCGGATATGATGCCAACAGTTCCGGAAACCAGCGGAACGATGCGTCCGACGGTTTTTCCGCCGATCCTGAGAATCCACCGCGAGACCACGGTCATGACTCCGGTCCGATCGAGCCCGGCTCCCAGGATCATGACCGCAATAATGGAAAGTACGGCATTGGATGCGAAACCGTCGAAAAGATCCCGGGCCGGAACCAGTCCCAGCAGGCCGATCACCACCATGACCAGGATGGCGGCAATGTCGACCCGGACAAGCTCTGACACGAACAACCCAATGGTAGCGGTCAGCACCACCAGCACCAGCATCATGTCGCTTGTTAATGTCAGTCCGATTTCCATCCTTTAGTGCCGTTCCCTCTGGCTCATGCGCTTGAATACGAGATCGAAAACCGGATGCCCCAGGCGTTCTCCCCGCCGCTCGTACTTGGTCTGCGGACGCCACTCTGGTTTTGGGCAGATACCGCCCGACGGAGACAGGTTTTCAAAATCCGCGGACTTATTCATCACTTCGAGCATGCTCTGAGCGTAAGGTTCCCAGTCGGTTGCCAGGTGCAGTATGGCCCCACTTTTCATTTTTTGGGCGGCCAGGGCGACAAACGACTGCTGGATAATGCGTCTCTTATGGTGCCGTTTCTTTGGCCAGGGGTCGGGAAAGAAAATGCGAACGCCATCCAGCGAATCAGCGGGTATGCGCCTGTCGAGTAACTCGACCGCGTCCCCGCAAACGACCCGCACGTTGCCGATGCCTTCCTGTTCCAGTTTGAGCAGCAGGTGGCCAACGCCCGGCCGGTGCACCTCCACGCCCAGGTAATTTTCTTCTGGATTCGCAGCGGCCATTTGCCAGGTCGCATCGCCATCACCGAAGCCAATTTCCATGATCACGGGATGGTCGCTGCCAAAAAGCGATTTAAAATCCAAATCGTCCCCACCCCCGGGGACCCCATATTTCGGCCACAGCTCATCGAGAGCCCTTTTTTGGCCTTCGGTCAAGCGTCCGGCGCGAAGAACAAAACTGCGAACCGGGCGCCAGGCACCCTTCTTATCTACAGGATTTTTCTCTTCCATGGGCAGGTTCGTCATTATTTCCACATTGTAGCAAGCGACACTTGAAAAATGTTCCGAGAACGCCCAATCTGGACAACATGAAGGACGGAAACGGACATTCAGGAGCCGGATATCTTGAACGGCAGATGCTTATTGCCATGCCAGGTATGGTGGATTCCAATTTCACTGGCAGTGTAACCCTCCTTTGCCAACACAACGACGCCGGAGCGATAGGCATCACCATCAATCGCCTGTCCGACTTCACGCTCGGGGAAATACTTTCCCAGCTCCAATTGGACTGCAGCGATGAGAACATTGCGCAGCGCCCCGTTCTGGAAGGCGGTCCGGTAGCGCCAGACCGTGGTTTCGTACTTCACAGCCCGCGGGACGGTTATGAGTCCAGCATGAAAGTGGGGCGGGACATCATGGTGACTACTTCCCGGGACGTACTGGCGGACATTGCAGCGGGTAAGGGCCCTGAAAAATTCCTGGTGGCGCTTGGCTATGCCGGCTGGGGGGGTGGCCAACTGGAAGGCGAAATGCTCGCCAACGCCTGGCTTTCGGTAACGGCTGACACGGATATCGTATTCGACCTGCCCCTTCGCAACCGCTTCGATGAGGCCCTTGGGCGCCTGGGTATAAAGGTTGACCACCTGCACTCCGAAGCAGGACATGCCTGAGACCGCTCTACTTAGCGGGTACGTGCTCGGTTTCGATTTTGGATTACGCCGCATCGGCGTTGCCGTGGGACAGACCACAACGAATACCGCCAGCAGTCTTGAAACAGTCGCCTGTGCCCGAGAACCGGACTGGTCCGCCATCGACCGCCTGGTAAAGGAGTGGAAGCCCGCTTTCCTTCTCGTGGGCTTGCCCATTGGACCGGAAGGCGACGAAACGGACATGTCCGCAGCCGCCCGCCGATTCGGCGCTGCCTTGTCCAGGCGGTATGACCTGGGTGTGGAGTATGCGGATGAACGATTCAGCACACGTGCCGCTGAAAGCAGATTTGCTGAACTGAGGGCCGGCGGCAGCCTTCGACGAAAACACGCTGCTCAACTGGACGCCATGGCAGCTCAAATCATCCTGGAAAACTGGTTACAATCTCATCATGAATGAAAGACTCACGCACTTTACCGAAGTCTCCCACTGCAGCCCGCAGCAACTACAAGAACTGCTCGACCTGGCGCACAAGATCTCGCAGGACATTCGCGCTTTCGAAAACACCCGAACGGGCAGAATGCTCGTCAATCTGTTTTACGAAGCCAGCACACGAACCCGGGTCTCTTTCGAGGCAGCGGCCAAGCGACTGGGTATGCATGTCATCAACATTTCGGCAACCGGCAGTTCGGTCGAAAAAGGTGAAACACTGACCGATACGTTTTACACCATCCAGGCCATGGGTCCCGACTGCATCGTGGTGAGGCATCCCGAGGAAGGCAACGCCGCAAAACTGGCTGAGCTGGCAGAACCCGGGGTCCACGTAATCAATGCGGGTGACGGCACCGCAGCACACCCGTCACAGGCCCTGCTCGATGCACTGACACTGAAACAAAGCTTTCAGGACTTCGGTGAAATTCGCCTGGTCATGGCCGGCGATATCCGGCATTCGCGCGTGGCCCGATCGGCAATCAGGTTGCTGCAAATGCTGGGGGTCGGAGAAATTCGACTGGCCGGACCGCCGGAATTCATGCCTGGCGACGGAACTACCAGGGGAACCAGGGTCTTCAATGACCTGGATTCGGCCGTTGAAGGCGCAAATGCCATCATGATGCTGCGAATTCAGAGAGAACGAATTTCCGGGTTGGATATCCCGGACGCCGATGAATACCATCGCGAATGGGGACTGAATGCCGAGCGGCTGGGGCTGGCCTCGCAAGGTTGCCATGTTTTACACCCCGGCCCGATGAACCGTGGCGTGGAAATTGCGTCCGGTGTGGCCGACGGATCACAGTCATTGATCCGCAGACAAGTCAGGAACGGCCTGTATTCCCGAATGGCGCTGCTGCTGACGCTGACCCGGGCCCAGGCCTGAAGCCATATCGTGCTGGTCCGGGGCTTCCCACCAATCAGCCAGCCAAGTGCCCAAACACTGATTCTGGGCAGCATGCCCAGCCGCGAATCGCTTGCGCAGCAGCGCTATTATGCCCATTCGCGCAATGCTTTCTGGCCCATCATCACCGAGTTGCTGGAGATCGGGGCCCGCGACCCGGAGTCTCGCTTCCCTGCTCCCGCCTACGGCGAAAGGCGGCTACGCTCGACGGAATGCAATGAGCGCTCGACCCTTCTGGTACCGCTCGCTGCGCTCGACTTACCCAACCAGGGTCGGCGGGTCACCTGCGGCTCCTACGAGCAATGCGTTAGCGAAGTAAGGCGGAGGGATTACGCCATCTGGGATGTGCTCAAAGCCTGTTTCCGCAGCGGCAGTCTCGACTCCGCCATCGATGAGCGCTCTATCGTGACGAATGATTTTCAGGACTTTTACGGGCATCATCCACTCATTGAACGCGTGTTCTTCAACGGCGCGAAGGCGGAATCGATGTACCTGAAACACGTTCTTCCCGGCCTCGATGGACCAGCCGCTAGTCTTGGCTTGAAACGCCTGCCGTCCACCAGCCCTGCGCATGCCGGGATGAGCCTGGAGCAGAAAAAGGAGGCCTGGCGGGTGGTGCTGGAATGAAACGAATATGCGTCTACTGCGGGTCAAGTCCAGGGAAGCTCCCAAAGTACTGCGAAGCTGCCCGTCTTCTGGGTTATGAACTGGCGTCCCGTGGGCTTGGTCTGGTATACGGCGGCGCCGGCATCGGTGTGATGGGCGCGGTTGCCGACGCTATCCTGGAGCGTGGGGGAGAGGCCATTGGGGTCATCCCACAGAGCCTGGCCACCAAGGAGGTGGCGCACGCTGGTCTGGATGATCTGTTCATCGTCGAATCGATGCATGAACGCAAGGCGAAGATGGCGGAGCTTTCAGACGGTTTTATCGCACTGCCGGGCGGCTGGGGCACTTTCGAAGAAATATTCGAGATGCTCACCTGGGCGCAGCTCGGATTCCATGAAAAACCCTGCGGCCTGCTGAACGTCGCGTCCTATTACGACCACTTATTCACATTTCTGGAGAACGCGATCGATCAACAGTTCGTCAAGGAGGAATATCGCCCGATGATCATCATGGATGAAAAACCCGGTGTGTTGCTAGACCGGTTCAACGACTACCGCGCGCCCAGGGTCAAGAAGTGGATCGGGCCGGAGGAAACATGATCCGCATAAGAAAAATCGATCACATTGTTCTGCGAACGGCAAACGTCGACGCCATGGTGCGATTTTACTCCAGTGTCCTGGGGTGCAGGGTCGAGCGCGCTCTTCCTCCTGAAACCGGCCTGACCCAGTTGCGGGCCGGAGCATCCCTGATTGATCTGGTGGCCGTGGACAGCAAACTCGGCCGCGCAGGAGGCGGGCCGCCTTCGCAGTCCGAAAACACCCTTGAGCACTTTTGCCTGCAAATCGAAAACATCAGTGATGACAAGTTGCGCGATTGGCTGGATCAGCACGGTGCGGAACACGGAGAATTCGAGATACGCTATGGAGCCGAAGGCTTCGGCCCATCGGTTTACATCCGGGACCCGGACGGAAATACGATCGAGTTGCGGAGTGAGGCGAGAAGTCAGAGCGAGTGAAGACCTACTCCGTTCCAAACCGGGCCTCAAATCGCCAGGTACGCGTAATGTGAAGGATGTCAACACGCTCGGTGATGTTGTCCGGCAGGGGTGAGTAAGGTGCGGCCAGTCGCACGATTTTCTCAGCAGCCTGGTCGATTTCCGGTATGCCGGAACTGCGCTTGACGACTATACTCTCGACGGTACCGTTCTGATTGATGCCAACGGTCATGACGAGATCTCCATGCAGTTTCTGTTGCCTCAGTTCGCTCGGATAATTCAGGTTGCCAACCCGTTCGACTTTTGAAACCCATGCGCTCATGTAGCTAGCGAACTCGTATTTCTTGGTGTTCGCTGAAATGAATTCCCGCCGCGGCAGTTTTGATTTCCACTGGCGCTGTTGGCTCAGCTCCGGTTGCAAACTGGCCATTTCCATACTTTGACGCATCAATTGGGCGGCGTCGGGCTGCTCGGTCTCTGGCTGTTCCACGTCGGTTTCCTGCAATGCCACCGGGGTATCGGCCTCCACAGCAATAATCTCGCGGACCTCGATTGCGGTTTCGGGCTGCTGCTGAATGCTCGGCACAGTTTCCTGTCCCGTCTCCGGCGTAGGCAGTGCACCGCTCACGGTTTCAGAGGGCCTGGTTCTCTCCTCGGTATCTCCACCGCCTTTTTGCGAAGCCTGGGCGAGGTAGTCCGCCTTGTCCGGCTCTTTTTCTGAACGCCATTGCACAAGGACGACGTCGAGTGTATCGGCAAGGCGGGGCAAGGGTTTGAGGGTGACGCCGAAACTGATTCCGAAAAACAACAAAACGTGCAGGCCCGTGGCCAGCACGAGAAATACCATGAACCAGCATCATGCCGTCACCATGTCATCCGCTCCGCAACGCTTCCAACGCATTGAATAGATCGCCTGCTATATTGAGTTCATATTCCGCATCCAGTTCCCGGATGCAGGTCGGACTGGTGACGTTGATCTCCGTCAGCCAATCGCCAATAACGTCCAGCCCGGCGAATACGATCCCCCGGCGCTTGAGTTCAGGCGCTACTTGTTCGCAAATCCAGTAGTCGCGCGTGGTCAACGGCACACCCTTGCCGGTTCCGCCCTTTGCCAGGTTACCCCTGAAGTCCCCTTCGCCTGGAATGCGCGCCAGCGCATAGGGAACCGGTTCACCGTTGACGACCAGAATCCGTTTGTCGCCGGCCGTAATCTCAGGAATATAGCGCTGCACCATCACGAGGTCATTATCCTTGCTCGTAATCGTCTCGAGAATCACGTTCAGATTGGGATCATCCGGCCGGACCTGGAAGATCGATTCACCACCCATTCCGTCCAGCGGCTTGACGACCGACAAGCCTTGCTCGGCAACGAATTCCCTGATTTCCGCTGAATTTCGAGTGATCAGTGCCGGAACGCAGCATTGTGCGAACTGCGTAATGAAGCATTTTTCGTTGGCGTCGCGCAAAGCCTGGGGACGGTTCACAACGGTGACTCCGTCACGTTCCGCCAGATCGAGGATATACGTCGTATAGACATAATCCATATCGAATGGCGGGTCTTTTCGCATGAGCAGAAAATCCAGGGTATCGAGTTCGCGGTTTTCGTGTTGGCCCAGCGAGAACCAGTCGTGCTGGTTATCCCTGACTGACAGCGGTCTCATGTGACCCAGCGCGACACCATCCCTTATCGTCAAATCTTCGGGCTCCATGTACCAGATTTCATGCCCGCGGCGTTGCGCCTCCAGCAACATCGCAAACGTCGAGTCCTTATAGGTCTTGATGCCGGCGATCGGGTCCATGATCACTCCGGTTTTCAAACCGTTTCCGGAAATTTGAGGAGTATCGGTCATAACGCCTTCCTTGATCCCGATCGTTTTCAATCCTTTATTATCAGCTTAGCGTAGCCTGTGTTCCAGCGTACATACCTTGGATGAAGCGGGGTATGGTTTGCAATCACTTATCTTAACTTTTTTTCATAAGCTGTTGTTACTGCTGGAATCTATAATTAAAAGTGGTAGACTAGTAAGTCCCGGCAATCTAAAATCGACGGGAAGATTCGGTGGGGCGCAACTTTGCGCCCAAATCAGAATGATAGACCAAGGAAGGATTTATGGCTGAAGAACACGAATCAGAGAAGATGAACGGCACTGCCGCACACTCATCCTTACGCATTCTGGTGGTTGACGACAGCTCGACCATCAGGCGCTCCGCTGAAACCATGCTGACTGCAGAAGGATACGAAGTTGTCACGGCCGAAAATGGCTTTGAAGCATTATCCATGGTGGCGCGTCACAACCCGGATTTGATATTCGTCGACATCATGATGCCGCGTCTCGATGGATACCAAACCTGTGCGATCATCAAGAATAATGCACAATTCCGGGCAACGCCCGTGGTCATGCTGACAAGCAAGGACGGTCTTTTCGACCAGGCCCGCGGCCGGGTAGTTGGTTCGGACCTGTATCTCACCAAGCCATTCACCAAAGAGGAGTTGCTAGCCGCGGTGGCGCAGCATGCAGCTGCCTGATCTGCATCAGACCTAAAGTTCCACCAACATGGATAGTGAAGGGACGGATGAAACAGAATGGTAAAAATGCCGCGCTTGCGAAACTGCTCGAATACGAGAGGCGAAGCGCGAAGTTCACACCCGGCGGCAAAGACGGTGCCGGCCCGTCCCAGGAATGGAGTGGAGTCACCTTTGGTATTGGCGAGTCAAGACTGGCCTGTAATATCGATCGCATAAGCGAAATTCTCCCTTGTCCGCCATCAACGCCAGTACCGGGCGCCAAGCCCTGGATAATTGGACTCGCCAACGTCAGGGGCGAATTGCTCACAGTTGTCGACCTGGCGTGGTACCTTAGCGGCGTCCGTTCCCCCATCACCGCCAATAGCCGGCTGTTGTCCGCGAGCCTGAACAAGGCGCCGATTGGCTTGTTGATCGACGAAGTTTTTGGCCAGCGGCATTTCATGGATGACGACGCCATGCCCTCGGAACTCCCTGACGAATCCCCGATGCGCAGCGTCGTCAGCAAACAACATCAACTGGGCGCCGAAACCTGGCTTGAACTGAACCTCGACCAATTGTTCAATGCAGGGGAGTTTCTCAATGGCTCGGCAGAATGAACCACGGTTAAAGAATCCGTCGCGCCAGAGAGGATTTTTACAACGGCGTGAGAAGAGGCAGCAGACTATGACCTCAACGAACTACAAGCCCACGGCACAGAAGTCCGGTCGCCTTTACGCGATGGTGGGTGGTCTGGTCATTTTGCTGGCGTTCGTGGCTGTCACATTTTTCCTGATCACGAAGGAAAGCCGCAATGAACAGGAATGGATCAAGCTGTCGACCGACCTGCAGGTTCATTCCCAGCAACTGGCGAAGTCTGCTTCGGAGTCGGTTGAAGGCAACCGGAGTGCATTCGTTCAACTCGGGGATTCGGCCGGTGCAATCGCCGACGCGGTCGATACTTTGAAGAGCGGCAGTGCTTCTCGCTCCCTGCAGGCACTTCCGGCAGACATGGCCTCTACCCTGACCGATCTGGATTCGACCTGGGTACGCATGAATACCAATGCCAGTAGCATTCTCGACCGCGAGACGCTGGTCCTGGATCTCGCGACCACAAGTGCCGGGTTCATCCAGGTCATTCCTGAAATCCAGGAATTGACGGACCAGGCGATCAGGGAGTTGACGAAGAGCGGTGCACCCAACCAACAGATTTTTGTCGCCGGAAGACAACTGGTGCTTTCTGACCGGATCCTGAGACACCTCAAGGAGATGCTTCGGGGAGGAACCGGGTCGGTTGCGGCAGCCGAAAATTTCACAAAGGAAATCGAATATTTCGAACAGACCATGAATGCCCTGCTCCAGGGCAGTCGAACCGTTGGAGTCACGCAGGTAAAAAACGCCAAGGCCCGTGACGCCCTTGGCAAGGCGAGCACACTCTATGACGACGCCACACCACAGCTTGAGACGATATTGGCGTCGACCAGCGACATCCTTGCTGTGCGCGGCGCAGCTGAAGCAATTTATATCGACAGCCTTAATATGTTCGATCTCGCGCGCAGCGTGGCCGACGGGGTCTTGAATCGTTCGGCTACACGCACGTGGCCATCACTCTGGTCAGGCTCCCTCGCGCTGATCGTAATCCTGGCCTCAATCGCACTGATGGCCAGGTCGTTCCTCAGCACAGAGCGCCGGCGTGCCATCGAGGCTGGCATGCAGAACCAGAAGAACCAACATGCCATCATGCGTTTGCTGGACGAAATGAGCTCCCTGGCGGACG
>CAMYKC010000115.1 GCA_947258865.1 uncultured Lysobacterales bacterium
CGCCGGGACTGGCCGCGAGCACCACGGGTCGATTGAGCTTCTGCTGAATGGGTATAAGTAAGGAGTGATCCACCGCCACATTGGGAATGCCCAGATTGTTCGCCAGGATCTGAACGTGGGACAGCGCGTTGCCTTCTCCCAGGGTCAATATGCCCGCCACCGGGGACAGTTCCGCCGTCGTGGCTGGCAGCAGGTAGACACCGTCACGCTCCAGCCCGAGGCCTGATCGCCCGGGCGGCGACTGCCTGAGAATGCCGCGCGTGAGCCCCGGATTGAGCTTGCGCAGGCCCACGCCTGCCGTTTTCCCAAAGAGTTGATGAGGGATCCGGGCCAGGGTATTGGCATCCTGCAGCAGCGTATCCAGGATATTGGAATAGATGACCAGGGGACTCGAACGCAATTGCTCTGCAAGGAAATTTCGCACCAGCGGCTCGATGGCCGCCAGGTGCTCGATGGCCGCCCCATAGTGAAACTGTTGCCAGCGACTTGCCCAGGAAGGCATGCGCGACAGATAGCGCAGCTCTTCCCGATACTCCGCCAACGAAACCTCCCGCTTGATGAGGCGGCGAATACTCGCTTGAATCGCAAACCACTGCCGCTCTGAAATCATCCCCGATCCATACAGGGCAGCGCTGGACATGTTCAGCCAAAACAAGCCCCTCGACCGGCCGACGTGGGGCACCCGGGCAACCAGTGTCGTTCCGGCGCGAAAGACCTCCAGTTCCAATGATGAGCCAACGTCCAGCAGGGCAAGCTGCAGTTCAGCACCACCTGCCTCGGCGACCGAGTTCCTGATGAAGGCCAACAAATCGCTGCTAACGTCGAACCGGGTCTCGGGATCAAGATGAGCGGCGAGCGCTTCGGCCCCCACCCTCAATCGAGAGGCGACAAGCCGGCTCTTTACCCGATCCGCCAACAAGGAAAGCTGATCCGAGATATTTCGTCGCAGATAGAGTTGGTCAATCGCCATTGCCAGGCGCTCATAGTCCATGGTGCGCACATCCGCGGGGCGCCCCAGGGCATAGGCACGCACCCGTTCCGCATCCATGGCATCGGGTTGACCGTGAATCTTGTTGCGTAAGGGTTCAAATCCCTGATCGCCCTCGACCAGTTCGGTCGAGCGCTGACGTACATCGGTCAGCGATGGCAGATCCAGGCCATGAGCTAAGAGTCGAGTGGCGTCCCGACGCAACAGGAAATCCGACTGCCCGGCGAATGGCGGGCCGCTCAAGGCCATCAGTATTCGGCGGGCGCCAGCGATTTCGTCTTCGATCTGCAGGGCTCCACGGTACTGGCCCACGTGCCTGAAGATCCAACCCCCATCAATCGCAATGAGGTAGCGTTCAAGCAGGATTTGCTGCAGGCGCTCGCGGCCCTCAACAGCCACTGTGATATCAGGCGGGTCAAATTCCGCCAGCACATTGGCCACGTAATAACCCGCCCCACGTATGGCCCTGGCGCGGTCATTCAATTCCCCATGCTGGATACCTCCGCCATGGGATGCGCAGGCATAGGGTTTCGGCGGCAGAACTTCGCCGTCATTACAGAACCACATAATGCGCTCGAAGGGCCCCTTGGCATCGGTCTTCATGTCTTGAAGCCAGCGAGACATCATCTCTTGGTCGGGCACCCGCTGTGCCGCTGACACAGGAGCCAGCATCAGGAGCAGGAGGGCGACAACCAGCCTGGTGCGTCCATTTTTCACTAGAAACTGATTGTCTAGATAGAAGACGGCCATAATCGATGGCGTTCCTCGGTGAGCATCTTTTCTATTGTGATTGCTCCTTCTTCATGAATGCCACGAACAGATCCACAATATAGTCAAGTTTACAAAGCTGCATGACTTTCCCGCAGACTTTCCTTCCATGATGGGCGAATTAACCGCCACCATGTTACTGTGCATAAGCATGGCCCTCCGCGGTAACTTACAACGCCACTTGCTTATCGTTGGCATGCTGATCATCGTGGCAGGCCTCATCGCCGCTTCAGATACCCTTCACGACAAGACAGAAGCAATCATTTTCTGGACCGAGGGCCTGATCTCCCAGGCACCGCTCCTCGGCATGCTGGTGTTTCTGCTGCTCGCGATGCTTTCAGCAATGGTGGCTTTCTTTTCGAGTGCTCTGCTTGCCCCAGTTGCTGTCTACGCCTGGGGAAAGGCAGGTTGCCTTGCACTCCTCTGGTGCGGCTGGTTCCTGGGTGGCATCGTCTCCTTTTGCATCGGACGATTTTTTGGGCGCCCGGTCGTTTCGATGATGATCGGTGAAGAAACAATCGCCAACTGGGAGGATCAGGTCAATGAACGCACCAGGTTTATCCACATACTCTTCTTTCAGGCAGTCGTGCCATCTGAAATCCCCGGCTACGTGCTCGGCATGCTGCGCTACCGCTTCCTGTTCTATCTAACAGCGCTGGGAATCACTGAAATGCCTTATGCCGTCGCCACCGTTTATCTCGGGGAATCTTTTCTGAGAAGGGAGAGCAGGGTCTTCATCCTGGTGGGACTCGGCGTGATTGTGCTGGCCGCATTTTCGTTTCAGATACATCGACGATTAGTACAACCGGGAAAAGGGAAAAGCGCTGTCGAGAATCACGATAGCAGCGGCAGCTCATGAAAGGCAATTGGGAGACAGTGGCCACAACTCCCACAGGCGCAAGACCGGCCGACCGAATTAAGGTCACTGCCCCCTCCCGGCACCTTTTTCGCGGCTATTTCAATTGCCCGATGGCTGTGACGATCTCGTCGATGCCATCGGGAGAGACCTGCCCCTTGAACGTCTTTAACGGCTTGGCGTCGCTCGAGGTGATGACGATCGTTGGTTGCCCGTCCACTGCAAGACCAGCGGAATTGGCAAAGGCTGCCAAGTCCTTTATGAACAGAATGCTCACCTGGCCAAAGGGAACCTTGTCCTTATAGGACTTTTGCATCTTGCCTGTGATTGCACCCTTGACAAAAAACGGCGCCCCCGCGACTACCGGAAAATGATAGGGCATGACCTGTTCGTCAAAAACGCCGCGTTTCTCGAGCGCCACGTGCCAGTCGATCAGCTCGCCTACCTGGGCTTCCTCGCTTGAGCGACCGGTGGCCATGTCGAGAAACATGACATTGAGTTGTGAGCCGCGCACGTCGTTCGGGAAGGTGAACTTCTCATCGTCCAGAGTCTTGGCTTTGACTTGCTGAAAATTGCCGGAACCGGATTCCTGGGCAACAGCAGAAACACCGAGCGTGGAAAGCACGAACAGCAACGTCAGCAACATATTTCGCATGGCAATAACCCCTTCTATTGATCGTGGGTTCGAAACACCCCGAATTCTTGATACCGGAATCCCGAAGGTCAATGGGAACGGCGCGGAAACCGGAATTAGCGGCTTTCCACGACTGTTCGCGACCGCGCCGAACAGCACGTGGATGCTACCAGAAAAAACGTCATGCGATTACGCGACTCTTATCGAGAATCCGTTACCACATTCATTCCCAACCCATTGTTTAAAAAAATATTGAGGACTCATGAGTTGACTGCATAGACTTCTCGTCACCCGAAGCTTACGGTGGATTACAGAAAAACGATGCGGCTACTGGTCTATCAGACATATTTTCCACGATCCCGGTTTCCGCAGACGGCAGGACCATCGTCTTTATGGACGGTGTGATTCCAGTCGGCGGTCGTTTCACGGACTTTTTCTTCTCGATGACCAGCGATGATGAACCGTTTAATGCTGCTGTAGAAGCCCACTGGCATGGCACTTTGGTTCCAGTACCTGCCGCAGCCTTGTTATTTGGATCTGCACTGGGCTTGCTCGCGTGGCTGAGGCCCAGACTGCGCTAAAGGCAAGACTCTGCGAAAATGAGGTCGAAAATGGGGTCGGACCGATTTCTCGAAAAATCGGTTCGACCCCTATTCGCGACCCCTATTCGCTATTCGTATTAAGTCATAAAGGCAACACCGGCACCGGCTCCGTGGGCTATAAAGACAGCACGGCACTAATTACAAGAGGCGGCACCCACGCCCATGCCCACAATGCGCCGCGAAGTCTCGCTGAGCGCCGACGAGATCCAGGAGTTCTTCGAGGTTGGCTGGATCACCCGACGAGCGCTGTTCAATGCCGGGGAAGTCTCCCGGATGCGGGCCTGCTTCGACGAACTCGAGGCCATCGCTAGACAGCTGACCGAGACCGGCCTGCGCCGGGGCGCGTACTTCGTGCTCGGCGAAAACAACGGCGGACAGGTAATCAAGCGGGTCGTCTGGGCCGGCGGATGCAAGCGCTATTTGCTGGCAATCGGCAATGACCCGCGCCTGACCGGGCCTTGTGCGCAACTGTTGCGCAGTGACGCGATGGATCATTTGCTGAACCAGGCTCACTTCAAGCGGCCCCGCGACGGGGTCGTGTTCGACTGGCACCAGGACATTCAGCATCGTGACAAGGGCCATGGCACCTGGACCGATGTGAACGGCCGGGGCAGTTTCGTGCAGACGTTGATCGTGCTCGACGAGATGACGCCTGACAGCGGCCCCCTGCTGTTCCTGCCGGGGAGTTCGAAATGGGGCTGCCGGGCAACCCGGAAGCTGGCGCAGTGCCGCAGCGACAATGCCGTGACGATTGCCGCGCAACCCGGTGACACCCTGTTCTTCGGCCCGTACACGGCACACGCGAGCTTCGAAAACACGTCCCCCCGCTATCGGCGTGTGCTGATCAACGGTTACGCCAGCCCCGGTGCTAACCGGCGTGACTATCCCGGCTCTGGTGCCGGGCGCAGATTGCTGGCGCCGGCCAGCGTTTCCTGAGCGCAGACCCCGACGGGGTCCGACCCCGGAGACCAGGACAGGGCCCCCGCGCAGCGGGAAGTAGGTAAACTGCCCCAAATCGCGGCGCGGTGGTCTTTGCAGATATGGGTATGTTGTCGATCGGCTTTCTTTTAATTGCGGTGGCGGACTTCGGCGTCCTGCTCTGGGCGCTATGGCTCAACCGGCAATACCCGAGCACAGCGCTGAAGCTGGCCACCGTGCCGCTGCTCCTGCTGTGGTACGACAACGTGGTGATCGGCATTGGCAGCACCCTGGGAGAGGGTGATGTGCTGATCGGCCTGAACAACGTGCGCTTCGTGGCCCATTACGTCTGTCTGCCGTTCACGTTCATTGCGATCGGCTCGATGGCAAAACAGGCCGGTTTCAGGTGGGCGCAGCCGAAGTTCGTCACGGGCGGGTTCTGCGTGCTGGCCACCTACTTCATCCTGGACGACCTGTGGCTGTTCTATAACGCGACCCTTTATCCATCGTGTTTTGCCGACACGCTGCGCTATACCACCCGCATTGCGGACTACACCGCCTGCAGCCCTGATGCCGCGGTCGGCATCGGCAAGGCCATTCCGCCGATCCCGGCCATCACGCTTAGCAACATGATGATGCTGTTCGGCGTGTACCTGTGGTGGAAGGTGGGCTACAAGTGGCTGTTCCTGGGCTCGGTGGGTGCACTGGTGTTCTTCGCCATCCCGTACAGCAAGACCGGCGGCATCTTCAGCAACATGGGCGAGCCGATCATCAGTTCCGTGATCCTGCTGGCGGCGGTGCATATCACGAGGCACCGGGACAGCTGGCAGCACAAGCTGCGACCACGCGCAGAACGCGCCACGGAATTGGAGTCAGGTCCCAGGCAGGCCTGATCTCCGGCAAATTGCCGGGCTCACTTACCCGCAAGAAACAGACCCGGCGCCTTTGTCCTAAAACAGGATCCGCGAAAAGTCCGTGTAAAACTGGTCGGTCGTCAATTTGCTGATCGTGGGTGGCTGCTGGTTCCCTGGCAATCCAACCAGGAAGAGCGGCTCAATCCGCGCGCCCAATGCAAATGCGCCAGGTACCTGCGTTGCTGCCGGGTTGCGCGCCATGACCTGCGATACCACGATGAAGTCACCATCCTGCGGGATGTCCAGGACATCGCGTGCCTGGGGCGTCATACCAAGGTCGATCAGCAGATGCCTGAGTTGCGACCCACTGTTATTGATCTGCATGAATAAGGCCACATCCCTGTCGTTTTCCAGCAAGCTCCGGATGGGCGCCGTCGCCAACACCGATTCCGTCGTCGCCCTGATCTCTGCATCGCTCATGGTGCGGAAGGCCAATGCGGTGACATCAGGCGATTGCCGTTGCACGACGTAGAGTTGTGTTACGGCGAGAGCGCGCAAGCCGAAAGCCGTTACCAGGCAGGCCGCCACGATCGCGAGCCACACGCCGAGCACCCGGGCACGTGGTGCCGGCGTATGCTGCCGCGGGCCGCTGAACGGATTGAACATCGGCACTCGCGCCAGGTAGTCGTGCGTGGTGCTGCCGTAACGCTCCTTGAGCGTCTCTTCCTCGTGCCGGGCGAGCATGTAGTACAGGCCCAGCATCATCAGGTAGGTGACCAGGATAAAAAACCTCGGCCACAACAGTAGAAAGCCGGCACCACCGATCATCAATAACAGGTACTGCGGGTGACGAATCCGCCCGTAGAGGCCACCGCTTACCAACTGTTTCTTGATGAATTTGCCGTAGTAGAGCTGCACGGCGCAGGCGAAAAAGCCGACGATGCCAACCAGGGCGAGAATTGCGCCGAGCCAGTTGATCCCCCGAAACAGTGCGAGCCTCGTATGCGCCAGGTGCGGCAGGAAGAACTGCGGCAGCCAGGCTGTCGCCGCACTCTGTTCCAGGCCATGGAACAGCGGCGTGTACACACTGTAGAAGTACGCCGCGAACGGAGTGACCATGATGATCATCTCCAGGGTGCTGGCCGCATAGAGCAGTATCGGGGCGATCCAGGGCCAGCGGCGGGCGGCAGTCATCGTAAACTCCGGCTTTGAATAAAGGTGCCAGGATTATTTGCAACGGGCCCATGGGAATGATCCCTAGACCTGGTTGCCAAACAACCTAGTCTACGCTTCGTTACGCTGGTCGCAAGACATACAAACGCAATATCGGATAAACAAGACCCACGACGAGGCAGCACGTAATCACCTCGATGCGAATCACCGACGCGAATAGATAGTGGGCCGCTACCACGCTGGTGACGATAGTGATGACACCCGCCCAGTTCACCGTTTCCTGCACTCGTTCCGCCACCAGCCTGCGGCCAGCAATGGGCTTCACGACGAAATAGTCCATCAAGATCACGCCGGACAAAGTGCTCAACAGGACCCCGAGCAAACCGATCCACTCTTCTACCAGCTCGAGAATTTGTCCGTAGAGCATTAGCAATGCGACGACATTGGCAACGATGACAAACGCAAACCGCCCGGGACGCCACCCGGACGCAGCATCGAACAGGTTCGCGAGCGACAGGGAAGCACCGTAGCAATTCAATACTTGCGCCTTGGCCTGCGCCACGATCATCAACACGAAGCCTGTCGCCCCGCCCAGGACCATAAAGGCAGCGGCGATACTGTCGGGACTGTTCAGCACCATTTGCCTGGCGTCCTGCATGGGCACGTTATTGAGTTGCATGAAATGGCTGGTCAGCCCGTCTGCGGCGGCATGCATCAATATGCCGCCAGTCAGCATGACGAACACGGATTGAAAGAAGCTACCGATGACCACGGCTGCCGCGGCGTG
>CAMYKC010000116.1 GCA_947258865.1 uncultured Lysobacterales bacterium
TTCTGGGAATTCGCCGGTTACTTGTTTGAGGACCGGCGCGTAGCATTGCATATTGGTGAAGCGCGAGGATTTGTCGCACGCAGCGCCGTTCGTTACGACCTGATCCAGGTCGGGCTTCTGGATTCCTTCGCCGTTTCAGGCTCCGGCGTCCAGGCGCTCAATGAAAATCATCTGTATACCGTCGAGGCCGTCAATAGTTACCTCGACCACCTCGAGCCAGGCGGTATCCTGGCCATAACGCGCTGGCTGAAGTTGCCGCCGCGCGATAGTTTGAAGCTTGCTGCGACCGTTATCGAGGCGTTCCGGGCAAGGGGTGTCGGTGAGCCTGGCAGCCAGATTGCGGTTATACGCAGTTGGAACACGGTGACACTGTTGGCGAAAAACGGGCCTATTACAGAAGGGGAGAGAGCCCGCATTCGTGAGTTCGCACAATCCCGTTCCTTCGATGTCGCCTGGTATCCATCGATGCGCGCGGATGAAGCCAATCGATTCAACAGGCTCTCGCAGCCCTGGCTTTTCGATGGAATCAAAGCCTTGCTTGGAGCGCAGGCCGGCCAGTTCATTGAGAGCTACAAGTTCAACGTTTCGCCGGCAACGGACGATCGGCCATATTTCTTCCATTTTTTCAAATGGCGGGTTTTTCCCGAACTCATGGAGCTTCGCGAGCGCGGCGGCGCCGGGTTGATCGAATGGGGTTACCTTGTGTTGGTGGCCACGCTGATCCAGGCGGTAGTGCTGGGGTCCGTGTTGATCCTGCTGCCCTTGATGCTGACCAGGCGCGCCCGGCCTGCCAACACCCGCATGGGAAGCTATTTCTTCCTGCTCGGCCTGGCGTTCCTGTTTATCGAGATGGCATTTATCCAGAAGTTCATCCTTTTTCTTTCCCACCCGCTCTATTCGGTGGCTGTCGTTCTGTCCGGCTTCCTGGTCTTCGCCGGCATGGGCAGTGCCGTTTCCGGAAAACTGGTTAATGACGCCGAGCCGGCGAAAAACGGCGCAATAAGCCGGACCGTGTATTTGTCTGTAGCCGGTATCGCCGTGATATCTCTGGTCTATATCCCGCTGTTGCCCCTGCTTTTCAACAGCCTGATCGGCCTGGCTGATGGGATCAGGATAGGAGTATCGATTGCGCTGATCGCTCCCCTTGCCTTCTGCATGGGCATGCCATTCCCACTGGGATTGAAGCAAATATCCGCCGTGGCGCCTGACTTCATTCCCTGGGCATGGGCCCTCAATGGATTCGCCTCGGTAATCAGCGCTGCGCTGGCGACTCTGCTGGCCATCGAAATCGGTTTCACCATGGTGCTCCTGGCGGCCCTCGTTTTTTATGGTTTTGCATCGCTGTTACTCGAACGCTGAATCCAGCGGAGCCATTGGCGGGAGTAGGGAAGCGAAACTCCTTAATGTATGGGTGACGGGCTATCCTTGAGTTTTTTACTCAAATCCTTGTGCGAGGCCCTTCTATAGCAGAATTTTCACGACCCTGTATACTTCGCGGGCAAAACGCAGAAAATATGAATCGATTGAGGAGATCACACAATGAAAAACTATCTAGTCATCACTGCCCTGACCCTGGCCATATCTGCGCCAGCGGCCCTGGTAGCGGAGCATCACGAAGAAAAGGAAGACCGGTATTTTTACGCGACCTATTTCAACTGCGATACAGCCACGCAGGAACAGGCGGACGAACTGATCAAGAAGAACACGGCGCCCATTTTTGACGCCGCTGTTACCGACGGCACCATCAAGGGCTGGGGCTGGTTGTCGCACCACACCGGCGGCAAGTGGCGCCGTATCCAGTACCATACCTCGGACTCGGTCGGCGGTTTGCTGACAGCGCAGGAAACGCTGGCAAAAAGGGCCGAAGAAGCAATGGGCGGTGCGGATGACGGATTCGCGAAAATCTGCGGATCACACGATGACTACATCTGGAAGGTCGAATCCGGCAACGGGATTGCTGAGGAGCGCGCCTCCGCCGCCATGTCCGTTTACCACGTTTGTGATTTCACTAAAGAGGAGCGGGCCGACGAAATCGTCGAAAAGGTCTTCGCGCCGGTCTACAACAAAGCTGTTGAAGATGGAAAGATCAAGTCCTGGGGCTGGAACTCGCACGTGATCGGTGGCAAATACCGTCGGCTGGGTACGATGACGGCTGCCAATTTTCAGGATCTGGTAAAAGCCAGGGGTGAGATTCTCGATACGATCTACGGTGACGGTGAAAACGCCGAAGCCAACGAATTCAGTGAAATCTGTACCTCGCACACGGATTATCTGTGGGAGGTTTTGCACGAGAATCCCTGAGAAAATATGGATAAACGCAATGGAAAAACCCCGCTCTGTCGGGGTTTTTCTTTCAATCTGAACTATGCTTATGAAGCTCTGGTGTTTCCCGGGGCGATAAGGAAAGGCTTGAGGAGATACAACATGAAATCACTTTTTTCGCCCGGTCTGGGCGTAGCTTTACCGATGGCGGTCATGCTGAGCGGTACTGCATTTGCAGGGGATACAGCCGAGGCGAAGATAGTCCGCGCCATGTCGGCGGCACCCGAGGCTATCAGCGCAAAGGCGACCATCATGGACAGCGACGGTTCGATTCTCCGTGAAGGCAGCAACGGCTGGACCTGCATGCCTGACACTATGCCCGGCGATGATGCGCCGATGTGCAATGATGCCTTGTGGATGAAGATGATGATGGCCGTCGGCAGCCAGGCCGACTTTCAGGCCGATGGAATCGGGATTTCCTACATGCTGCAAGGCGACATCGGCGCCGGTGTCAGCAACGCTACTCCTTACCATCCTGATCCCAAAAATGCGGAAGATTACACAGAAACCGGGCCACATTTGATGATTATCGTACCCAGGGAGATGCTAGAGGGCATCACCGACGATCCAAACTCGGGCGGACCTTATGTCATGTGGGGGGATACACCCTATGCGCACATCATGGTGCCGATAGCCGACGAGGAGTAATTTCGTGTATGGTCAGCGGAATGAGCGGCCGATCGATTTCTGCTGATGTTTCAGGATTCCAGGCGAGTGTCCTGGACCACTCGCTTGAGTTCGTCGAACTTGTTTATCGCCGCGCACCTGCCGAATATGAAGCGTTGCTGGCATCGGGCCGCTTCGGCCGGGACCTGGATCAGGACAATGCGTTCAATCATGGAAAGCTCTTTGCTTTCGCTGAATTTGTCGTCTTCCGCCGGGAATTCCAGCACCGCTTTCCGGATGCTTCGCCCGCTGCCTGCATCAACGCCTTCAGCAGCCTGCTGCTGAAGAACGACATTTCCATCACCAACCTGGTCAATTACATTGAAGGGTCGGGCGACCGTGAGCAGTTGCTGTTGAATCAACCCGACCAGTGATGTCGGCCGCTCGATGCAGGAAATTTTTCTCTAACTGGCCGCCCCTGGGTCGTTTCTGCCAAATTGATCGTGGCTGGATACCCAGTCCAGCGATGAAATCGCGGCAGCAAGCGAGATTTCACCTGCCAATACAGTGCCCGCGACAATTTCGGCAAACTTGTAAACCTTGCCCACACCGTAGCAGTCCAGCGCCTCCAGGCACTCCTTCTGGGTCGGCAGGCCCGTGCCTCCGCCACAGGTGGCCACAATCAGGGATGGCAGCGTAATCGACATGTAAAGGTCTTTCTCGGGTGTCAGTTCGGAATAGAATAGTCCGACTGACGACTCCGAGACATTTGCCACGTCCTGGCCGGTGGCCAGGAAAATGGCGGTGATGGCATTGGCGGAATGACAGCCGTTATTGTTGGCGCCAGACAACATCGAACCAATACTGGATACCTTGTAATGGTGATAAATGGATTCCGTGTCGGCATCCATGACCTCGAGCAACACGTCGCGCTTGATTACGGCCTCAGACGTCACCCTTTTTCCGCGCGTTCGCATGATATTGATCATCGATGCCTTTTTATCCGTCGCGACATTTGATTCCAGGTAGAACTGCTTGATGTCAACCACATCGCAGTTTTGCAAAATCCAGTTGCAGGCAGCGAAGGCCGCCTTGCCGACCATGTTCATCCCGGCGGCGTCACCGGTCTTGAAGTTGCATCTCAGGAAAGCGAATTTGTTCGACAGGTAGTAGTCGATGTATTTGAGGCGCACGAAGGAGTCGGTCGCATCGGCAGCCGATTTGATCTCATTCATATGCTCCAGGACCCAGTCCGCGAAACGGCGGGCACTGCCGGCGTCCTCGAAGATAAAAACCGGCGCCCGCTGCATATTGTCACCCACAACGGCGCATTTCACGCCGCCACTGCGATGAAGCACCTTCATGCCGCGGTTGTAGGAAGCCACCAATGTCCCCTCACTGCAGGCCAGCGGAACATAGAATTCACCCTGGGCATGCTGGCCATGCACCAGCAGCGGTCCTGCAAAACCGAGCGGAACCTGAGCGGCGCCGGTGAAATGTTCGATATTGCCGCGCGTAACGTGCGGATCGATGGAGTAGCGGCTCACATGCTCCAGGCTGGCGCCTGTATGCTCCAGAATGAATGCCTGCCTGGCCTTGATGATGTCCTCGTCGTAGTCGTCCTCCGGGTCACGCGGAAGCGTGCCGGGCGCACGCTGTCCGGTATTGAGTGAATCACTCACGGCAAGCCTGAGTTCGCCGAACGGCTTGCTGTCGAATACAACGCTGATGTCGTGCGCGCCTTCTTCGAGAGGTTCCATGTCGAGGAAAAACGTCAGTTGCGCGCCCAGTGCGAAATCAAGCGGTTTTTCCGGTGTGATGCGGCTAACCGGAATGGACGAGCTTTCATCGCATGTCAGCTTGACTTTTTTCAGTGGCACGTCAAGGCCGTCGATTTCGATGCGTGAAATGTGACGGAGTGTTGCCGGGCTCAGCCGGTTCTTGACGGAGAAACGGACTTTCTGCCCGCTGTTTCTCAGGCTCGTGTGATTGTAGAGTTTGCTAAGTATGCGGCTGGGTATGAAAGACATAGCAGACCTCTCGATCGACAATTCTGATGGTAAAGCTTAAAACAAAATCACCGCGGGGATTTTGATCTGACGCAGTAAAACTAAGAAGCCCGCTGAAGAATCCAGACAAACACCCCGATGAACGATGATACGCCGAGAATCAGGGCCAGCATAAAAGCTGTATAAGCCACCTGGAGCAGGGCAAATTTCTTTTTGAGAACCGCGCCCAGCCCGTAAATATTACGAATCATCGTTTCGTAGACAATCGTCCTGTCCTGAATCAGATCAACCATGCCGGCAGTAAACTCGTCTTCAGTCATATTGGCAAAATTGCCGAAAAACAGGATGTTGCCAGCGCTGTGCTGCAGGTCCTCCAGCGTGATGGGTTTACTGCTCACTCGCGGCCGGGCCGCCAGGATGGCGTACACGATGGAAACGAGAGTACCCACTAGAAAAACTGTCGAGGGAACCAACAACCAGGGGTTGGAATCCAGCTTGGGTGCGACCGCGGCGATGATAATCGATATGATGATGCCGTTGATGCTGATCATCATGTTTGCCTTGTTATCGGCCAGACCGGTGAGATCCATCTGCACCCGGTAGGCGCTGCGGAACATGGTTTCTATACCACGATTGCTGCCAAGGGCCTTGTCCAGAGCGGCAATTTTCTCATCCAGTTGTGACTGGGCCTGGCGCAATTCATTCATTGTCTGTGCTGCGGTTTTAAACCGTTCCCCGGGTTCGGCGCCGTTGTCGCCCTGTGAAATCTTGCCTAAGATAATAATACAATCGCGCATACGGCTGTGCATTGTTTAACCGGGAAGTTGTTTTGGTTTCCATATTGTCGCTGTGGCCCTAGAGATAAGGAGTAAATAACGCCGCGGCCCCGTCGCGCAACCGGGCTGGAGTGCTCCGCCCTTTCAGGCGCTCGGCCGTGAATGGCTTGCATCCGGTAACGATTTGCTTGAAATGCGAGCTCAGATCGCGGTTGAGTTCCGGGTCGAAAACCTCGATGCCGAGTTCGAAATTCAGCCTCAGACTTCGCGGATCCAGGTTGCTTGATCCCAGCAGGGAATAGTCGCCGTCGATCACAATGCTCTTGCTGTGGGCAAACGGCGGCGGACGCTGAAATATCCGCACACCGGCGTGAAGCAGTTCCGACATGTTGTGTTGCAGGGCCCATTGCACCAGTGGCCAGTTGTTTTCTTCCGGTATCATCACTTGCACGTCGATTCCGGAAAGCGCTGCCGCCTGCAAACAACCCATCATCTGGCGCTCGGGAAGGAAATAGGGAGTCATGATCCAGACGCGCTGGCGGGCACTCGAGATTGCGCCCATGATCACCAGCATCAGTGAATCCAGTGTTTCGTCCGGCCCGTCCGAGATCAACCGGCATTCGGCACCGCCTTCAAATCGATAGCTGCCAGCCCACTCGTCGAGCTCAGGGCCCCGGGAGAACCTCCAGTCGTCGGTGAAAAGCTGAACGCATTCTGCCGTCAAGGGGCCATCAAAACGAAAATGCAGATCGAAGGCCCGATGTGGTGAAGGCCCGTCAATCAGTTGCCGGTCACCGATGTTCATTCCCCCTGCAAAAACCGTTTGACGGTCCGTGATCAATAACTTGCGATGCGTGCGAAGGTTGATGCTGAAACTCGGCGGCAAGAGGCGCAGCGGCATGAAACGGCGAAAGGTCAGATCGTATTTCTTCAATTCGCGAATGATCGTTGGAAAACTGTAGCGAATGCCCACGTCGTCCACCAGGACGCAGATGCGGCAACCCCGGTCCCTGGCGGCTGCAAGTGTTCCCAGGAATTGCCGCCCGGTGTCGTCGTTGTCGAAGATATAGGTGCTGAGGAGTACTTCCCGCTGCGCCGATTCGATGGCCTCGAGCATCGGCGGGTAAGCCTGTTCGCCGTTGTAATAGGTGGTCACACAGTTGCCCGGGGTCAAGTCATTCCCGGTCACGTTGTAGCCGGGCATTCGCAGCAAGGCGCTATTCAAAGGCTTGTCGCCGGATTTTCTTTTGTTCGTTCCGGCAACCAATTCATTGGAAATCCTTTGCGCTTTTCTTCGTACCCGGTTGACACCGAACAGGGCGTACAAGATGGCTCCGGCGATGGGGAAAAGGATGATCAGCCCGAGCCAGCCGAACGCCGCGCGTGAATCTCTCGTGTTCAGGAGTACGTGAATTCCGGCTGCCAGGGCAACAGCAAGATAAAGGGTAATCAGTGAAAACAGGTACTCGTACCACATGGCTCCAAACCTTACGTGACTGGTATGCGTGCCACAAGCAGGGCCACGACTCGTTCCCGGTGGATTACGACCGCATCTGTCCGGCCGTCCCAGGCTACTTCAAACGGGTCTCCTGAATTCCACGAAGTCGTTGACCCTCACCCGGCGCCCCCAAGGATTGCCGCCGCGGCTTTTCGCGCAGTCAGGATGCAACCGCTGAGAAACGTCCCTTCCAGCGAACGCCTTCCGGAGGCGCCTCCGCCGCCGAAGCCGGCCGCCTCGATCAACGACTTGGCGGACCGCTTCATCCTTAAATTCCGGACTGTATCTTTGGTTACTCA
>CAMYKC010000117.1 GCA_947258865.1 uncultured Lysobacterales bacterium
CGTCCATGCCCGCGGCCGGAGCCGAAATGCAGTCTGGGGCGCCCTGAAGCGCAAGGAAGTTTATGGAACGTCCGGGCAACGCATGTTGCTCTGGTTCGACCTGCTGAATCCATCAGCAGTGACTGATGAACAAACGCTACCCATGGGATCAGAAACCGCAATGAATGAGTCTCCGCGGTTTCGCGCCCACGCCCTGGGGGCATTCGAACAAATGCCTGGTTGCCCCGAGCATAGTCTGAATGCACTTTCTCACGAGCGTCTGGATCTGCTGTGCCGTGGCGAGTGCTACAACCCATCGCCCAAACGGCAGGCAATCAGTCGCATAGAAGTTATTCGCATCAGGCCCCAGATTTCTTCCGATGAGTCAGTGGGGCCGTTGATTGAGGACCCCTGGAAAACGTTTGATTGTGACACCGGCAGCAGCAATGGCTGCGAAGTTCAATTCTCCGACCCGGAATTCGCGACAACTGCCAGAGATGCCGTATATTACGTGCGGGCCCTGCAAGCGCCAGAGCGTACGATTAACGCGGGCGGACTTCGTTGTGTGTTTGATGCAAAGGGCCAATGTGTCAGTGTTGCTGCCTGCTATGGCGACGATCGTACCGCCGAGGAGGACCAGTGTTTCACCGACGTTCAACATCGTGCCTGGTCCTCACCCATCTTCGTTGACTTCCTGAAGCGCGACGCAGCTGATGCCTGAGCAACCGCTTTCGGATCCCGTCTGCGAACCATGCCGAACACAATCCCCAAGAACCGAATGCGTACTGTACTGTTGACCATCGGCGCAATGACCGGATTGGTATTGGCCGCTTCGGGACTGGTGGACAGTTGGTCTCTTTCCCCGGATACGCTGCCGGATGATGTCATCGCAAAGGTCGGTGATCACCACATCCCGCTGGAACGATATATCCAGCTCTTGAATGACCTCTCAGCGGACAGCAAAACGCCGATCAATGCTGAGGACCGGCAGTTTGTCCTCGATCGTCTGATCGATGAAGAGCTGCTGATTATGCGAGGTATCGAGCTGGGGTTGAGTGAAAGAGCACCGGAAATCCGCAAAGCGATCGCAGCCGCAGGCTTCAAAATAATAATTCAGCCTTTCCACTTCTGGCGTAAGCTCGATCCGAGGCGGAAGCGACAACACCCGACGAGGCCGCGCTGCGCCGGCTCTATGAAACCGATTCAGAGTATTTCAGCAAGTCGGCCCGCTACCGCCTGCGGTGGTGGCGTTTGCCCGGCTCCGATCCAGAGGCGGAACAAAAAGCGGTAGCGGCGTTCCGGCAACTTGGTTCGGATACACCGGTCGAGGCCGTAATTTCGTCCACCGGCCTGGAGCCGCAAACCCTGCTCCCTGACGAATTGCTGCCGTTGACCAAGCTTTCCGACTACCTGGGCCCCAAACTGACGCAGCAAATACCCGCACTCGAACACGGTGAATACTCCAGGCCTGTTGAAGCGGAGGGGAGTATTCACATCCTCCATCTGCTGGAAAGCCAGGGGGTTGAGTTGCCGCCGTTTGAACAGGCCCGACCAGCAGTGGAAGCCGAATTCTTGCGGCGCACAGGTGACGACGCCTTGCGTCAATACCTCGCCTGGTTGCGCAAGCGTACGGAGATCGTCGTGGTTGCGGAAGAAAAGCAGTAGCATGCATCGCACGTTCATTGCACTGCTGCTGTTCATCGGGCTGCAATATGCGAATGACCTGCAGGCCCATCTTGTCAGCGAATCCTTCAGCCGATGGCAGTTTACGGAGCAGACTCTGAGCTTACGCTTCACGGTGAATGCCCGTGAAGCAACCCGTATTCCTCACTTCCAGAACGCCGTACTCCCCGGACACGTTTTGGCAAACTACCTCGAAAATCATATTGTCGTGGGTGACAAGGAATCCAACTGCATGCGGACGCGCGCACTGCAGCCCCTCAAGGCGCGCCCCGGCTACCTGCAGATAGAGGGCATCTGGCGCTGCAGCAAGCCACCGGGTTCATTGGGAATTCATGCCTTTTTTGATCTGGCCGCCGAGCACACCCACGTCGCAAGCTTTGAATCACCAAATGGCTTTATTCAGCAGCTGATGACCGGGGAAACCCAGGTTTGGCAACTCGGCGCCTCGATTGCAAAACATGCTGACAACGAGCGCAGCGCGATAGTCGCTTATGTGGTGCATGGTTTCCGCCATATCACGAGCGGACTTGATCACGTTATTTTTCTCATCGCATTGCTGCTCGTTTGCCGACGAGCCCGTGATCTTGTCTGGGCGATCACGGGATTTACACTGGGTCACAGCATCACCCTGACGCTCACCACCCTGGGATGGGTGCAACCCAACATCCCTGCAACTGAAGCGGTAATCGGGCTCACCATCGCACTGGTCGCTGTCGAACGGACTGCTATCTTGAGGAAGTCCGCTAACCCACTGGCTTATATCTGCGCACTACTGCTGCTGATGCTGGTGCCGTTCGCATACCTGCATGGTGGCAGCCTGGGAGCACCTGTTCTGGGTGGGCTGGCGCTATTCACATTCTGTTATCTGGTAATGTCGCATGAATTGGCCGGGAACGGCAGTTACCGGCTAATCATTACCACGTTGTTCGGGCTGGTCCACGGAATTGGATTCGCGGGTGCGTTCATGGCAAGCAACGCGGGTAGCGAGGTGCTTCCGTGGGCACTGGCGGGGTTCAATATTGGCGTTGAACTGGGCCAGCTGGCCCTGGTTGGCATGATGCTGTTGATTGGCCTGCTCGTACGAGGGCAGCCGCGTTTTGCCGTTCCAGCCGCTGATCTGGTATCAGCTGTTGTATGTGGTTTCGGGGTTTTCTGGTTTGTTCAGCGAAGCCTGGCCTGAGCACAGATCAAACGCGAGCGGCGACAACTCTTGCCAATGAAGTGACAAAGAAAAGGCCGGCGTGTATCGCCGGCCTTTGATTATTGCCATACTGGCTTTGCCGAGATCAGCAGCAATGGCCAGAATTCAGCTTACCAACCCAGCTTGCCGCCAAACTCAATCCCGTAATACCTCGGCGGTCCGTAGGCAGACATGATCCACAAGGTCGCAACAGACAGTGCTCCGGTCTTGTAACGCTCGTCCGTCAGGTTGGCGCCCAACAGTCTGAGATAAAACCGGTCTTGCGGATCGTAATACGTGATGCTGGCGTCCAGTATCGATCTTGAATCAAGGAATGTGTTGAAAACCGGGTCGACATCCGAATAACTCGACACGGATTCATCTTCATAAGAAAAACGCAATTTGTAGTCGATATTGCCACCGTTGTTCAGAGGCTGGCTGTAAGTTCCATCGACACTGCCCATCCATTCGGGCGCGCGAGTAACCGGTTGGCCGCTCAGATCGATATCGATTTCACCGTCGAAGTCTGTGTCCGCTTCGAACTTATTGAACTTGGCGTCCATGTAGGAAAAGTTGTAGTTGAAAAGCAGCCTTTCGGTCGCTGCCCAGACGCCTTCGACTTCCACGCCCTTGACTTCCATCTCAGCTGCATTGAAGAACAGCGTTTCCTGCCCGCCTTCCGGAAATGAGACATTGAATGTTCTTTGTGCATCGGTGTATTCAACCCAGTAGGCGTTGACTGCTATCTGGGCCCGGCCCTCGGCAAAAGTGTACTTGATGCCGCCCTCGAAGGAATCCGCGATTTCAGGATCCGTGGGCCGCGCCGACTCCGGCGTAATCGGATCCAGCTGCGTGCCCAGCTGGTCGTTATAACCGCCACTCTTGAATCCACGTGAATAGCCGAAGAAGCCGAACAGGTCCGGATTGAAATCGTATCCAAATATCAGGCGATAGGTGGGCTCACTCCAGCTTTCATCGTCGTACACCACGCCCTCTGGAAACCGCACGAAATCAGCACCGTCCAGCACGGTGTCGAGTGCGTCAAAAAGCGGCTCGCCGCCCAGGGCCAGGCGCATCGGTCGGCCGGCCCAGGCCTTTTCCTCTTTGGTATATCGGAAACCCGCAGTGATGTGGAGCTGCTCTGTCGCATCCCAGGTTCCGTCTATGTATAGCGCCTTCGCCTCTGCATCCTGGGTATTGCACAGAATCCTGGGATTATCATTCCAGAAATCAGGAGGTGTACCGACAAAAAAACCGTCGAAGAAACCCACGTATTGCAGCACGCAAAACTCGGTGTCATCTTCCTGGTAAAACCCACCAATAACATAATTGATCGGACCATCGAGGTTTGAACCAAGACGAACTTCCAACTGGCTTGTTTCCCGATCGTCATCACGAGTTGCATCAAACACGGATATCGGGCCCGTCTGACCGACATAGGAACTCGGCAGCACGGATTCCTGCTCACGGTTACCCGCATTGAAATAGAGCGTGTAGTTGTCGTTGATGGCCCAGTCGCCATTCAGGTAGATGCCATCGATATCGACAATGTGACCCCCGGGAATATCCAGAAACTTCCCGTCGTCACGCTGGGTACTGCCGGCATTCTTGAGCGGGTCCGCGTTCACGGGAGCAGCAGGAAAGCCCCACAATGGGACTACGTAACCGGCATTTGACTCCTGGACGATAGGCGGTGAATCACCCTTGTCGCGGACAATTTCATACTGGAGCAGTATGTTGACGTCCTCGTTGGGGCTCCACAACAGCTTGGCCCGGCCGGAGAAAACATCGTCACCGCCGATGTCGCTCCGATCCCCCACTCCCGTAGCGCCCAGCCATTTTTCAGTATTGAAGGGCAGCACGGTCTGGCCGATTGGACCATATGGCGCATTGTTCTCGTAATAGCCGTCTGATTTCAGGTACATCCCGGCAAAGCGGAATGCCACTGTTTCACCTGCCGCGAAATTAAGCGCCAGGTTGGCTTTCCGGGTGCTGAAGCTACCGTACTGTAGCTGGACTTCGGCGCTGTTTTCCTCCAGCACCGGCCGCTTCGTGCGCACGTTGATGACACCACCGGTCGTGTTCTTGCCGAACAATGTGCCTTGCGGGCCACGCAAGACCTCGACGGACTCGATATCGAACACTTCCAGGTTGGAGGTCTGAATATGCGGCACCACGAATTCGTCCAGGGTCACGCCGACCGGCGACTCCTTATACAAAATGATCGTGGTCTCCGTCACGCCACGCATTGCAAATTGCGCCGACTTGAATGCGGAAACCGTGCCGGCCGAGAGCCCGGGAACCGAAACCGCGATGTCGTTCAGGTCACGCAAGGCGAATTTTGTCACCTCATCCCCGACAAGCTTTGTCATCGAGACTGGCGTGGTCATGATATCGGCTTCGCCACGGCGAGTTGCTGTGACCGTGACTTCTTCAAGAACACCCGCCTTTTCCTCACTGTCCGCCGGGTCCTGTGCGATCAATGGGAGTGAGATGAAAAGAAATGGTAAAACCGTGCCGACTTTCTGGAAGAAGGAAATCTTCATGGTGCCTCTCCAAATGATTATATTTATGTCGAATTTGGATAATTCGGCTCGATCCTATTACAACTCCGTTACTTCAAAAAATCAAGCCATCCTGTTTTTTTTGAAGATAAATTAAGGAGTCTCGCTTCCCTGCTCCCGGCTGCGCCGGAAAGCGGCTGCGCTCGACGGCACGCAATGGTCTCCTGCGGCTCCAGTGAGATGTGATTCATGGTTTCTTTTCTGCCTGACTGTAGCGTGATCAACTGATTGCAGTATTCTATTCAGGCACCATGAAACATGACTTCATCATTATCGGCGCGGGAATCGTCGGTCTCGCCACGGCACATGAGCTAAAACTGCGTCTGCCGCTTTCACGCATATTGTTGCTGGAAAAAGAGCAGGCGCCTGCCATGCATCAGAGCGGCCGCAACAGCGGCGTCATTCACGCCGGCGTTTACTACGAGCCCGGCAGTCTCAAAGCGCGCCTCTGCAAAAAAGGTGCGCGAACCACTTACGCCTTTTGCCGGGAGCAAGGTTTGCCCTACAGGCAGACCGGCAAACTGATCGTGGCGACGAATGATCTTGAACTGGAGAGAATGCAGGCACTGCTCTCACGATGCCAGGCGAACGGGCTCGATCCCGAATTACTCAGCCCCGGGCAACTGAGAGACCTCGAACCGGCGATTGCCGGTCTTGGTGCTATCCTGGTCAGGGAATCGGGCATCGCCGATTACCCGGCCATCTGCGATGCCCTGCTTGATCAGTTTCGCAATTCGGGTGGCACAGCCAGGTTCGGCGCCGAGGTCACCGGGATAACTGAGCATCCCGATGAGATCCAGGTCCATACCGGCGTGGATACCTTCAGGTCAGCGCAAATTGTGGTGTGTGGCGGCCTGTTGGCTGACCGGCTGGCGCAAATGCAGGGACTGAATATCGATTTCCGGATCATCCCTTACCGCGGTGAGTACTACCGCTTGCGACCGGAACTGAACGACCTCATCCAGCACCTGATCTATCCGGTGCCCGATCCGGCCCTGCCATTCCTCGGCGTGCACCTGACCCCGATGATCGAGGGTTCGATCACCGTGGGGCCCAATGCCGTGCTTGGCTGGAAACGCGAGGGGTATGGAAAGATCAATTTCAGCGCCCGGGACGCCGCCGGAATGCTGGCTTACCCCGGATTCTGGAAAGTCAGCGCCCGGTATCTCCGGCAAGGGATCAGGGAGGCATGGAATTCACTCCGGAAACCGGCGTACCTGGCCGAAGTCCGGAAATACTGTCCGCAAATCCGCCTGTCCGACCTCGAACCACACCCTGCCGGAATCCGCGCCCAGGCCGTGTTGCGCGACGGCACGATGATTCACGATTTCCTGATCAAGGAAACGCCCCGCAGCCTGCATGTCTGCAACGCTCCGTCGCCTGCCGCCACATCCGCGATTCCTATCGGGTGGCACATTTGCGATATATTATTACAAAAGCCAACTGAATAAGGTTCTGAATAGCACTATGTCGACCGTGGCAAGAAATTTTTTGACCCAGCTTTTTTCCCAGGCGGAAATCAAGCTGAACGGCAACAACCCATGGGATATCAGGGTTAACAGCGACCGCTTTTACACGCGCGCGATGCGTGGATCGCTGGGCTTCGGCGAGTCCTATATGCAGGGCGACTGGGACGTCGAATCGATCGATGCCCTGTTCAGGCGGATCATTCGGATGAAAATCACGAGCAGCCCGCTGGTCGTGTTCAATCGTATCGCGCTTGACCTGAAAGCCCGGCTGACCAATCTGCAAACCCGCATCGGCTCGCGGGCGATTGCCGAGACCCACTATGACCTTGACTATCGTCTCTACGAGTTGTTTCTCGGTCCGTACAACCAATACACCTGCTGTTTCTACAACCGGGCACAAACACTGGAAGAGGCAGAAGTCGAAAAACTGGAGATGGTCTGCAACAAGCTCGACCTGAAGGAAGGCGATCAGGTTCTCGACATCGGCTGCGGCTGGGGTGGTTTTGCAAAATATGCAGCGGAGACCCGGGGATGCCAGGTTACGGGGATCAGTATTTCAACGGAGCAAATTGAATTCGCACGGGATTATACCGCCGGTCTGCCGGTGGAGATCATCGAATGTGATTACCGTGATCTGCCGAAACGTTTCGCGGCCAGGCATTTCGACAAAGTGGTGATCATCGGCATGATCGAGCATGTCGGCTACAAAAACTACCGGAAAATCTTCGAGATCGTCCACGAGATGCTGAAGGATGATGGACTTTTCCTGCTGCACACCATAGGCAACAACCAGAAGACGATGGTTGTGGATCCGTGGATCGAAAAATATATTTTCCGTAACTCCATGGCGCCTGCCATGGCGCAGCTCGCCCACTCACTGGAGGGAATTTTCGTGGTGCAGGACTGGGAAAACTACGGGCATTATTACGCTCCCACGCTGGCCCACTGGCACGAACGGTTCGAGGCCAACTGGCCGCAGATCGCGGCGATAGAGACCCGAAATCGCTTCGATGAGAAATTTCGCCGGATGTTCAACTACTACTTTCTTTCCTGCAAAGCAGGCTTCGAAACCGAACACATATTCCTGTGGCATCTGGTGATGAGCAAAGAAGGCCACCGACGGGCCGTGTATCCGCGGGTCAACCTGCTCAACTGAACGAAGACCAGGGCAGATACTCCACGAAATCGCCTTCCCGGATATCGGTGTCCACGCGCTGGCAGACCAGGCCATCGCCCCAGGTCGTCGAAAACAACACACCGCTACTCAGGTTTGGAAACAGCTCCAGTCCATCGCCCGTGGCGCGCACGCGCAGGTAGTCTTCGCGCATGCTGCCCTTTCGGCTGAACAGGGCGGAATGCCGCACCGCTTTCGGCGCCGTAGCCGAGATCCCCTGGCAGGCAAACAGGTAGGGACGGCCAACAACCAGCATCGTCACCAGAACCGACACCGGATTTCCCGGCAGCCCGATAAACGGCGTACCCCGGACCTGACCGAATGCAAACGGCTTGCCGGGTTTGATCGCTATGCGCCAGAGGTCGATCGCGCCCAGTGACTCGACCACGTCCTTGACGTGATCTTCCTCGCCTACGGAAACACCGCCCGAAGTGACAATCACGTCCGCCTGCCCGGCCGCACGGGCCTGCATCATGTAGCGGTTGGAGTTGTAGATTTGTCCAGGCTGGGCCGCTTGGCCCGGCTCGATCAATTCATCCCCGGTGGAGAGGACAGCTACCTTGAGCCGCCTGTACACCGCTATCGACGCGATGCCCAGTGAGGCCGCCAAACCCTGGTCTTGTGGCCGCAGCCTTTGGCCTGCGGACAGAACCTTCTGTCCCGTGGAAATGTCCTGCCCTCTTCGACGGATGTTGGCCCCGCGATCGGGCAGTTTCAGTATCCGAACTTCAGAACCCGATCCTTCACAATGTTCCTGCATCACGACCGTGTCGGCGCCGGCCGGCAGCTCGGCGCCGGTAAAAATCCGGGCTGCCGTTCCGGGCCGCAGCGCACCGGGCACTGAACCTGCGGTAATCCTCTGGCTGAGTGCGATACCGGTAGCACTGTCAACCCAGTCCACGTATCTGAGCGCGTATCCATCCATCGCGCTGTTATCCGCGGGCGGTACATCGATTGGCGCAACGATATCGTTCGCCAGCGTGCGGCCAGCTGCATCCAGAAGGCCGATCTCTTCTGTGTCCACCAGCCGCTTGCTGTTATCCAGCAGGCTCGATATCGCCTCGTTTACGCTGAGCATGCAGAGGATTCTCCGTTCAATGAAGGATACAGGCGGCTGGCCTCGTCCAGCCCTTCCTGGTCGTTAATGTTGAAAAATGGGGAGTGGTCCGAAGGCGGCCAATCGAGCTCGGCCAGTGCGACGACGTCCAGGAACTGTTTGAAGCCGCCCATCCCTTCAACCGTCACGGCCCGCTCCAATTCAGGCAGCAGCGAGCAGCGCCAAAGCGAAAACGTGGGTTGTAGTTCCTCCAGGTAGCGGACCACCGCTCCTTCTTTACTGTCCTGTTCCGCCTGGTTGTGTAAACGCCTCGCCAGATCCCGGGGCAGAAAGGGGGCGTCACAGGGTGCAAGCAAAAGCCACTCGGCCCGGCCCTCGAGGCGGCGCAGCGCCGCAAGCAGGCCGCCGAGCGGACCGCGATGACCGGGCGCCGGATCCGGCACCTGGACCAGACCAAAGCCGGCGAACTCATCGGATACTTTTTCCACGCTGAGTTCAATGTAACGAACCTGGGGTTTCATTCGATCGATGACGTGCTGCAGTAGTGATTGACCGCCCAGTGAAAGGAAGGGCTTGGCCGGGCCTTTCATCCGCCGTGACCTGCCGCCCGCCAGAATGACGCCGGCTATCGATGGTGAAGGCATCAACCCGCATCCAGTCCCTTGAGGGCTTCCCTGACCGCCGGCTTCAGCCCTTCACCACCCGAATTGTCCAGGCTGATGAGTTTCTGTTGCATGGATGGAGCCCAGAACCGCCTGAGATGATCCGAGATTCTCTCGACCGCGTCTTCATGGAAGCTGAAATTATCCGCAATCTGGTTGGCCATCTTCACAAGGTGCTCGACTTCCTGCATCAGCTTCCCTCCCGATTCCTTATCCGTTCTCTGAAGGTATAAACATTATGGCGCCCCGGCCGGGCGAAACCGACCAGCGTTACGCCTGAACGTTCCGCAAATTCTACCGCCAGCGTTGTCGGAGCGGAAACGGCCACGATCAACTCGATACCCGCCGCCGCAGTCTTGTAGACCATTTCATAACTGGCCCGGCTGGATACCAGCACAAAGCCGCTGGACGGCTCGAAACCCTGGCGAAAAAGACAGCCGATCAGCTTGTCGAGTGCGTTGTGCCGGCCTACGTCCTCGCGCAGCAGAAGAATCTTTCCATCCAGTCCACACCAGGCGGCTCCGTGCGTTGCGCCCGTTTCGGCCTGCAGAGGCTGGTGCAGGTCCAGGCCGAAAACCGCCCGCTGCAGGGCGGCATGGTCCACCTCGATGGACTGGCCGACGGGCGCCGGCTGGCGCAATGCCTGCTCGATGTTTTCCGCGCCGCACAGCCCACAGCCGGTCCTGCCGGCCATGTTGCGCCGCTGCGTGGCGAGCCGGTCGAACCAGGGCTCCGTGATGGTCATGGCCAGTTCGACACCGCCTTCACGCGGCAAAACACGAATACTCAGCAGGTCTTCCGGGCAGCCAACCAGACCTTCGGTCATTGAAAAGCCGACGCCGAAATCCTCCAGGTCGGACGGCGTTGCCATCATGACGACATGGGATACGCGGTTGTAGGTCAGCGCTACCGGCACCTCGGACGCGATGTGGTCGTCGACACTCGCGTCGGCCTGGCCTGGTTTGTCCTGCTGCCAGTGATTGACCGGAACGAAGCGGGATGTTGTCATCGGCCGGCAGTTGATTTCGTATCAGACCCTGTATCAGACACGGGCCTCGTCCAGCAATTCCTCTTGTTTTTGTGCGAAGGCCCGATATTCTTTTTGCCATTCGGACGGTTCCGTGACCTTCGAAACCTGCACGGCGGTCACCTTGTATTCCGGGCAATTCGTCGCCCAATCGGAATTGTCTGTCGTGATGACGTTCGCCCCGCTGGAGGGGAAATGGAAAGTCGTATAGACGACACCCGGTTGCACCCGGTCCGTGATCAAGGCGCGCAGGACCGTGTTGCCAGCCCGGCTCACGATGCCGCACCAGTCCCCCTCGCCAACGCCGCGCTCTTCGGCGTCGAACGGATGAATTTCAAGCACGTCCTCGTTGCAAAACTCGGAGTTGGCGGTGCGGCGGGTTTGCGCCCCGACGTTGTATTGCGACAGGATGCGGCCTGTCGTCATCAGCAACGGGAAGCGGCGAGTGGCGCGCTCATCGGTGGGCACGAAACCGGTAATTGCAAAGTAACCCTTGCCACGCACAAATTCATTTACGTGCATCGTCGGCGTCCCCTCCGGCGCTTCGTCGTTGCAGGGCCACTGGATGCTTCCCAGGCGATCGATCTTCTCGAAGCTCACCCCGGCAAACGTAGGCGTCAGGTGTGCGATTTCATCCATGATCTCCGACGGGTGGCTGTAATCCATCGGATAACCCAGCGCATTGCTCAATGCCATGGTGACTTCCCAGTCCGCCAGGCCCGCCAGTGGCTCGATGGCCTTGCGTACCCGGGAAATACGCCGCTCCGCGTTGGTGAAGGTGCCGTCCTTTTCGAGGAAAGAGGAACCCGGCAGGAACACGTGGGCAAAGCGGGCCGTTTCGTTCAGGAAGATATCCTGCACCACC
>CAMYKC010000118.1:0-14250 GCA_947258865.1 uncultured Lysobacterales bacterium
AGTGCCATCACTCGTTTATCTACCTGCGCAACAATCCTGTTATTCCGCCACGTCCACTATGCTGCGGCGCCGACGCAGTCTTCGTTGTAGTGCCGATTGGCAACGCGCTTGCTGATGCCAACCAGGTTGACCTTGCCACCGCTGCTGAACTGCTTCGGCGTCAGCCCCAGATAGGCCGAGAACTGGCGTCCATTGGTGAAGGCTTCACCAGTGCCCAATGTGGCGTATAACAACACCGCACAGACCGGGCCGATGCCCTCCAGTGCCAACAACCGCCGGCAGACGGGGTGTTGCTGAACCAGCATCTTGAGTTCGTCGTTCAGCTGCTCAAGATCGTCACGCAGATCGCACAGCCGGCCATACAGCAGGTTGAGCGTCGGGCGATACGGATCGGGCAGTTCGTTTTCACCGTCTTCCAGGACCTCGGGCAACTGCCGATACAGGGAGGTAAAGCCTCGTGGAATGACGATACCAAACTCCATTAACAGGCCGCGAAGGTGGTTGGACAAGGCGACGCGCTCGTGCACCAGCAACTCACGCGAGCGTTGAATCACCTGCATGCCTTGCTGCTCCACGGTCTTGAGCGGCGCCAGTTTGACGTTGGGCCGGCTGGCCGCTTCGGCCACCGCCAGCGCATCATTCTCATCGGTCTTGTGGCCTTGTCGAAACGGGAACACCACCTTGGCGGGGATGATCTTTACCTGGTGGCCGTGTCGCTGCGCGACTCGGGCCCAGTAATGCGACGTGGCGCACGCCTCAAAGGCCACCAGGCCAGGCCGCTGGCGGGCCAGGAACTCGGCAAACTTGCGGCGGGTCAGCGCAGAGTTGCGCAGTTCCCGGTTCGATGGCGACACAACGGATATCTGGATGACATTCTTTGCCAAGTCGACCCCAATTACGTTTAACTTAGTCATGTATGGACTCCTTCGTGAGCGTTTTGGTCAACACTCAACCTAGGTGACTAGGTAGGAGGAGTCCATACATTGGGTCTATTGTGTTGAAAAACTCTGTTTTTTCGGAAATTCAATCCTCATTAGCCGGCCAGGTCACTCTAACCCGTTGTTTTTATTGGTCGACGTTTTCGAAAAAATTGCCGAAAATCGACGAAATGTAGTTTTTCAACACAATAGGCCATGAGCTGCCCGTAGTGGCAAGTGACGACGCGCATCAGTTCCGCAGATTTTCGACGCCCCCACAGGTCTCCGGCAGGGGTTGCCAGATGGCCGCATACGGGTTATCGGTGCAGACAACGGCCAGAAATCTGTTTCGCTCCCGGGCCTGCCGGGCTTGCTGGCTCGCGAGGATCGGAGCGAAGCCCGGATCGTCATACAGCGCCTGCAAATAGGCTTCATTGGGTAGGATGAAATAACCGTCTTCCACCGCCTTGGCGATCAACGCCAGGCCCTTTTCGCGCTCGCCTGCCAGATAGGCTGCAAGGCCCTCTTCAAAATCAACGCTAAAGACCAGCTTGGTCCCGCCAATCCCAGCCTGGTGATAACGTCGCACGTTTTCCCTAATGGCCGCCAGCAGTACGCCGGTTGCGGTGTCTTCACCAGCGTCGCGAAGGATGGCGATCAATGCCGCTGCGCCGTCGATTCGAAACCGGTTGCAGCACGTGATCCGCTCACCACTTCGTTGCCACCGCTCTTCCAGAATGGGCCGGGCGCTGGCGTAATCCCCGGAACCGGCCAGAGCCAGTGCCAGATCGTGGCGAACCCTCAGGTCAATGTCGTCGGCAAGGCGCGTCTCCACGGCCGCCACCGCGTCTTCGGGTCTGCCCATTATTCTCAATACACCGAAGTGGGATGCACCGGCCAGGGCAAAGGCCTCTTTCTCAAGACCGATGACTGCTAACTGCATGGCCAGAATAGTCCGTGACCTTTCCGAATTCTCCCCGATTCGCAAAGAATCCAGGCTCCCCAGGACCGCAGTGGCCCATTTTCCGCCGAGTGACATCCGGATAGTACGCAAGCGCTCATACCAATCGGGAGCGATGGAAGCCAGTCTATCGAGTTCCCGGTCGGCCTCGGCGAACCGGCCTCTGTTGATCAAAGAGACGATGTAGTTATAACGGGTCGAGATCGACAGTGGATCGAGACGCACGGCTGTCTCCAACGCGACAAAGCTCTTGGCATAATGGCCAAGCTCCTTAGAAAGGACAATTGCCATCCAGTTGTAAACGATCGCATAGTTTGGGTTGATCTGGACGGCTTTCTCGAAGTGTGCCAGGGCTTCTTCCGGATTCTGCTGGAGATACCAGAGCTGCCCTGCGGCGGCGTGGGCTTCGGCGAGGTTTGGGTCAAGAGCCATGGCTTGCCTGGCATGGGGAGCTGCCCTGGAAATAGCTTCGGGTAGGGGGATGCCGCCAAAGGCGCCCCGATTCAGGAAAAGGTGCGCAATGGCCAGTTCCGCATGGGCGCGAGCATAGCCGGGGTCGATCTCAATCGCCTTTTCGAACTCGCGAACTGCGCCTTCCATGGTAGCCTGCGTGCGCTGGACCATCAGGTAGCGGCCCCTCAGGTAAGCATCATGGGCCTCGGTATTGGCTGCTGTAATTGCCCGGGGCGTCCCCGCAACTTCGAGTTCCAGGCGCCGCTTCAGGGCCCCGACGATGGCCGCAGAGATTTCATCCTGAATCGTGAAAATGTCGTCGAGATCACGGTCATACGACTCGGACCACAGGTGCGAGTCGGAACGCGCCTCCCACATCTGGGATAGCAATGTCCTTGCCCTTGAAAGAAAAGGCCGAGGAACGCGAGATCACCCGTAGTTCAGGAATCTTCGACAGCATGTTGAGCAGTTCTTCCGAGATTCCATCGGAGAAGTATTCGTTATCCGCATCATCACTCATGTTGACAAACGGCAACACGGCGATGGACTTGTCGCCGAAGGACTCAACCAGCGCGTCTGAACGTGCTTGCTGGACCGTTTCTTCCACCAGATCCGAAACCCGTGCAGGCTCCAGCACGAACTTGTCAAAGGCGAAATAGCCCAGCGCCAATGCCAGCAACACGATGATGACGCGATCCAGTTTCTTGCCGGTCTGCGGTGCGACGGACTTTTCGCGTTTGACATCCTTTTCAAGTTTGAGGCCCTCTGGCGTGATCTCGAACACCCAGGAAAACACCAGGAACAGTGGAAAACCGATCGCCAGCAGGGTGACGACGATGCGCGCCGGCGTGTCACCGAATCCATACAGGGGAAAGATGGTCTCGGCGACTTCGATGAGCAGCCATGATGCCGCCAGGTAGGCGATGGCCACCCGGAATACGTTGCGGCGTTTGAGTTCGCGGTACAGCGACATGCGTCGTGGTTCACATAATTTGCGTAATAAATCAGCCTACGCCTGTATTGGCTGCAGTTCACTGACGAGCGTCATTGGAAAATTACAGGCGCAAAACAAACCGCCACCTGACAATGAGCAGCTATACATGAGATGTAAAAATCCCGGCCATTTCTGACCAGGGCCACGGCAAGGGTGCAGCGTTGTATTTATGCTGACAGAAGTGCTCAGGGCTGTAGGCAGAAATATTGCTTTGAGTCAGCAGCTTGCCTTTTCTATCCAACAGAAATTCAATTTAATTAATTCATGATTGTTATATGAATTATTATATATTATAAACAATGACTTAGGTCATTGAACTCGCTTCAGTTCGGGTATAGTGCTTGAATGGTTGCGATTGGAGTAAAGACATGATGAAAAATGTCATATTGAGTCGGTTTGCAACACGTTTCTCCCGCTGGTCGTCGCTGTGGGTGATCTTTTTCATCCTCTTGGCGGTAGCCCAAACGGCACACGGACAGGCTGTGAAGATCATGCCGCTGGGAGATTCATTGACCAGTGGCTACAGGCAATACGTTTCCTATCGCTATGATCTGTGGTTCGACCTGGTGGAAGCAGGTTTCGATGTCGACTTCGTAGGCGGCAATAGAACCACTGAAGGCAACCCGAACCTGGGTTGGTATCCAAATTATCTGACCACCTTCGATCGCGATCACGAGGGTTATTCTGGCTATCAGACTCATGAGTTGTTAGAAATCATCAGGCGTACTTCTGCTATTCATCAACCGGATATCGTGCTGCTCCTGGCGGGTGTCAATGACATCTGGGCTCAAGGCGCCGGCGGCGTTGCAAATGCCAGATTCCGTCTCCGCGATATCATCGAGAACATACGTGCATTTGTTCCCGAAGTGACGATTTTGCTGGGTCTGATGCATCCTTATTCGGCCCTAAATAATGAATTCATCGAGCCTCTTAACGATGCGATTGGCACCGTTGCTGCTGAGCTGGACACTGCCGAGTCACCGGTTATCCTCGTGGATCATTACACGGGGTTCGATATCGGAAGCATGGCGTGGGATGGTGTTCATCATAATCGAGTCGGTGAGGCATGGATAGCGGAAAACTGGTTCGAAGTGCTGGCGGACATTTTGCCTGGCAATAGTCAGCCTTTTGCAATCAACACCGGCCATTCCGGCGCCTGGTACAACCCGGACACCTCCGGCCAGGGCCAGTTGATTGATGTGGAACCCGCAACACAATTCATGTTCCTCGCCTGGTTTACCTTCACTGCTGCCGCATCTTCCAATCCCGACCAACAGCACTGGTACACGGCCCAGGGCAATTACAGCGGGAACACAGCCGAATTGACGCTGTATGAAACACTGGGCGGTCTGTTCGACGATCCGCAGGAGACCAGCACCAATCCCGTGGGCGAAGTGACCGTCAGCTTCACCGATTGCGAACAGGGGCAGATGGTTTACAGCATCGACACCGACGGGCGGCAGGGCACGATTCCCCTGCAACGCCTGATTCCGGGCTCTGGCAATATCTGTGAGGAACAAAGCGGAATGGCGGCCATCAGCACCGAAGCGATGGACATCAACGCCGGCATGGATGGTGCCTGGGCCAACAACGACACCTTGGGACAGGGCTTTTTGATTGACGCCCATCCCAACCCGGACGGGAGCAATTTCATTTTCGTCGCGTGGTTCACCTATGGCGATCACACGGCATCGGGGCAGCGCTGGCTGACCGCGCAGGGTGATTTTGCCGGCTCAAAGGCCGAAATCGACGTGTACGAGACCACGGGCGGTCGGTTTGACGACCCGCAAACAACAAACACCTTGCAGGTGGGCACGATGAGTATCGATTTCACTGACTGTTCCAACGCGCAACTGAGTTATTCCCTGACCGATGAGGGCGCCGAAGGGGGCATGACGGTCAGCCGCCTGATCCCGGGCGGGCAATCGTTGTGCGAGGAGCTCTCCGGAGTGAATTGACGAAACCCCCAAGTTCACCGCCGGGTCGTAAACGGAGATTGTAGGAGGTTGCAGGATGGGTTCCGCTAGCAAGCGATCAGCGGAATCTATTACGTATCGAATTTCACAGGCAATTTATTCTCATTTCGGCCAGGAACGAATAAATAAGACCCCGGCACAAGGGCGCATCCAGACGGCGTTGCACTTACGACACTTCGTTTATAATCCTCATTCGCTTCCTGATCAATTGCAAAACATAAGCCGATGAAGGATATGGATCTTAAGGAGAAATCCCTTTCCCTATTCTTCGTGATCGCTTATGCCCTGCCTATCGTCACAACGATCATCGTTGCGCTAGTGGCGGGCGCACCCTCGGGTCTCGTGGTCAATGAAATGTCCGCAGCGGCCCTGGTGGTTTTGATGGCGATGGTTCATGCGCCTACGATCGCGGCCATTGTTGTGGTATTCCGAAGCCAGCGTTTTAAAGGCATCAAGATCCTGTTTCAGCAATTCAAATACTGGAAATTTGCTCCACACTGGTATCTCAAAGCAATACTGATCTTTCCGGCAACCATGCTGGCTGTCCTGTTTGTGCTGTCGATGTTTTCTTCCAATTTCTCCCCGGAATTGTCATTGAGTGTCATGGCTTTCGGCGCTTTGTTCAGCGCGCTATGGGAGGAAATTGGCTGGACGGGATTCGCGACGCCCATCATGCTGAAAAGATTGAGTCCCCTCAAGGTCGGGCTGCTCCTCGGATTCTTGCATGCCATGTGGCATTTGGCCGCCAGTATTTATGGCGCGGGCGCATTTCACGGGAATCTGTTCATCGTGAATTTCCTGGCAGCGTCCGTTGGCATTGTTGGGCTGCGGATCGTCACCATCTGGATCTATATGCGCACGAGCAGTTTGGTATTGGGCTGGCTGACGCACGCCAGTTTTACGGGTGGGCAATTTTTATTGGTTTCGTTAGCTCTAACGTCGGGCGAGACAATTGTCTGGAATTCGGCGTTTTCTTTTTCGGTGATCTGCATTGTTGTTTTCTTGGTGGCAAGGAATAAGGATTTGATGCGTCGCTGATCGTTGGGTTTGAACTTACCCTGGTTTAGTGAACACGCCGAATAGGGCTATGACCCCTTTTTCGCTATCTTTGATCCTGGGAATCAACTAATAAAAAACGGCGGCGCTCGAAGCGCCGCCGTTCCGCCGTAGATGGATCGGGAATTTCTTACCTTATTACCATATGCTTACGGTGCTATATCAGCCCCGGTGTTTTCCAGTCGCTTCAGTGCACTGGTCTGCGCGGAGGAATCGACGTCGAACCGGTCCAGGGTCATCACTTTTATCCAGGACTTGGCGAAGTCACTGATGAACTTCTCCTGGCCGTCGAGGGCCGCGTAGACTTCTGCGATGGCGCGCAGTTCGGCAGCAGACCCAAACACCAGGTCAACCGGTGTGGCGGTCCACTTTAGTTCCATCGTGTTGCGGTCACGCCCTTCATAGATGCCTGCCGCCGTCTCGGACTTGGTCCACATGATGGACATGTCGAGCAGGTTTACGAAGAAATCGTTGCTCAAAGCTCCGGGACGGTCCGTGAACACCCCATGTTCTACACGGCCGGTGTTGGCATTTAGTGCTCGCATGCCGCCGACCAGAACCGTCATCTCCGGCACCGTCAGGTTAAGCAAGTTAGCCTTGTCAATAAGCATGTTGACCGGTGAACGGAAGCTGCCTTCGCTGTAGTAATTGCGGAAACCGTCTGCCTTCGGTTCAAGAACCGCGAAGGATTCAATATCGGTTTGCTTCTGAGAGGCGTCCATGCGTCCGGGAGTGAAAGGAACCGTCAGCTTGTAGCCAGCACTTTGTGCGGCCTGCTCGATGCCCGCGGCACCACTCAGGACGATCAGGTCTGCCAGCGAAATCCGTTTTCCGCCCTCTTGGGCCTTGTTGAAATCGTCTTGGATACGCTCGAGGGTGGCCAGGACCTTTTCCAGTTCCTCGGTGTTGTTGACCTCCCAGTCACGCTGCGGAGCGAGACGCACGCGGGCGCCATTCGCGCCGCCGCGCATGTCGGAGCCGCGGAAAGAAGCAGCCGATGCCCAGGCGGTCCGAACCAGCTCGGAAACGCTAAGCCCGGAATCCAGGACTTCAGCCTTCAGCTTGGCCACGTCAAAGGCGTCGACCAGTTCATGGTCCAGTTCCGGAATCGGGTCTTGCCACATCAGGATTTCCGCGGGAATCTCTGAACCGACATAGCGGGCGCGCGGGCCCATGTCTCTATGGGTCAGCTTGAACCAAGCCTTGGCGAAGGCGAGTTCGAATTCCTCAGGATTGTCGAGGAAGCGCTGGGAGATTTCGCGGTAGATGGGATCAACTTTCAGCGACAGGTCGGTCGTTAACATGACCGGCGCATTGCGCTTACCCTCGACGTGGGCATCCGGCACCATATTAGCCGCGCTCTCTTCGCTGGGGATCCACTGGATGGCGCCTGCCGGGCTGCGGGTCTGCACCCACTCGAAGGTAAACAGGTTTTGCAGGTAATTCATGCTCCACTGGGTGGGCGTGATGGTCCAGGCGCCCTCGAGGCCGCTGGTCACGGTGTCTTCGGCATTGCCCTTGCCGCACTTGTTGGTCCAGCCGAAGCCTTGCTCCTCGATGCTGGCGGCAGCGGGCTCTGCGCCAACACAGTCTTTCGGGTTGTGAGCGCCATGAGTCTTGCCGAAGGAGTGGCCGCCTGCGATCAGGGCGACGGTCTCTTCATCGTTCATTGCCATGCGGCCGAACGTATCACGAATGTCCTTGGCGGCCAGCAGAGGATCTGGGTTGCCGTTGGGGCCTTCCGGGTTCACATAAATCAGGCCCATCTGCACTGCGGCCAGAGGATTTTCCAGCTCACGATCGCCGCTATAACGTTTGTCTGCGAGCATTTCGTCTTCCGGGCCCCAATAGACCAGATCTGGTTCCCAGTCATCCTCGCGCCCGCCGGCAAAGCCGAAGGTTTTGAAGCCCATGGACTCCAGTGAGACATTGCCGGCCAGCACCATCAAGTCGGCCCAGGAAAGCTTGCGTCCGTATTTCTGCTTGACCGGCCATAGCAGGCGACGCGCCTTATCGAGGTTACCGTTGTCGGGCCAGCTGTTCAGCGGGTCGAAACGCTGTTGGCCACCGCCGGCGCCGCCACGGCCGTCCAGTGTGCGATAGGTACCGGCGCTGTGCCAGGCCATGCGTATGAAAAAGGGTCCATAGTGACCCCAGTCCGCGGGCCACCAGTCCTGAGAATCTGTCAGCACTGCCTCGACGTCCTTTTTGACTTCAGCGAGGTCGATGGTGGCTAATTCCTTGGCGTAGTCGAAGCCAGGACCCATCGGATTGGACTCTTGGCTGTGCTGGCGCAGAGGGCTGAGGTCGACCTGCTCCGGCCACCAGAATTGGTTCGATTTAGGTATGCCCGCAGCAACGCCAGTAGTGGACACCGCTCCCGCCGACAATGCCACCGACATTGCTGCAATAAACGTAAAGGCTTTCTTGATCATGGAAGTTCTCCTACAGGAATGATCTGGGTTTGATCGCCTACTAGTAAAACTGAATAGGCGCGGAAAATCGAATTGAAAGATTGGATAGATACTATAGATGATTCTTATAGCGCCAGATCAGTGCCCAAGGCTCCTAGGGTGTGGCAGTTGGCCCGAGCAAATCAGCATCGGACGACGAACGCTCCCACAAAAACAAAGTTCCGCTATGGGTTGCGGTTTCAACCGGTGGATGCGACACATTGGTTAAATCGTTCAGCTGGTGTTGGGCAGTTGGCGGAAATCGATCCCGTGTGAAATTCAGGGCGAGCAATAGCAGTTGACGGCCAGAAGCGATGCATCTCTGGACTACGATTCTGAATTGCTGCCTTTGGCATCTGCATTCAATTGCCGTTGATATTCAGTTTCATCCAGGTGACCGAGGGATTCCAGGATCAGGCCGTCGCTATTCAAGGTCCATAGCTCGTGGCCTCTGAGGTCCACGGCATTTCCGGTGCCTCCGGGGCCCGAGTTAGTTCCCGTCCAGTGCCAGTGAAATTCTACCCGATCACCGTCCTGGCGTACTTCGACCAGCTTGATCACCATGTCCGGAAATGCGGTCATGAACTCGCGCGCCGTTCTTTCGACTGCATCGCGTCCAATGGACGGCTCACCATCGTTGATGCGTAGCGACCCATTCTCGGAATAAAACGAAGCAAACCTGGCTGGATCCTGGCTGCTCCAGGCAGCAGCATACCGGGTGGCGAAGTCATTCAGTTCCTCTATTTTCATGGACTCTTCCTTGGGCTGGCAGGAGGCAAGTAAGACCAAAGGCAACACCATCGAAGCCAGAAAGCCTCCCGCTCGTTGTCTGATATCAGCCTTCATTGCGCGGTATACCCCCTGTCAAATATTCAGCTGTTCGCCAAACTTGCTCAACCCCACAGCGAGGGGTCGAAACCTTTCACTTCGCCCCTGTTGTAGACCAGCCCGTTGGGATGGTCATACTTCAATAACAGGGGGCCGTCGATGTCAACGAAGTCGCAAAGTTGTGCTACCACGAACGAGGGGGCCATGCTGAGCGAAGTGCCCACCATGTTGCCGACCATCAGTTTGCAACCTTTGGACCTGGCGGCATGGGCGAGCTTCAGTGCCTCGGTCAACCCGCCGGTCTTGTCCAGCTTGATGTTGATCATGTTGTATCGCCGAGCTGCTGTTTCCAGCTCGCTGCTGTCCAGGCAGGACTCCGCGCCACGCGGCAGGGGCTGCTCGATCATTCCCAGGTCGAGGCCCACGCACTTTGGAATGACTTCCTTGAGCAGTTCGAAGTCCCAGCCCTGGTTGGCGTCGACGACCAGAGCGGCATCGGGGCGCGCGGCGCGGATGGCCGCCAGTTTTTCGTAGGGCTGATGGCCATCCAACTTGATCTTCAATACCGGCGCATTTGCGGCAGCGGCCGCTTTCGCAGCCATGGCTTCCGGCGTGGATTCCAGCCCGATCGTGAACACCGTTGTGACCGGCCCGGGGTCAATCCCGGTCAGTTCCCAGATGGTTTTGCCGGATTTCTTGCATTCCAGGTCCCACATGGCGCAGTCGACTGCGTTGCGCGCGCCGCCCGCGGGCAGAAGTTCCTGCAACTCCTTTCGAGTGATTCCCTTTTCTATCTCCCCTGCGACCGCATGGACCTGCTCAAAAATACTCTCGGCGGTTTCATCGAGGTAGAAAACGCCCTGGGCTTCGCCCCGGCCCAAAAAACCGTCCTCCGACAACTGGACGACAATACCCCGGGAATTGACCCATTCGAAACCGGAGATCCGGAACGGCTGGATCAACTCCCACTCTTCCAGGTGAACACTCATTCTCATGACTGGGATTCACTCTTCGCCCATGAATGGATACTCGAAAGCCGCTGCGGGCACAAAGGTTTCCTTGATCGTGCGGGTGGAGACCCAGCGCATCAGGTTGGCCTGAGAGCCTGCCTTGTCGTTGGTCCCCGAGGCCCGCCCGCCGCCGAATGGTTGCTGGCCGACCACCGCGCCGGTGGGCTTGTCGTTGATATAGAAGTTCCCGGCCGCGTGTTCCAGTTTACGGATGGCACGGCTGGTCGCGCTGCGGTCCTGGCTGAAGACAGCCCCCGTCAACGCGTACATCGATGAGCTGTCACAGAGATCCAGGGTCTCTTCGAATCGATCGTCGTCGTAGACATACACGGTCAACACGGGCCCGAATATTTCTTCCACCATGGTTTTGAAATGCGGATCGCTAGCAAGGATAACCGTCGGCTCGATGTAATAGCCGACGCTGTCATCGCAGGTGCCGCCGATGATGATGTCCCCGCCTTCATTATTCTTTGCATGGTCGATGTATGCCGAGATCGAATCAAAGGCCGATTGATCGATAACGGCGCCGACGAAATTACGGAAGTCGGTGGGCGGTCCCATCTTGATCTTGCCGATTTCGGTTTTCAGACCGGCTTCGACCGCGGGCCAGAGCGAGCGCGGAATGTAGGCCCGGCTGGCCGCCGAGCATTTCTGCCCCTGGTACTCGAAGGCACCTCGCACCAGGGCCGTCACCAGGGTCGAGGTGTCCGCACTCGGGTGGGCGAAGACGAAATCCTTGCCGCCGGTTTCCCCAACGATCCTGGGGTAGGACTTGTAGCGCTCGATGTTTCCACCGATGGTTTTCCACATCTGCTGAAACACCCGTGTGGATCCGGTGAAATGGATGCCGGCGAGGTGCGGATCGGCCAGGCAGGTATCGCCGACGTTCCCGCCCGAACCCGGCACGAAATTGATGACACCCGCGGGCAATCCCGCCTCCTGGAGGATTTGCATGAACAGCCAGGGGGTATAGACCAGTGAGGAAGCCGGCTTCCATACCACCGTGTTGCCCATGATGGCGGGGGCGGTCGGCAAGTTCCCGGCGATCGCTGTGAAATTAAATGGCGTTACGGCGAATACGAAGCCTTCCAGTGGACGATGCTGCACGTAGTTCCAGACACCGGGGGAGGACTCGGGCTGCTTCTCGTAGATTTCCTGCGCATACCGCACATTGAATCGCAGGAAGTCGATCAGCTCACAGGAGGCGTCGATTTCTGCCTGGTAAACGGTTTTACCGCCGTTGAGCATCGAGCAGGCGTTCATTTCCGCACGGTACTTCACCGCCAGGAGTTCAGCTGCTTTCAGGAAGATGCTGGCTCTCTCCTCCCAGCGGAAACTCTCCCATTCTTTTTGAGCAGCGACCGCGGTGTCTATCGCCATCTGGACCTCTTCCGGTCCGGCCTTGTGATAGCTGCCCAGCACGTGTTGATGGTCATGTGGCATGACGACTTTTCCGAGATTGCCGGTCCGGACTTCCTTGCCGCCGATCAACAGGGGAATTTCGACATGCCGGGACGCCATTTCCGCAAGGGCGGTTTTAAGAGACTCCTTTTCCGGGCTGCCCGGTGCATAATTCAGGGCGGATTCGTTTACCGGCTGTGGCGTGTTGATTACGGCGTTATTCATCAGATTCATCGTTGAACACCTGTTTTTGTCTGGTTGCGATCACGATTCCCGGCGCATAAGAATTGGCTGCCGGTTTGACCATTTCAGTAAACGTCCCATTCTATCCTGTATCCATAATTGATCCACGATTCCTGTCCAAAGTTTGTAATCGAGATCATACGCAAAAAAATTGTATGCCAGCCTGATGTGTAACAACTCACTTGATGAGGCAGCTTGACTGGCTCGTTGCGCTTATTGATGATTGAGGAGTTCCACGGTATCTCGTTCGACCCAATGGGCCGAAGGCGCAATCATTGCAGGGAGGATGAACATGAGTCAGGTTACCCTGAAAATTAACGGTGCAAGCCACACGCTGGATGTACCCCCGGACATGCCGTTGCTGTGGGCGCTGCGGGACAAGCTAAACCTGGTGGGCACCAAGTTCAGCTGCGGCATCGGAATTTGCGGAAGTTGCATGGTGTTGGTCAACGGCGTGCCGACCCAGTCCTGCCTGGTGCCGGCTGTCGATATGGCGGAATTGAACATCATGACGATCGAGGGCCTGGCGCCGGATGGCGATCATCCCGTGCAGAGGGCCTGGAACGACGAGGATGTCGCGCAGTGCGGATACTGCCAGGGTGGCCAGATCCTCGCTGCCGTCGCTTTGCTGGACCGCAATCCCAATCCGAGTGACAAGGACATTGACGGGGCCATGTCGGGCAACCTCTGCCGCTGCGGAACCTACCCGCGCATCCGCAAGGCCATCAAGCGCGCTGCTCAATATGCGGCCGGAGAAGGAGGCGCATCATGAAATCCTCTCAACAGCTTCCCGACCTCAGCAAGCGTGCATTTCTAAAGGTTTCCATGGCGGCTACGGGCGCCCTGCTGGTTGGCGTCGGTTGGGGGTCCTCCGCTATTGCAGCCGGACTGGAAGGAGAAACCTGGAAGCCTAATCTTTATGTCCGCATCGGTCGGGATGGAAAGATCACGATCGTCAGCAAGAATCCCGAAGCGGGCCAGGGCGTCAAGACCGCCTTTCCGATGGTCGTTGCCGAATGCCTTGAAGTCGACTGGAAAGACGTGAATGTCGAACAAGCGTCACTGGATGACCGGTATGGCCGCCAGGTCGTGGGCGGCAGCCGGGGAACGCCAGACGGCTGGGACGATCTGCGCATCGCGGGCACTGGCGCGCTTTACCTGCTCACCGCTGCCGCGGCGAGCGAATGGGACGTCTCTGTGGCCGAATGCACCGCCCAACGCGGTAAGATTATTCACACGGCTTCCGGCAAGTCTGCTGCTTATGAGACCTTGCTGGATAGGGCCGCCAGTCTGCCGGTTCCCGATGTGTCTGAACTGAAGCTCAAAAGCCGTCCTGCAGATTTCAAACTGCTCGGAACATCCATCCCGGGCGTCGACAATCCACAAATCGTGACGGGCCAGGCGTTGTTCGGTTGTGACATCCGACTCGAAGGGATGCTCTATGCCGTGTTCCAGAAATGTCCCGCGTTCGGCGGCAAGGTGCGCAGCGCCAACGTCGAGCAACTGCGAAAACTGCCGGGCGTGACGCACGCTTTCGTGGTGGACGGCACACAGGATTTGACAGGCCTGATGCCGGGGGTCGCCATCGTGGCAGAAACCTGGTGGCAGGCCCATTCGGCCCGCAGGCAATTGCAGGTCGACTGGGAGACCCGTCATCAGGATTCCACCGCGGACTACAATGCCCGTGCCGAAGTCCTGAGCAAGGAGCCGGGTAACACCTTGCGCAGCGACGGCGACGTGGAGTCGGTACTCGGATCCGCAAGGCAGGTGGTCGAGGCGAGCTACTATTATCCCTTCGTATCCCATGCGAACATGGAACCGCAGAACTGCACGGCGCTGTACCACGAGTCGGGAAAAATGGAGCTGTGGGCGCCCTCGCAAAATCCGAAGTCGGGCAGGGCCCTGGTTTCCAGCACGCTGGGTATCCCGGAGGACCGAATTCACGTCAACCTGACCCG
>CAMYKC010000118.1:14290-20774 GCA_947258865.1 uncultured Lysobacterales bacterium
AGCCGCCTGGATCGCCCGGAAAACCGGGCGCCCGGTCCAGTTGCAATGGACACGCGAAGACGATATGGGCCACGACTTCTATCGGCCGGCCGCCTGGCATCACTTCAGGGCCGGTATCGACGGGAGTGGCCGGATGACGGCATTCGATCATCATTTCATAACTTTCGGAAGAGATGGAAAACCGGTTTCCGGCGCAGGTATTTCACCCAGTCATTACCCGGCCGGATTGGTACCCAATTTCCGGCTCCGCCAGTCCGTGATCGAGACCCACGTGCCTACCGGTCCCTGGCGTTCGCCCGGGCATTCGGCGTGGTGTTGGGCTTACCAGAGCTTCTTCGATGAAGTGGCGCTGGCTGCGGGACGTGATCAACTCGAATTTCGCCTGGACTTGTTGTCAAGGTCCTACGGTGAGCCGCCTCTGGATCTGGAACGAACCCGGGGCACGCTTAAACTGGCCGCCGAAAAAGCCAGGTGGGGACGTCAACTTGAAAAGAACCGGGGACTGGGAATGGCTTTTCATTTCGACCATGGCGGTTTCGTTTCGCACGTAGCCGAAGTAGTGGCCGATGGATCGAATATCACGGTCGAAAAGGTTTATTCCGCTATCGACATTGGTCCGGTTATCAATATGAGTGGGGCGAAGAACCAGGTGGAAGGCTGCGTGGTCGACGCGCTGAGCACGGCGCAGTTGGAAATTACCTTTGCGAATGGCGCGGCTGAACAGGGCAACTTCGATGAATACGGATTGCTTCGTATCGGCCAGGCGCCGGAAATCGAGTGTCATTTCATCCAGAGCGACAATCCACCGAGCGGACTTGGCGAGCCACCGATAGCACCTGCCACTCCTGCCATCGCCAATGCAATTTTTGCGGCGGCTGGAATCCGCATTCGCGAACTGCCTTTTAAAAAGTCTGGTATCAAGATTTAATGCCTGTCTATTCTTACAGATAAATATGAGGATAAATAATCAATATATACATGTAGATAAAAATTATATTTAAGGTTAAATATTATTGCTATCGGAGACCTCATGGCAAATACCAGGGCGGCAACAAGTCAGTCGGAATTTGGTACGACGAGAGAAGGTCATCCGGCTTCCTTATTTGTGTTGACCAACAACAACGGCATGAGTGTCGAAATCTTGAACTTCGGGGGGATCATCCGGTCACTTGCTGCCCCGGACCGGAACGGTCGGTTGGAAAATGTTGTGCTTGCTTATGATTCCCAGGAGGAATACGAGAAAGATACGCAGTACCTGGGAGCATTAATCGGCCGCTGTGCCAACCGCATCGCCCGGGCCCGGTTTGAACTCGATGGCAGGGTTTACGAACTTGCAGCCAATGACGGCGCAAACCACTTGCACGGAGGCTACCGGGGATTCAACCGCGTGTTGTGGGAAGCAAGGCCGATCATGACAAGCGAAGGGCCCGGCCTTTTGCTGGAATATGTCAGCGAGGATGGCGAAGAAGGCTACCCCGGCAGGGTCACGACAAAAGTGTGTTACACGTTGACCGACGCTAACCGGCTGATGATTGCCTGCGAAGCGGTTAGTGACAGGGCCACACCAGTTAATGTCACCAGCCACAGCTATTTCAACCTGTCCGGAAATATGAAGCGCGATATCCTTTCGCACTGTCTTGAGATCAACGCGGATTATTTCACGCCAGTCGATAGTGCCCTGATCCCTACAGGTGAATTGCGACCGGTCGTGGGGACACCTTTCGATTTTCGCTCAGCCAAGGAGGTGGGAAAAGATATCGATGCCGGCGTCAGGCAAATGGTTTATGGCTCTGGATTCGACCACAACTTTGTTTTGAACCCGCCTCATGACAGCAGCATGGGATTCGTTGCACGATTGTCTGATCCGGTCAGCGGGCGCGTCATGACTATCCATTCGACGGAACCGGGCGTCCAGTTTTATTCGGGAAATCAACTGTGCGGATCCCCGGAGAGTGGCGGCAAAGCATTCGGGAGAAGGACCGGTTTGTGTCTCGAGACCCAACATTTTCCGGACAGCCCCAACCAGCCCCGGTTTCCGTCAACGCTCCTGCGGCCGGGTGAAACCTGGATGACGACGACCACGCTGACTTTCGACGTGGCCGGGTGATCAATGCGTAAACTCGAAATGTGCGAACTGAAAGGGCTCATATTCGACGTGGACGGCACCCTGGCCGATACCGAGCAGGATGGTCATCGTGTTGCCTTCAACCGGGCGTTCGCCGATGCGGGACTGAAGTGGGTGTGGGATGTCCCGACTTATGAACGGTTGTTGCGAGTTTTCGGGGGAAAGGAGCGAATTCATCACTTCATTAAGGACTATCTTCCCGATTTCGAATCGCCTTCGGATCTTCAAGGCTTCATTCGCGGCCTGCATAACCGGAAGACCCAACACTACCTGGAACTGCTGAAGTCGGGCGCCATACCGTTACGGCCCGGGGTCGAGCGGCTTTTGTTGGAAGCGCATCAAAGTGGATTGAAACTGGCCGTCGCGAGCACAACGACAGCGGAAAACGTCACGGTTCTGCTGAGCGAGACGCTGGGCGAGCACAGTATTGGATGGTTCGATGTCATCGCCTGCGGCGATATCGTGTCCCGCAAGAAACCCGCACCGGACATCTACGAATTTGTGCTGCGGGAACTCGGGCTCGTCGCCGACGAATGCATCGCGATCGAGGATTCACAAAGCGGCCTGTTGTCCGCAACGGCTGCCGGTCTGAGAACCATTGTGACCGTGAACGGCTCGACCCGGCACCAGGAGTTCACCGCTGCCCTGATCGTGGTCGATCAGCTGGGTGAACCCGGACAGGGTTTCGAGGTGCTGGCCGGGGATGCCGGTGACGCCACGTTGATAGATGTGGAGTTCCTGCGCTGTATTCATGCCATGCCTTAGGGCCAGAAGCTGGCGCTGAATGTCTTTGTCAGTGTTTCTAAAGCGCTCCCCCTTCGAGTTCGCGCGCTTTTTCCTGCAATAAATTCAGCAGGTAATCGATCGTGTCCCGGTGCGTGCGAAAATTGAGTACCGCCAGGCGCAGCGTGAAGACGTCACCTATCATGGTTGATGTAATGAATACCTTGCCATCGGCATGGACAGCCGCCAGCAACGCCTGGTTAAAAGCATTCGCGTCTCCGTCTTTCGGGCAATAGCGGAAAGTGGCGATGGAAAGATCGGGGTAGGGACCGGTCTCGAAACCGTCCAGTCGGGACACCTCATCGTAGAAATAACGGGCAAGCCAGATTTTTTCGGACAGCGATGCCTTAAATGGCCGCAGGCCGAATAACTTGAGAGGAAGCCACATCCTGGGGCCCCGGAACGGACGCGTCAGTTCCATCGAATATTCGGAAGGTGAGAAATCCACGCCGGGACCGTGTCCGGGCTGTTTGGCGTCTTGCATGTAATCGGCATAGTAAGCGTGCGATCTGGCCAGGAGCTGTCCATCCCTGACCAGGACTGCGCCACTGCCATACGGCAGGCTCAAACCCTTGTGCGGGTCGATCACGATCGAATCGGCAAGACTGAATCCCGCCAGGCGTTCCCGGCCTTCTTCACAGAGCAGGAAGAAACCGCCGTAAGCCGCGTCCAGGTGAAACCACAAGCCATGCTGTCCGGCTATGGCGGCAATTTCCGGGATGGGGTCGACCGCGCCAGTGTCGGTCGTGCCGGCGGACGCCACGGCCAGCCAGGGTTTGAGCCCACGCGCGCGGTCTTCAGAGATCATGCGTTCCAGTTCCGCCACGACCATCCGGTAGCGATCGTCCATCGCGACGATCCGCTTGCGGGCGTCGGCCAATCCAGCCACGTGCAGCGCCTTATCGATGCAATGATGAGCCTGGCCGGTCAGGTAAACGCAGCTATCCGGAATGACCCCGGAACTGATTCCATGCGCATCACGTGCCGTCACCAATGCGGAGAGTGTCGCGATACTTCCGCCGGAAGTCAGGTCGCCGGCGGCGGATTGAGGATAGCCAGCCAGCTCGCACATCCATTCAACGAGCACACCTTCCATGCGGGCGGAGCCGGGGCCTGAAAAGGACAAGCCCGAGTAACGGTTGCTGATATCGGCCAGGTAATCACCCAGTGCCGATGGATAAAGCCCGCCGCCCGGGATATAGCCCAATTGCCCGCCGGAGCCCGGGCTGATGCCGGTCGTATCGACCTCGCGCCGTAAAAACTCGATAAGTTCCGCCATCTCTGCGGGTTCATCTTCAAAATGCGGCTCCGGGAAGCCTTTGCGTCCTTCATCCTTGACGTAGGTTTTTGAATTCGGCAACCGGGCCAGAAATGACTCGGCATAATTGGCCACCTGGCCAAGCATGTCTCGACGAGTGTTTTCACCCGGTTCCAGTAAACGCGAGAGCTTTTCCAATTCCGCCAGCTTTTTACGCATGAATTCTTCTTACCCCAATTATCCGTTACAATATAGCGCATTCCTTAGGGGTGGCCCCATGGCCTGAGACCTGTTTGCAGGAACCCTTAGAACCTGATCCGGTTAATGCCGGCGTAGGAATAGGACATTCCTGATTATTCCCGCTGAAGGCTCGACTGGATCTCGATAAAGATTGAGATCCTGAACATGATGGTAAAAAAAGTTATTTGCTTGTCGGCTGCGATTCTGCTGCCACTGACAGCTATGGCCAGTGCCTATGCCGATGCCGGCAATGAAGAATTGGAATGGCCACCCGGGCCGCTGGAAGAGATAGTCGTTTCCGAATTCCGGCAGTCTTACGTCCTGGACCTGGATTCCAGCATCACGGTACTGAACGGCGAAACCCTCGAATCAGCGACCCTGCAGCATTTCGAGGAATTGATTTCCCTGGTTCCCAATATGAACTTCTCCGGCGACGGCGCCCGGGCGCGTTATTTTCAGTTGCGCGGCATCGGCGAGCTGGAACAGTACGAAGGCGCTCCAAATCCCTCGATCGGCTTTGTCATTGACGATATCGATCTTTCCGGTGTCGGTGGCATCAGCAGCGTGTTCGACATCCGGCGCGTTGAAGTCCTGCGTGGGCCGCAGGCTACCCGTTTTGGCGCCAGCGCGCTGGCGGGGCTGGTCTATGTCCAATCGGCTGACCCGCGTGATGAGTTCGGCGTTTCAGCAGAACTGCTGGCGGGCAATGATGACACGCTGGCCGCCGGCGCCGCCGTGGGCGGTAGAATGACGCAGAACCTGAGCGGCCGCTTTTCCATTCACTCCTACCGGGGCAACGGTTTTTACGACAACGTGTCGCTGGGTATTGACGACAGCAACGAGCGGGATGAACTGACCAGCCGCGGAAAACTTTTGTGGAAGTTCGGCAACGGCTGGGAAGGGAAGTTGAGCGTACTTTACGCAAACTTCGACAACGGCTACGACGCCTGGTCGCCGGAAAACGGCAGGGTGACCTTCAGTGACAACCCCGGCCGTGACGAGCAGAAAACCAAGGGTGGTTCGCTGAAATTCAGCGGCCCCGTCACAGCCGCGGTTGATTTCGTGAGCATCACGGGCTATGCCACCTCGGATGTGTTGTTTTCATTTGATGGGGAGTGGGGTAACGCTGATTACTGGGCGCCATACGGTTACGATTACGTCTATTCAGACACACGCGAGCGTGAATCGCTGACGCAGGAATTTCGCTTGTTATCCTCACCCCAGGGCCGAATTTTCAACGGACGCTCAGACTGGGTTTTCGGGTTTTACGCCCAGCGACTGGAGGAATCGGACGATATCCTCTCGGCCGGCCTCTACGATGACAGCACGGATGCGCCGTTCAGTTATTGCACGCCCTGCCTGGATGACAGCATTCTGCAAAGCGCGTATGACGCGAAGAACTACGCCATTTTTGGCCGCCTGGACAGCGAACTGTCGGAGCGGCTGGCGCTGAGGACGGGTCTGCGTTTTGAACGCTGGGAAGCCGACTACGCCGACGAGTTCAGGGACAACATATATGGCGACCCTGGCGAGCCGGTCAGGCATCAATTCAATCCTGACGAAAACCTGTGGGGGGGTGACATCAGCTTAAACTACCAGCTCAACGGGGACACCCGCCTTTACGGACTGGTTTCGCGTGGCTACAAAGCGGGCGGCTTCAACCCCAGCCTGGCCAGGGCGCTTGGACCCGATGACGCCCTGGGCCCGGAAAGCATCGCCTATGAACCGGAAATCCTGATGACCTACGAGATTGGCATCAAGGGCCTGTGGCTGGATGGTGATCTCAGCGCGGAAATCGCGTTCTTCTACATGGACCGGCAGGATATGCAGTTGCGGAGTTCGGCGCAGTTTACCGACAACCCCAACGACTTTGTCTTTATCACCAGCAACGCCGAGGGACATTCCTATGGCCTCGAGGCGGGTTTGGCCTGGCAGTTTAGCGACGCCTGGCGCTTGCATGGCAACCTGGGCTTGCTGAATTCGAAGATCGACGCCTATTCGCTGGACCGCGAAGCGGATGTCCCGGGCGAATTGATCGGGCGCGATTTCGCGCACGCGCCGCCCTATACGCTGAACCT
>CAMYKC010000119.1:0-9211 GCA_947258865.1 uncultured Lysobacterales bacterium
CAGTGCGTCAATGGCGTAAGTCATGGTCATCTTCCATCGTGGATATGGCTCGCCCCTACAGGCCTGCCCAGGCCAGCACGACCGCGACCAGCGCGACCAGGCTTACCGGACCCCAGAAAAACCGCACGGCCTGGTCAGTGCGAACCCTCGGTGTCGTGTTGCGGATAACGATGGTCAGCGCGACCAGCACGAACCAGGCCAGTAGACCGATCAATTTCGGCCACCAACCGGTGGCGGTTACGGCGCCGCCAAAGAACAGGACCACCAGGAAAACCGGCATCGTGAACAGCATCATCGCCCGGGTCAGCTTGAATATCCCCAGGGGTGGACCGGAATACTCGATCAATACGCCGCCACTGAGCTCGGTTTCCGCCTCCGGCATATCGAAGGGCACAAGGGTCAGCTTGGCCTGCATGCAGGCGATGCCCACCAGCAGCGCCAGCACACCGGAGATACTGACCACGGGTGCTGGAGCGGACACCAGGTCCCCCAACCGAATGCTGTTGGCCTGGATCACCGGCACCAGGACCGCCAGGATCAGCGGCAATTCGTAAGCAATCATCAGCTTGACCTCGCGGCTGCCGCCCAGCGAGGCCAAGGGATTGCGAGAAGCGAATGCGCCAAGGATCACGCCCAGTGCCGGTAAAACCAACAGGTAGATCACGACAATCAGGTCACCGATAAACGTCGCCTCGTAGTCCAGCAGAGCACGCCAAAGGATCATCGACGCCAGTGTCACGCCCGCAAAGCCGACCAGTGGCGCCAGCAGAAACAGGCCGGCCGCGCCGCCCTCAGGGACACAGGTTTCCTTAACAAAAAACTTGCGAAGGTCATAAAACGGTTGCAGCAAGGGCGGTCCAACCCGCATCTGCACCATGGCGGTAACCTTGCGGTCCACCCAACTGGTCAGCAGGCCGGCCACGGCCGTGAACAGCAAACCCGGGAAGAGCAGGAATTCGAGGAAAACTGTGTTTCCGCTCATACCGCCACCTCCCCGGCTTTTTCCAACCGGGTCCAGACCCGCGCCCGCGCCGCGAGCTGGTCGTCAATGATATGTACATCCTGCTCACAGGGATCGACCACGCGATATTCAAGGGCGCCTTCGGGGCAACCGGCGAGGCAGTAAGATTCCTGTTCCTGCGGGGGCGATTCGTAGAACGGCAGCAATTCATCGTAAATCGTGCCGAAAGGACAGGCGAGCGCGCACAGCTTGCAACTGACGCAGCGCAGGTTGTGGCGTTTTATGACGCCCCCACTATCCTGGCGCTCGAGCGCATTGAACGGACAGGCGATGATGCAACTGGCAAGAACGCAGCGGCGGCAGATCAATGCAAAAGTCGCTCTCTCGCGCAGGCCGGGCACATCACAGCCGGTCGCCGATTCCCCGCACCGTTCGCATTTTGCCAGGTCGATAACGAGCCGTTTATGGGGATTGTCAGTCATCCCAGAGCCTCGGGTTATTCCGGATCTCATCGTAGGAAAACACCGGGCCGTCCTTGCAGATGTAATAGCGGCCCAGGCGGCAGTGGCCGCACTGGCCGATGCCGCAGCTCATGTTGCGTTCCATCGAAAGGTAAATGTTTTCGGGCCTGTAGCCGCGTTGCAGCAGCATGTCGGTGCCGTATTTCATCATGATCGGCGGCCCGCACATCACGGCGATGCCATCGTCGGCATGGCAATCGAGATAATCTTCTGTGAGTATTTCCGTGATCACGCCGACGTGGCCGTCCCAACCCGGAGCTTTCTGATCCACCGTCAGCATCACGTCGAGCGCCCCTCTCTGTCCCCAGCCATGCATCTGCGCGTCTCTGAAGACAATGCTGTCCGGCGTTTTTGCTCCGTAGCGGACTATCACGCGCGAGTAGAGATCGAGATCATCGACCAGCGCCAGCAGCAATGAGCGCAGCGGACCCACACCGCAGCCACCGCCGACAATCAGGATTTCCCTGCCGTGAAAATCATCAATCGGGTAAGCCCGGCCCATCGGCCCACGCACCCCGAGTTCCTCACCCTCACCCATCATGTGCAACCGGTCGGTTACCCGGCCGGTGCGCATGATGGTGATCTCCATGTGATCGGAGATCTTCGGCGAGGAGGAGGGTGTGAAAGGGGCTTCGCCAATGCCGGGCAACGCCAGTTCCACGAACTGACCTGCCTTGAACGGCATCGGTTCTTCCGGGCGAATCCTGAAGGTCTTTATGTCAGGCGTTTCGTCCGTAATCTGTTCAATGATCGCCGGTATGGGCATGTAGAGCGGTTGATTCACCTACGGCCCTCCTCAACACATCACGTATATCAATTTTGGCGATGCAGGCTTCGGTACAGCGCCCGCATCCGTCACAGGCGTATCTCCCCAGCACTTGTGGGAAGAAGATGAATTTCTTGTCGAAGCGGTTGCGCAAACGCTCGGCGCGGAATGGCCGCGGCGTGCCACCACCGGCGGTCACGGAGAAGCCGTTGTAAAGACAGGCATCCCACAATTTGGTCCGTGCTGGTGTTCCATCTTTGTCCAGGCCGTCGGCCAGCAGGAAGCAGTGGCAGGTGCAGCAGATGAAGTTGCAGGCTCCGCATTCCACACAGTCCTTGGCAAAGTCGCTCCAAAGTTCTGATTCAAACGAGTTCTCGACGGCGGCACGGAGGTCTGTACCAGGTTTCAATCCGTGGGCTTCGCTGAACGCCGCAAGTTCGCCGTAGTGTTTATCCCGCTGTTGGCGCAAGGCCTCGAGCAGTGGCGATTCCGCCTCCGTCAGCATCTGCTCAACAGAATTCAGCAGTTTCGCGCCGCGGGCCGAGCCGTCCTCGATGATGCAGCCGCCCGGTGTCTGTGCAATGTTGATGTCAAAACCGCTCTCCGCAAACGGCTGTTCTCCCACCGCGGGACAGAAGCAGACATCGAGGTGGTCGCTGCAGTCGGTGGAAACGAGGATCGTTTTCTCACGAGCCTCGGCGTAATAAGGATCTTTGGCGACACCGCCGAGGAACACGTGGTCGAATATCGCCAGTGAAGACAGGTCGCAGTTCTTAACGCCGAAAACAATGCGCTCGGGCAGGGGTTCACGCGCTGCCTTGTCCTTCCAACGGCCAATGAATTCACGCGCCGGGAAGAAAAGTGCTTTGAGGGGTTCAGTCTGACGGTAGGGGCCCAGGGTATGGCGGCCCGTCTGCCAGTTCGTGGCATTCGACAGCCTGAAGCTGCCATTTTTCGCCTTTTCAAGGGCGTAGACCTCACGGCCTTTCGACAGCGCTATCAGAACGTCATCCAGGCCGTGAGTGTCTCGTATCGTCCACTTCATCGGCAACGTTCCAATTGTTCTTTTTCCGCGATTAAATTGTTATTGAACGCGCGGTAAAAAGCCTTGATCAAAGTCAAGTAAAACGCCCAAAAAAAAGGGCCACCGCAAGCGGTGGCCCCGAGTTGACCTGTCCCTGGTCAGAAAGTGGTCGTCGTCACGTTTGAACAGCTTGCGGTGCCACCCATTATGCAAACCTGGTGTTCATACGTAGCGCCCCCTTTGCTGCCGATGTTGTCATCAAAACTGCCACCCGACACAGCCGAGGCCACCTTATTACCATCCCTGTAAACGTCCACACTATCGGCACCGTTCCATTGCAGGATCACATGGTGTCGTCCCTTATTCTTGTATCCACTGGCGGAAAGGCTCAGCGGCGGTGGCGGCTGTCCTTCGTCGGTGGTTGCGTCGGCGTAGTCGTATCCTGAATTCCCATCCAGGTTGTAGGCGCTGACGCGATAGAAGTACCGGATTGCGGCGTCCAGTCCGGTATCACCGTGGCTTTCCGTGCCCGCTGGTAGATTGGCGATTTCAACCCAGTTTGAATTACCGTCAGGTGATCGATCCACCTTGAAGCCGATTTCGTTGGTCGATCCGTCAGTCCAGGTCAGATCGATGGCACTGGCTGAGACCGCTGTCGCACTCATGCCGCTGGGATCGCCATTGGGCGGATCGCTGGGCGGTGGTTCGCCCGTGCCATTGTCAACCTGGATGTACAGGTGATCGACATGGAAAGTGCTCTTGTTGCGGTTGCCTGATTGCTGATGGGTGTCCTTGACACGCAGGATGACGGAACCGGCCGGCGCACCCGGAATGGCGGCCGACTGCATGTTGCTGTTGCTGTTCGAGGATATGTTCATCAACATTGACCAGCTGCTGCCGTTGTTCAATGAATACTCCAGATCGAACGACTCGCTGCCGTTGGAACCGGATCTCCATGCCTGAGCGAAGACCGTCGCTGTTACCCCGGCGCCGATGTTGAAATTCCAGCGATGTTCGAGGTAGGTATGGCGGTTTTGAGGCTTGCCGCCCGACTCTCTTTCCATGATGGTCTGAGCCGATTGGTTGTCGCTGTGCGTCGCCGTGTGCGTTCCGCTGACCGAACCGGCAACCGGCGTGTCGCTCTGCGACAGGAAATCCTCGTAAGGTGGTGGTGCTTCGGTGGTGGCGCTGGCCGGGCTGGACGCTGTGGTCTCATTCCCGGACTGGTCCTTCGCACTGACCGTGAACGTATACTGGGTGTCTGCCGCGAGTCCGTTGGCGGTATAACTGGTGCCAGACTGCCAGCCGCTATTGACACATCCTTGTCCCCCCACAGTACAACGGAAAATATACTGCACGGCGCTGACATCGTCGGTCGCCGTTGCAGCTGTCATACTGACAGCATCCTGCGAGATCGCAGCTGGCAGACTGGCAAAAAGCATCGGATTTGGTGTCGGAGCGTTTTCATCAGCCGCCGCCGGGGGCACCGTTCCATTAACGAAGTACTGCCCCAGGCTGTCGTAGTCAGAGTATGGGGTGACGGTATTTCCCACCCCGCTGATCAGCAGGTAATAAGCACCCCCGCTGACTGTAGTATTGATCGAAGCAAAGGTATCGTTGTTCGGGTCGTTCGATGCAATGAGTGCACCGCCGGAATTCCGTAACTCGATCTCGATATCCAGGTTCGCGCCGCGCCGGGCAGTAGCCCGGTAAAAAGCGTCCCAGGCGGGCGTAACCGTCAGGTTCACGGTGCCGGCGCCGGCAATGAACGAGAAAACATCGACGTCGTTGGCCGAATCGATGACGCCCTTGTTTTCCGGTAACAGGTTATGCGGGTCAAGCTCCGGATTCGATGAAACCACGCCGCCGTCGCCGGCCACATTGAGTATCGACGCCGCCGCAATGGAATCGCCGTGATCGTCGCCTGCATAACCCAGCTTGCCATTGATGATCGCCAGGTCGTCCTGGGTCTGGTTGGCGCCAGAGTATTCACCCTTGCTCCACTGCGTTACATTGTTGTAATAGCTGTTGCCCATGATCGGGGCCCAGGACACCAGGCCGCTGCCGTGTCCCTGGTAATAAGTGGTCCCGGACGTGGTGCCGTCATGCGACAAGCCCAGGTTATGGCCAAATTCGTGTGAGGAAGCCTCGGCCACGTAAGTCTCTCCGCCGCCGCCCAGGTGATTGAAGTAGACCAGTGCCGGCGAGTAATAGGTATGGTAATTCGAGTTTCCGAAAACACCGACGTAGGCGACACCGCCCCCGCCGTTACTGGGCATGGGATTCCCCAATTCGTCCTCGGTGTGAGTCACCAGGATGCGCCCCGTGTAGCGGTCGAAGCTGGCCGGCTCCTCGGTGGTGACGTCGATGTTGAACGGCGACAGGTCCTCGGCAACCCGGTGCCAGATATCGACGATCCGGCCACGTTCCGTGCTGTTGAAGGTATTGGGACTGCCGTCAAGGTCGTAAGGCTTGCCGTAATAGGTCGCGCCGCCACCCCAGGCTGTGCCGGAGAAGGTGTGGCCGTCGAAATCGATAAATACCGTGTTAGGCGCCCCCGGCCTGCTGTGCAAAAAGAACGCATCGTCCAGCGTGCTCGCCGGTGCTGCCTGCGACTCGGGTCCGCTGACCGGTTCCGAGGCTTCGGTTTCGTCCACCACCAACGTATCGACGTAGAAAATATTGCCTTCACTATCCACGTCCAGGGTAATCACGTCGGCTTCGGGGAATGAGAAATCCTGCAGCCACTTCATGGCTTTGCCCCTCGCCTGGGGCGGCAGTTCAATAATTTTTCGCTTTAGCTGGCCCGGCGGGAGGTCAGCCACAGTTGCCGGCTGTCCCAGTCCGAAAACACGAGATTCCAGTCCCTGGTCGGATTGCGCAAGGAGCGGCGTGCTGGAAATTAAGGTAAAAGCTATGACAAGCAGAAGAAAGATTCTGACTGGTTTATTCATATGATTCCCCTTAACAGTATTTTTGAATACCGGAAACACGAAAAACGGCGGCGACTGCCCTGTCGCCTCCGTGCGAAATCCCTTCTATTTCACCGTTTTCGTGTTGCTGCCTATATAAATACATAAACTATGCCAACTGAAACTCTGAGGAATAATTTACCGTTATATTTATATATTTATCATATATATATTAATTTTTAGTAGATTTTACTTGATGTTAATTCCCGACCGGGAAAACAGTCAAAATGACAATTTTTGTCAGCTCGTTACGAAAAAAGACAAAAAAAAGCCGGGGCATGAAGCCCCGGCAGTCTCGTTGGATAGGCCGGGTAGCAGCTCCCGGGTATCCTGTTGGATTCTTCAAGAAACGAGTTCATTTTCGCTTCTTGCTTCTTGCGGCTATGTGCCGCTCGGGTTGGGTGGTCGAGGCGCCAGCCCTCCCTGGCTGCCTCGATCGCCATACCTGGCAAACGCCACCCGTCCCTTGAAAATCGACCATCCCTGGCCTTTTTCCCAGTAGCCATATTCCCTGGCTACATCACTCCACTCTCGTGGTACTCCACCAAATAAAACCATCCCTGGTGGAATCGCGGCCATCCCTTGGCCGCATCTTTCGCAATTGTATTGCGCAAGTACTTGAATTAAATGACCTTCCCTGGTCGCCACCTGCATTTCCGTTGCATTGCGAAACTGGTCTCCTCTCCTTCTCCAGCTCTTGCCTTTTTATTCTTCCAACGGTAACGCGGTTGTGTACTTGTTACTGCGCAATACAAAACTCGTATTGACGTGGTGTACGGCTCTGCAAGGCATAATGTGCTCGCGCAGAAGCTTCTCGTACGCCCGAATGCTTTTGCTCGCTATCTTCAAGTGATAGTCATGCGAGCCACTCATGGCATAGCACTCCAGAATCTCGGGCCGGCTGGCTACCATCTCGTCAAATTCCTTAACACTATAAGGATGGTGGTCCTCTAATGAGACCGCAGCTATCGCGATCACATCCAGCCCAATTTTCTCCGGGTCCAGTATCGCTACTGTGGCAGTAATAACCCGGTCTTCCTCCAGTTTTTTAACGCGCCGCCAACATGGCGACGTTGATAACCCGACCTTTTCCGCGAGAGCCTGGCTGGAGAGCGTGCCGTCGGCCTGCAACTCCGCTTTTTCGTCAAAGTCCGTTTGACGAAATATTTATATCATAATTTCTTTGTCAAACGCAAACTTTAGAACCTTCTTGCGCGTATCTTGATATAGAATTACTACTGATTGCAAGCAGGAAAAACGTTTATGCCTCAAAAAGGTAAAACCAGCAAATCAAAATACGTCTCCAGAAAACCAGATGAAGACGGCCATATACCCTACTCCGACGGGGAAAATTCAATCTGGCACGACCTGATAACCCGGCAAATCCCGATGTTGCCCGGCCGGGCTTGCAAGCCCTGGATCGAGGCCATGAACGAAATGAATTTTCCAAAAGATCGCGTTCCGCAGTTAAATGATGTCTCGGCGGTATTGAAACGGCATACCGGCTGGGCAGTGGAAGGCGTCGCCGCACTGATCCCGTTCTCGGAGTTTTTCCAGCTACTGGCCAGCAAGCGCTTTCCCGTGGCTACCTTTATAAGGACCCGGGAGGATTTCGACTACATCCAGGAACCGGACGTGTTCCACGAAGTTTTTGGCCACACTCCGCCTCTCACCGACCATCGCTTCGCCGCGTTTGTCGAGGCCTACGGTAAAGCAGGCCTGGTCGCCGACCCGCAGGACCATGCCATGCTGGCCAGGCTGTTCTGGTTTACTGTCGAGTTCGGGCTCGTGAACACCGACGAGGGGATCCGTGCCTACGGCTCCGGCATCATGTCCTCGCCAGGCGAACTGGTGTACGCCGTGGAGAGCGACAAGCCCGAACGCAAACCCTTCGATCCGGTGGATGCCTTACGTACGCCCTACCGGATCGATATACTGCAGCCTGTGTATTTCGTTATCGACAGTTTCGACCAGTTGTTCGAACTGGCGCAATCTGATTTGCTGGGCCATATTAAAGAGGCACGCCGGCTTGGCATGCATGAACCACCTGCGAGGGCGGCGTCGCTCCGATGACCCGTGATGAAGCCGCAGGCACCATGGACCAGGTGCCTGGCTGGGAACTGGCAGAGGATGGCCTGTCAATCCGGCGCCGCTTCGAGTTCAAAGGCTTTTACAAAACCATGGCGTTCATCAACGCAATGGCCTGGGTCGCCAACGCTGAAAACCACCACCCGGATTTTTCCGCCGGCTACAGCTACTGTGACGTGACCTTCACCACGCATGCCATCGACGGGCTGAGCGAGAACGACTTTATCTGCGCCGCCAAACTGAATGCACTGCTGTAGGAGCGGGCCCGAGCGGCAGGATTGCCGCGAGGAAGGCGACAGCCAGGGAGAAAGCTGTTACCGGTGGCTCACAGAGCCACTAACTCCGCGAAGGGTCTAATTCCAGCCCTGCACTTGGTAGACTTTCTGTCCAACCCACTCCCGCAGCGCCTCCGAAGTCATCGACAGTGCAGCCGCACTGGGCAGGAAATCCATCACGACCGGGAAACTCACGTCTACCACCCTTACATCGGTGCTTACTGCAAACGGCTCGACACCCACACTCCGAAACGCCCCCATTGCACGCGGCATGTGTACCGCGGAAGTCACCAGTAACGACTTCTTGCAATCGATCGAATCGATGATGTTTTTTGAAAAAAGGGCGTTTTCCCGGGTGTTGCGGCTGCTGCCTTCGAGCATAACTGCCTCTTTGGGAACACCCCACTTGGCCAGCAGCTCACGGATGAGGTCCGCCTCGGCCCACGCCGATTGGGTCCAGGGCTGATTGCCGGCGGTCACAATGACCATCGACGCCTTTCCGGCCCGGTAGAGTTCGGCCGTTTTGTGCACCCGGTCAACTGTCCCGTTGAATTCCATATCAATGCGCGGCGGCAACGGCGCGGCCACTACGCCACCCAATACC
>CAMYKC010000119.1:9227-15994 GCA_947258865.1 uncultured Lysobacterales bacterium
GGCATCGAGGCCACCCACAGCACTACCAGGGCCAGCGCCAGCACACCTGCCCCGGCCCGGTGTTTACCATAGCGCAGCAATACCAGCGACACCACGACAAGAAACAGCACCACACCCAGCGGCATCACGAACAACGGCAATATTTTAGAGAGATACACGTACACCGAATAAGCACCCCTATCCAATTCGTCCTACATTATCATAGGCGAATCACAGATGGATACGCATCTCTTGAAGTACAGTAGCCTACTCCATATTGTCACGCCGCATCGCGGGACGCTGGTTTTGATCCTCGCGTTACTGCTGGCGGACAGCGCAGCGGCCCTGGCCAATCCCTGGATTGCCGGCCTGTTGACGAAATCCATCCTTGCCGAGGGCGGAGTTGCCCTGCCTGATTTTCAACTCATTCTGCTGGCCTGGTTCGCCCTGCTCGCCGTCAAGAGCCTGCTCAGCTTCGCCAGTTCCTACCTTTTGGGCAGCACCGGCGAGACCATGGCCGCAAAACTCCGCGGCCGGGTCTACGATCACCTGCAGATCCTGCCGATGGGCTATCACCAGGACCGGCGCCGGGGCGATACGCTGACCCTGCTCAGCAACGATGCAGAAATCATCAGCCGCTTTGTCACCGAAACCCTGGTGCGGTTGTTGCCGTTGATGGTTACTTTTCTGGGCGCCTTCGCGATCATGGCCTGGCTGGACCCGCTGATCGCGCTGTTGGCGGCCCTGCTGATGCCGGTCTATTACATCGCCATGAAGCTGATCGGCCGCCGCATCCGCCCGCTGAGTTCGCAATGGATCACTGCCTGGTCCGGCATGGTTTCCTTCGTGGAGGAAAACCTGGGACTGCTTCCGGCGATCAAGGCATTCATCCGTGAACCGCTGGAGGCCGAGCGTTTCGGGCAGCACAACAGGCAATACCTCAACCAGTCGAAAAAGCGGGTCCTGATCCAGTCCTTGATGTCACCGGCCATCAGCCTGCTGGCCGGCGGCGGTCTGCTATTGCTGTTGTGGGTTGGGATCAGCCACATGCAAGCCGGCAAACTGGAGCCTTCGCAACTTGTCAGCCTGCTGCTCTATGCGATGCTGCTCACCCGCCCCGTGTCCGGCCTGGCCAACGTCTATGGCCAGGTGATGCACACACGGGGCGCGGCGGAACGGCTGCTGGAGTTTTTCGCGGTGCAGGCCGAACCCCTTAGCGACGGCAAACCACCGCTTGGCGAGGCCAGGGGCGAGATCGAGTTCCGCGACATCAGCTTCGCCTATCCCGGGCGGGAAATGGTCTTGTCGCATTTCAATCTGCATATCCAGGCTGGCGAGACCATTGCGCTGACCGGGCCCAACGGCGCCGGTAAAACCACCCTCGCCCACCTGCTGATGCGATTCATCGACCCGGGCGACGGGAGCATCCTTCTCGATGGTACGGACATCAGCCAGGTTGAATTGGCCAGCCTGCGTGAACAGATCGGCCTGGTCGCTCAGCACACCTTGTTATTGAACGGCACCGTGGCCGAGAACATCAGCTACGGCCATCCGATGGCCGGCGATGCGGAAATGAAAAAGGCCGCGAAAGCGGCCCGAGCGGAAGAATTTATTGCGGAGTTACCGAATCAGTATGACACCGTCATCGGCGACCAGGGCGTTAAACTGTCCGGCGGTCAGCGCCAGCGGCTGTCACTGGCCAGAACCCTGCTGAAGGACCCACCGATCCTGATCCTCGACGAGGCCACCGCGATGTTCGATCCGGAAGGGGAAAAGAGTTTTATCGGGGAATGTCACGATTTGCTGAATCAACGGACCGTGATTTTGATTACACACCGGCCGGCCAGCCTGGCGCTGGCGGATCGAATCGTCGAGATGGTGAAAGTAAACTACCCAGAAGTATGAATCAGACCCGGACCTCTTTGTCCATTTGACCACCCTCGCCAATTCCCTCTTTAGCATCTTGGGATCCACCCGTGGTCAGGTGCCGAACCTCACCATAAGCACTTAACTTTGGCGATTGATAGCGCTCTTTTCGTTTCGTACCGGTTTTGCGGTTTTTATGCGGTTTGGGCATGTAGTGGCTCCGACTCAAGACGGTTTCATATTACCTGAACGATTGATCAGAAAGCAATTTGGTTAAAAGCGAACATGCAACCCCCAGAATACGTGAGTTCATGGGTTCTGATTGGATCATACCTGGATCGGTTAACCTGCTTCAGGCAGACGAATATTGCTCCATCCACAGATAAAGGTTGATGATCTTCCAGATCTCATCTGAACCAGTCTTGCTGGAAGACGAACAAAATTTCTCTTTGAGAGATCCGAATTCAGATTGTCTTAAGAAATTCGGCAACTGCGTATCAGTACGCTCCAACCCAAGCGAGATTTGAGCCTCGCGTAATTCCATCCATTTACTCGTGAAGTCCCAACCCAGATGATCATATTCCTTTCTCCAGGCCACGGTTCGAGGCACGACTCGTTCCGCGAGTTTACGAAGCGTGTATTTTGGCCATCCATCTCTCACCTTCTGCCGCCAGGGCATCGCCAGGCAAAACTCGATGACCCGCTTATCCAGAAAGGGCGACCGGTTCTCAACACCACAGGCGGCGGCAACTCTTCCATAACGTTCGATTCCGGCCGTCAAATAAGGGGCAACAATGCGTTTACCGTGCGATATTCTGAAACCTGCTGATGGCTTATGCCGGCAAAGCACCTGGTATTCCAGCAGTCTTTCGAGCACACAAGCACGTTCAGCCAACGTATCCGACACGATGGACTTACTTAATCTTTGCATTGTTCTCCACCTGGAATATCGGCGATAGAGACTTCCCTCGTTGACACTTGAAATCAGGTAGAAAACGAAAAACTGCTTATAGGTTTTGTACAGCGGTTCTTCCTTCAACTTGAAGTTGACCCACGTTCCCTTTGTTTCATGAACGAATGCTCGCCACTTGCCTGCACTCAACAGCCAAACCGGGTAGAAACGCGTCAGTGAAGCAACAATGTCGCCGTCCACCCCATCGAGAACCACCCGGGTTTCTCCGTCGAGTGCCGCCAGATAAATCATTATCTGCATGATCATGAAGCCGTCAAAGGGGTCTTCAAGCCGGTCGAAAACCTCCAATAAGCGGGGCATTTGATCGGCAAGCTGCTCATTACCAAGCAACACAGGATCGAGGCCACCTTGTTCAAGAACCTGCCGGATGAAGCGGGTTTCCAGAGATTCGGCGGCGTCTGAGATAGCTGAATAGGTTCGCAAGCCAGGAGTCCCATCGGCTGTCAGCTTATTTCGCGCCAATCCCACGATCGTTGAAGAATCGACCCCGCCACTCAACATCGATGCAACGCGACCGTTGCACCGTAAGCGGTCATTCACAGCCAGGGAAAGCACCTCTTCGAGCGCGTCTGCATATTCTTCATCCGATTCCAGCCGGATTTCGCACTCCGCATCGGGCTGCCAATAATGGACGAGCCTGAAGCGGCCACCCTCGAGCACACCGAAATGGGCAGGAGGCAAACGTTTCACGCCCCGGAAGAACGTACATTCCTGGTTGATGCCTTCCAGTTCCGGCAGAAGGTAGTCCGCGATTCTGCCTTCATCCAGTTCACAGGGGACGCCGGGGGCAGCCACGACCGCGCGCGCCGATGAGGCGAATACGAACGTCTGATCGGAGAGATAGTAGTTGAAAGGCCTCAGCCCCATGTGATCCCGCGCCGCGAAAAGCTGACGATTCTTCGGATTGAAAACCGCAAAGGCGAAATCGCCCAGCAGGTGATCGACGCAGACCTCTCCCCATTGGCGGAATGCCATCAGTATCAGGTCACTGTCAGTTACAGCAGGATCATCGACGCCGAGGTTCCGGATCAATTCAATGCGATTGTCCAGCCTGGCGTCGGCCGTAATCACGAGACCGCTGTGCGGGTCCTTCCGCGGCAAGATCTCTTCGAGTGATTCCGGAGTGGTCCTGAGCATCAAGTGACCCGCGCCGAATGTACCATCGGAACAGGTGTTCACCCCATCAGGGCCGCGATGCGCCATTTCCTGCGCCATGGAATCCAGGTCCGGGGCAGCGACCGGCCTGCCATCGAAATTGACGATGCCGAAAATACCACTCACCGGGAATCCAGTTTCAGCATGATCTTCGCCACGACATCATCCAGCAACGAATAATCTCGGGGATAAACCAGGGTAAATATGGCAACTCCAGAGCGGCTGAGTTCACCGGCCCAGTTGAACTGCCTCTTGACGAATTCACCGTCCCGGACGTCCAGCGCGAATAGCGCTTCCACCAGAGCCATAATGGTTTCCCCACCGCTCGCGGGTTCGATGTGAACCTGGTCTGTCTGCGAGCCTTCCTGCGGCGTTCCCAGGATGAACAGCGCTGCTAACGGCGCCGAAAAAACGCCCTCACCCATTCCACCTGCATGCGGAAAGCACTGTCGTTTAACCGTAAAGTGCGCCACTTCCGAAAAGTGCCCCTGATCGGTAAACAAGTGGTCGATCGAATCCTGCCACAGGCGCAGACTCGGATACGGCGCAGTCGCATTCAGGCACTCGTTATCTTGTTCCACCTCGAGCAAGAGACAGTCATCGGAAAGCACGGCGGCGCCCGCCCGGTAAAAGGCCGAGGCCAGCGTCGACTTGCCTGCGCCCGTTGCTCCGAGGAACGCGATTGCACGGCCGTCGGACATCAGCACGGAGCTGGCGTGAAATACCGGGCGTCCCAGGTGACTGAGTATCCGAGGCATGACCTGGTCCAGCAACAGGTGAGCCAGGCTGGATTCCTGACCGCCAGATACCGAAGACGCGTGCACCCGGTGAGCCCCAAAGTCAATCTCAAAGTCCGCCAGGTCCGGGAAGCGCAACAGGTACTTGTTACCTGAGCGGGCACAGGCCATGACGGGATTCGGTTCATTCCCGTCGGGCGCAGCCCATTCGTGCAGCCATTCAAATCCGGTTTCATCGATCGGCAGGCTCGTTACAGAAACTTGCCAGTCACAGCCGTCCGGCAATACGCGCGGCAGTCCGGGCAACGGCAAACTGCTGTCGACCTTGATGTCAAAGAGCCGATACATTCAGCCGAATTTTCTGATCATGTCGTCAACGAAACGCGCGGCTTTGGCCGGGACGCTGAATAGATCGGGATGATCCTTGCATAACATCTGGGCGATTTCCGCCGTTCTGAGTTCTCCTTCCATTGCTACTAATACGGACAGTGCGGCTCTTCCCAGGTCCCCTTTTGTCGGCCGGTATTCCGGCGATCGTTTCGCCAGGCTGGCGGGTTCGAGGGGCAGGGAGAGAAAGGTCGATTGCCGCTGGGTTAGGTCCCCGCACGTGGTGGTCCAGGTCCACTCGCCGTATTCCGGCCGGCTCAATCCGAACCGCAATACCTGCCCCGCCTTTACCCCGAGCGGCACATCGAGCGGCAGAAATGTCTGGCTCCAGTGTGTGTCTGCCGCGTCCGGCGCGGTGGAAAGCCAATAATCACCCAACCTGATGTCCATCCATCCCAGCCAACCATGACAGGTCCCGCTCGCGCCGAGCGTCAACTCCGCCTCGGCGTCGCAGTCGGCATTGGTTGCAGTCGTCAGGTCGATGTCCTCGATACACACGGGATCCGCCAGCAACACAGCTTTCAATCGCTCCTGTTTGTCGTAGAACAGGGAGTTGCTCGCAAAGAGCCGGGCTTTGCCGAAATTGATGCCCTCCACCGGTTCCGACCAGGCTTCGATATGTTCCCGGTAGTATTCATCGGCGCTCACCGGCGCCACCCACATGCGGGCGCGATCAGGAATCATGCGCCCGCCCGGGGCCAGGCAGTGATCACGCGCCCAGAACAATGCGGGCAGCAGGTCCTCGGTGAGCAGGAAGTTACCGGTGAATACGGACAGGAGCAGGTCAGCTTTTTCCGGCAGCTGCGTTTGCTCGATTTCAGACCGGAAGCAGCTCACCTGTTGCGAGAAGCCATTGGCCTCGGCAATTTGTTCGGCAGCCAGGACCACGGGCGATGGATCGACCATGTATATCGCTCGCGCACCTGCTGCAGCAGCGATCAGGCCATGAATGCCCAGGCCGGCGCCGAGATCGAGCGCCACGGAGCCGCGCTGCACCCTTGCCTGGATCGCACGTGCATAGGCCCTGTTCCGGACCTCATCAAACACCATCGCTTTGTGCGAGGTGACCCGTGAATAGGAACTCATGATTTCAGATCCGTCAGGAAAGGCTCCGCGAAGAGGTTTCGAATGAACCGTAGCGATCAACGATGTCCGGACGCTCGTTGAGCACTTCGTCGCCTGAGACAACCCAGGCGTGGGCGGAAAAATCCCCATCGTCTATGGCCGCACCGATTTTGAGCTCGCATGGAATCCCCTGGCGGTGCAGAAACCGGCACAGCACCAGTGAGCGCTTGAGGCAGTTGGCGCGGTAAGGGCCGTATGCTGCTGCGATATCGACCGCGCGAGACAGTTGCAGCGCCAGTTCCAGTTGCCGATCGTTCGGCTCATGCGCAACCCCGGCCTGGTCAGTAACCATGCGGTTTGCCGTCCTCTGAAAGCCGAAAAGGCGCAGGCCGATGGCACACAGCGGCAGGATGAAGAGCGCGGTCAGGATGGTTCGCTTCTGCAGCCAGGTAAGCGCCCAAAATTTTCCCAAACGGCTCATTGGCTTGTTACCGGACACGAGTGGTCAACACTGTTCGTTGCCGTTCGCGCACTCAATCCTCGCTCCCCGTCGTGGATCCCAGGGTCACCAGGCCCGCATCAATCAGGCCGGAAAGGAGTTCGTC
>CAMYKC010000120.1:0-830 GCA_947258865.1 uncultured Lysobacterales bacterium
GGGGTTTCCCTTAAGGGATTTCCAGTTGTCACTAAGGGCAAAAGGCCGGGTCCAGGCCCTCATAACGATCTCGGCGGATTCGCCCGATGTTGGAAATTACGAGCTTGCGGGCTTCCGGCGGCCCCCCCGGCCCGCACAGGCTGATGCTGCCGTTGCTGCCCGGCGCGCTGCCGTCGGGAAAAAATCGAAAATCCGTTCTGCCGCTGGAACTGTGTATATCGACGTTCCCAAAGCCCTGGCCGTGGCGGACCAGTCGTTCGGCGGGCTGGCGTCTTCGGTCTCCGTTGATATCCATGAATACGATCCACCCGCCAGTCCAGTCATTCGTCCCTCGGCAGCCTGCTGACGGGCTTCCGGGGCAGGCGACCACGCTGAAGCGCCTGAATACCGCCTCGCTGCGCGCCGCCAGCAGGTCGTTGTGAAGGCCCCCTAATGCGGCCTTCATTTGCTGCTTGCGCATGAATTGCTGGAAAGAGGGGATGCCGCTTGCCAGCAGAATGGCCGCGATCGCGAGCATGGTCATCAGTTCGAGAGCAGTGAACCCCCGTCCTCTGCCACAACCTGTTCCATGACTCTCTATCAGCATGAATCACAGTATGCCGCCAGCGGCAGCTAAAGCCGGTAGGACTGGTGCTGGGATTTATGTAAGAGAAAGGGCCGTTCTGATCCGGCCAATGGCGTCCTCGAGGTAATCCATGTTCGCGGCGTAGGAGAGTCTCAAGTGGCCGGGTGCACCGAAAGCGGAACCGGGAACCGTCGACACACCGGCTTCCTCGAGCAGCCAGGAAGCGAGATCGACATCGTCCCGGATGCTGTCCATGCGGTCGATG
>CAMYKC010000120.1:865-2970 GCA_947258865.1 uncultured Lysobacterales bacterium
CAGTCCACGCCCGGAATCTCGCTCAGGGCAGCATGGATATACTCGTATCGCGCCCTGAACGCCAGCCGCATCTCTTCCACGCAGTCCTGCGGGCCCGTTAGCGCAGCCACCGCGGCGGCCTGCGATACCGAACCGGGGCAGGACGTGCTTTGACCCTGCACCTTGCGCATGGCTTTCACAATGTCCGCCGGACCGGCCAGGTAACCGATACGCCAGCCGGTCATCGCATAGCACTTGGAGACTCCGTTAACGACCGCGGTGCGCTCGGCCAGCTCAGGGCAGGCGTTCAGAAAGGTCCGGTACGGTCCGTCACCCCAGTAGATGTGCTCATAGATATCGTCACTGGCAATCAACACTTTCGGGTGTTCAATCAACACCTCGCCCAGCGCCCGGTATTCCTTCTGCGAGTAGACCTTGCCGGTCGGATTTGAGGGCGAATTCAGGATCAGCATCCGGGTATTTTCATTAATGGTGTTTTGCAGCTGCCGGGCGGTTATCTTGTAATCGTTCTCTTTCGAGCCGGCCAGGATGGCGGGCTGGCCGTCAGCCAGCTTGACCATGTCGGGGTAGGAGACCCAGTACGGCGCCGGCACGATCACCTCGTCCCCGCGGTTCAGCACCGAAACCATCAGGTTGTACAGGCTTTGCTTGGCGCCGTTGGAGGCGATCACCTGGTCCGGTTCAAAATCGAGATCGTTATCGCGTTGAAATTTCCGAATGATGGCGTCTTTGAGTTCGGGGGTCCCGTCAACCTGCGTGTAACGGGTTTTGCCTTCCCGGATGGCGGCAATTCCGGCTTCCCGGATGTGTTCGGGGGTATCGAAATCGGGTTCGCCAAAACCCAAAGAAACGATGTCCTTTCCCTGGGCTTTCAGCTCCATGGATTTCATGGTCACCGTGATGGTCGCGGAAGGCTTGATCTGGTCTAATTTCTGGGAAATCCGGGACACGGTCACACCCAAGCGGAGATTAGCAAATCATATCAGTTATCGGCGGTTAAGTACGCCGGGATGGGTATAATGGCCGGATGCCTGCGAAACACCCGAAAGCATTCGTGTTGCACAGCAATTTCAAGCCCGCGGGTGATCAGCCGCAGGCGATCGCGCGCCTGATTGAAGGCCTCGAGGACGGCCTGGCGCACCAGACCCTTTTAGGGGTCACCGGCTCGGGCAAGACCTTCACGATTGCCAATGTCATTCAGAGCGTGCAGCGGCCGACACTGGTGCTGGCGCCGAACAAGACCCTGGCCGCGCAGCTGTATGGCGAGTTCCGTGAGTTCTTTCCGCAGAATGCCGTCGAGTATTTCGTCTCCTATTACGACTATTACCAGCCCGAAGCCTACGTGCCGTCTTCGGACACCTACATCGAGAAAGACGCTTCGGTCAATGAGCATATCGAGCAGATGCGACTATCCGCCACCAAGGCCCTGCTGGAGCGTCCCGACACCATTATCGTGGCCACGGTTTCGGCGATCTACGGCCTCGGTGACCCCACCCAGTACCTGAGCATGGTGTTGCATCTGTCGAAGGGTGAAACCATCGACCAGCGCGCCATCCTGCGGCGCCTGGCCGAGATGCAATACAGCCGGAACGACTTCGAACTGCGCCGCGGCACTTACCGCGTGCGTGGCGACATCATCGATATTTTCCCGGGGGACGAGGAGGCTCAGGCCATCCGGGTCGAGCTATTCGACGAGGAAGTGGATTCCATCTGCGTTCTCGATCCTCTGACCGGCGAGATACTGCGCAAACTTCCGCGGGTCACCATCTACCCGAAATCGCACTATGTCACGCCCCGGCAGGTCGTGCTGGATGCGGCGGAGGCTATCGCCATCGAGCTCAAAGAGCGGCTGGCTCTGTTGCGCGACCAGCAGAGACTGGTGGAGGCGCAGCGCCTGGAGCAACGCACCCGCTATGACCTCGAAATGATGCTGGAGCTGGGTTACTGCAACGGCATCGAGAACTACTCCCGCCACCTGACGGGCCGCGGGCCCGGCGAGGCGCCGCCGACCTTGTTCGATTACCTGCCGGATAAAGCGCTGGTGATCCTGGATGAAAGCCACGTGATTATTCCGCAACTGGGCGCGATGTATAAAGGCGACCGCT
>CAMYKC010000120.1:3025-20481 GCA_947258865.1 uncultured Lysobacterales bacterium
GATCCTGGATGAAAGCCACGTGATGATTCCGCAACTGGGCGCGATGTATAAAGGCGACCGCTCGCGTAAGGAAAATCTGGTGACCTATGGGTTCCGTTTGCCCTCGGCGCTGGACAACCGGCCGCTCAAGTTCGAGGAATGGGAGACGAGGGCGCCGCAACTGATTTTTTGCTCGGCCACGCCACGGGCGTACGAACTGGAGCGATCGGGCGGGGACATTGTCGAGCAGGTCGTCAGGCCCACCGGCCTGGTTGACCCGGCGGTGGAGGTCCGGCCGGTCGGGGACCAGGTGGACGATCTGCTGTCAGAAATCAACAAACGCACGGCGCTGGGTGATCGGGTACTGGTGACCACGCTGACCAAGCGCATGGCGGAAAACCTCACCGAATACCTGGCAGACCATGGGATTCGGGTCCGCTACCTGCACTCAGACATCGATACCGTCGAGCGGGTGGAGATCATCCGCGACCTGCGCCTGGGCGAATTCGACGTGTTAGTTGGCATTAACTTATTACGTGAAGGTCTTGATATGCCAGAAGTTTCACTGGTTGCAATTCTTGATGCAGACCGGGAAGGCTACCTCAGGTCGGATTCGTCCCTGATCCAGACCATAGGCCGTGCCGCGCGCAATGTGCGCGGCAGGGCCATACTTTATGCCGATCGCATTACCGGTTCCATGGAACGGGCGATGGCTGAAACCGACCGGCGCCGGACCAAGCAAGTGACCTACAATGAAAAGCACGGCATCACGCCGAAAACCATCGAAAAGAAAGTCTCCGATATAATGGAAGGCGCTCGCGAGGACGGCAAACGCCGTGGCCGGTTGATAGGCCGCGTGGCGGAGGTCGATGCCAGATACGCTGATGTCACGCCGGCAACGCTCGGCCAGGCCATCACAGAGCTGGAAAAACAGATGTTCAACCATGCCGAGCAACTGGAGTTTGAAGAAGCGGCCCGTATCCGCGACCAGATTGGCAAACTTAAAGAGCAAGTTCTTAAAACCTGAAGGAATTTCGCTCGTGTTCGCTCGATGCCGGCCGGTGACAAGAGGACAATTCTTTCGGATCGCCGCGTCCTATCTTTATCTCGTCTGATGGGAATTCCAAAAAAATGGGAAAGCAGTGTAAGCTATTGGTGAGATTAACTGTCTACTGATAACATGCTGAATGCCTGTGAGCCATTACACAATGCAGGCCATGACCGAGCCTAAGAAGCCCCATTACGGATTGCACCAACAGCATTCCGCGCTCGGTCTTGGGTGTCTCCTGGCCAGTCTGTTCTATCTCGGCTCCGCGCTGGGGCAGGAAGAGAGCACGACGTACGTATCCCCTCGCGAACCGGCAAATGAGTATCTCGATGCGATAGACCGCATCGAAGCTGAAAATGGCCCATACACAACGGAATTATCGGACTTGTATCTGGGTCTGGGTCAGACCCTGATGAAAAGTGGTGATTTCGACGAGGCCAGGGATGCGTTCCACCGTGGCGTGATGGTGGTGCGCGTAAACTCCGGCCCGAACAGCCCGGAACAGACCAACCACCTCTACCTGCTTGCCAACTATTACCCTGACGACAGTCCCGAGATGCTGCCCGTTCTCCAGCGCATGTATTCGTGGTACAGCGCGACACGCCCGCCGGGCTCACTGGATTCGGACTATGAGGATTACGAGAAAGTAATAGAACTGACGGAAGAGATGGCGCGCGTCAGCGAGGCAGCGAACGGGCCGAATCATCCCGATACCGCAGTCGCCTACCGGCGCCTTGCAGACGCTGAATTTCAGATGGTGCGCCACATGACAGGCGTTGGGATGACACTAAGTCCAGAAATTTACGTGGTCGCTACGAGCGGCAGCCTGTTTCCGGCGGGATTCGGATCAGAATCCGTCGTCGATCACTTTTACGCTGGCCGGAAGGCATTCAAGAAATACCTGGAAGCGATGCTGGCGAACGCATCGACTTCGCCACTCGATTACGCTGAGGCCCTGGCGGCCCTGGGTGACTGGTACATGTTGTTTGAGAAGCCCAGAAGGTCCCAGGAATACTACGAACTGGGCTATCGCTTCCTGGCGCAAAACGAAAATCTCGCCGAACTGGCTGACAGCTACATGAGCCATCCGGAGCCGATGCATTTTATTCACCCTCAGCCTGATTTCCAGGAAATCATCCCGGAGGAACTTCGGGAAACGAGTCTCGACATTTCCATGACAGTCACAAGCTTCGGTGGCGTCCGCAACGTAGAAGTCCTGAACGCCCCTGAGAGCATATCGGACGATTTCCTCAGGGAAATCAAGAACCGTGTGCGAAAGACTCCATTTCGCCCCGCGATAAAGGGGGGCGAAGTCATCACTACCAAGGACTTCATCTGGCAATACGCGATAATACCGCAAGGGAAGGCATCATGAGGTTTGCCAATTGGGCCCTGGTGGCATCTCTGGCCGCTGTGCTGGCGGCCTGTGCCACGCCACAACAGTCCCCCAGCTCGCAAGCATCATCCAGCAGTCAGAGCTCGCAGAGCTCTTCACAAAGTTCGTCACAGAGTTCATCCGGGTCATCCGGCAGCCAGGGCTCACAGGGATCATCCGGATCCTCCGGCAGCCAGGGCTCACAGGGATCATCCGGATCCTCGGGTAGCCAGGGTTCACAGGGGTCATCCGGTTCATCCGGCAGCCAGGGCTCTTCCGGTTCTCAAGGACCCTCGTCTTCTTCCGGCGGTGGTGGGGGCATTACCGCTGGTGCGCAGCTGCCCTGGCCATCGGCTGACATGGGTCCGTCCGGAGGCGGTGGACTGGAAGGAGAGTTCGAGGATTCGCTGGATGATTTTGACGAAGCCGTCGCCGGCGGATCGTCCGCAGGCGGAGGCGGAGGCGAAGAGGAAATTGACATCCTCGACCCAATGGGAGGAGGGAGTTCCGGCTCGCCGAGCGATCAGCCGCTGTTCGAGGAGGGCGATCTGGCTGATGGGGGCGATTCGGCTGAAAACCAAAGCGTCGCACAGCGTGCCGCATCCGGCTCGCAATCCGGGAGCCAGCAGGCGCCGAACAAGGCGGCGAAGAGATCATTCCCATTCCGCAAGACATCGGCGACGGCCGCAACGATGATATCGTGTTGCGGCAGATTCGCGAAGCCGCCATCAATGAGCGTGACCCCGTGCTGCGGGAAAAACTTTGGGATGAATACCGCCGGATAAGAGGGTCCAGGTAAGGTGATGCACCGAATCGTCACAAGCGGACATGACCTCTTCCTGGCAGGGATACTGATCCTTTCCATGACTGCGTCAGGCGGTGCCCATGCCGGCGTGGACAAGGTGACTTCATCCACGCTCGCGCCGATCAATACGCCGTCCGCGCCGATCCCGCCGGAGGCCCTGCTTGATGTGGCCATTCCGCCACTGAACGATGGCCTCGCCCTGACCGATGAAGACGATACTGTATTTCCGGAAGTGCGCAACGCGGAGACCATCTACCTTTCCAATCAATTGGCGAAAACCATGGAAAAGTCCGGCGCCTGGGGTGCGATCCGCGTGGTGCCCAGCTCCGACGTGGTGATGGACGTCTACATCACGGGTACGATACTGCAGTCGGACGGTGAAACGCTGGATCTCGACATCCGGGTGTACGACACCAGCGGCCGTGAATGGATGAAGGAGCGCCACCGGCAGGTGGTTGGAAAATACACCTATGACCGGCGGCTGAAGAGCCTGGCCGACCCATTTCAGAACCTGTTCACGGTGATTGCCAATCGCGTGCTCGCGGTCCGCGAGAAGATGAGCCAAGATGAGGCCGTGCGGCTCAGGCAGGTTTCCGCACTCCGCTTCGCGCGCGAGTTCTCGCCCGAGGCGTTCGGCGATCATATCAGCGAGGACAGGCGCGGAATCCTGACCATTAAACGGCTGCCTGCCGAGAACGATACGATTCTCGAGCGGATCAACATGATTCGCGATCGAGACAACCTGTACGTGGACACCATGCAGGACTACTACGACGCGTTCTCGCGCGAGATGCACCTGCCGTACCAGGATTTTCGGCGCGCCTCCTACGATTCGGTCGTCAAAGCCCGGCAACTCAAAAAGCGTGGCAACCGCCAGATCATCGCCGGCATCGCGGGAATCCTCGGTGGTATCTATGGGCGCCTCAACTCGGGCAACTGGTTGGCCTTTGACGGCAGCACGGCTGCCGCCGGGGTCGGCGGATATGCGCTCAAGCAGGGACTCCAGAACAAGCAGAAAGCGGCCGAACAGACCGAGCGGGTGGCGGAAATGGGTTCATCGCTGGAGGCGGTGATCGCGCCACAAGTGATTGCGCTGGAAGACCGTTCCGGCACATTGTCCGGCACCGTGCAGGTGCAATACGGCCAGTGGCGTGAGATGCTGCACCCGGAAGATCACACTGATTGTCCTTGGCGTGGTGTTGGTCAGCACCGTGTTCCTGTTGCCGCAACTCGTGACCAATCCCTGGATCGCGGGGGATGAAGAAGACCTTCCTGCCATTCCCGAGGCTTCTCCTTCAACGGTATCGCCTTCGACCGCGGCGGAACTGACCCGCTACCGGCAGGAGTCGCAGGGCGTGCTGGCCGAAATCATGGCAATCCGTGACCGGCTCGTGGAAAGCCAGGCGGAACGCTGGGCGCAGGTCGAATTCCAACAGGCGCTCGATTTGATCGCGGCTGGTGACGAGCGCTACAGCTATGGCGACTACGAGTCGTCGCTCGAGCAGTTTCGACAGGCACGCAGCCGTTTGGTCGATATCGAGAAACTGGGGCGTCAGAAACTGGCCGACGCCAAGCTCGAAGCCGGAGATGCGATCGAGTCCCTTAACCTCAACGTCGCCTCGGCCTCCATCGAATTGGCACGTGCCATAGCGCCGCAGGACCCGCTGGTTCAAAAGCTCGCGGCACGCGCCGAAACCCTGGCGCAGGTTGCGGAGCACATCGACTCGGGTGATGAAGCACTGGACCGCGACCGCTTTCGGACGGCCCAGTCGGAATACCGCAAGGCCGTCGACCTCGATCCATTGCACAAACGGGCAACCGAGTCGCTGGCTTTGGCGAACAGGGAGGTCACAGCGAGCGAATTCCGTGGACATATGAGTAGCGGTTTCGCGGCCCTGGAAAGCAAGGATTATAAGGGTGCCCGGTCCGCGTTTCTTGAAGCTGGAAAGATCTACCCCCGCGACACATCGGTTCAACAGGCGCTGGCGCAGGTGGACAACCGGGAATCCGGCCATTTTGTAAACCGCGAACTCGAGCGAGCCATTGATCTCGAATCGCGTGAGGCGTGGCGGGATGCCCTGTTGATATACGAGTCATTGCTGGAACTGGATCCCTCGCTCACCGACGCCAGGGTCAGGCTGATACCCGCACGGGTGCGTGCGGACCTGGATGATCGGCTGAGCGGGTATATCGAGGAGCCGTTGCGGTTGTCGAGTGAGGCGGATTACCTCGCCGCGCAGGCGGCGCTGGAGGATGCCAAGGGTATTCCGAACATTCTCTCCTGAAAGTCGCCAACTCGCCGGTGAATGTCATGTTCCGCTCCGATAATCAGACCCACGTGATTCTGTTCCGCGTGGCCGAACTGGGGCGGTTCGAGCAGGTGTCCGTGAAATTGCGGCCGGGGAAGTATATTGCGGCCGGTACTCGAAGCGGCTACCGCGATGTGCGGATTGAATTTACCGTGACCGGCGAACGTCAGGAGGAAGCGATCGTGGTGCGCTGCGAGGAACCGATAGGATGACTGCCACATTTCGGGATTTCTCTCTTTGTCGTACTGGCAGGCCCAGGTGACATGGTTGATGAAAAACAATCCGGGCCGCTGGCCGTCACTGAATTCACGCCCCTTGACACCGCCGGGGCGCGGCGCAAGATCCGATTATCGCCCGTGTATCTGGGGCTGGGCGTCGTGCTGGCCTTCGCCATGCTGGTGTTCGCTTATCTGCTTGCCGCGCGGGCCGTGGTTTTTAACCTCGACCCGGGCTCCGCGACGACCAGTATCAGTGGGTTGTCCTTCCACATCGGCAACAACTTCCTCTTGCTGCCGGGACAGCACCGGGTGCGTGTTGAGGCGGATGGCTATCATGCACTCGACACCGCCATCGACGTCACGGGCGCGCGCACGCAGGAAGTCGAAATCGTACTCGATCCGCTGCCGGGCAAGCTGATGGTGAACTCCGGGCTGGACGACATCGAAGTCTTCATCGGCGGGGTAGCCGCAGGCATCGCGCCGGGGCTGATAGAGGACATCCCGCGCGGCTCGCACATCGTCGAATTCCGCAAGTACCGCTATTTTCCGCTACGCCAGGAAATGGAGATCGAAGGCCTGGGACGGACCCAGTCGGTGGACCTTCACCTGGAGCCGGCCTGGGGCCAGATGCAGATCAGTTCCGTGCCGGAAGATGCCGAGGTGCTGATTGACGGTCAGCCGGTCGGTAATACGCCGCTGATGGTCGAGGTTCTGGAAACCGGTACCTTGCTGACCCTTGCAAAAAAAGGCTACAAGACCTGGGAGAGGCAGGTGTCGGTCCAGGCGGGTTCAACCGAGTCGCACCCCACCATTGAATTGGTGGTGGCGGACGGAATCGTCGACGTCAGCACATCACCCGCGGGCGCTCACGTCAGCGTTGATGGCGAATTCCGCGGCACCACGCCGGTCAGCGTCGAGATCTCGCCCCTGCGCGAGCACCGCTTCGAGCTGTTCCTCGAAGGCTACAGGAAGACGGTTCGCAACGTTCAGACGGAACCGGAGGCACACTCCAGCCTGGCCGTGGACCTTGCGCCGATCATAGGCCGGATCCAGCTCACGGTGACGCCCCCCGATGCCGAGGTGACGGTGAATGGACGCAGCCTCGGATCCGGCAACCTCACGCTGGCGTTGACGGCCCGCGAACATGAACTGACGGTTCGCAAAGCAGGTTTTGAAACCCGCACCGAAACGATCAGGCCACGGCCGGACCTTGATCAGTCACTCGACATTCGCCTGTTGACGATTGAGCAAGCTTACTGGGCCACACGCCCGGCGCAGATCTCAACTTCAGTGGGTGGAAGCCTCAAGCTGTTCCGCCCCGCCCGGACCTTCACGCTGGGTGCCGCGCGCAGGGAACCCGGCCGCCGCGCCAACGAAGCCCAGCGCAACGTTCGCCTGGAGCGGCCGTTCTACCTGGGCATCCACGAAATCAAAAACGGCGAATTTCGGCAATTCAAGAGTGAACACACTTCCAGCGCGGTACGCGGGCAAACCCTGGACATGGACGATCAGCCAGCGGTGAAAGTTTCCTGGAACGACACGGCGCTGTTTTGCAACTGGCTGAGCCGCCGTGACGGCCTGCCCGTGTTTTACGTGGTGGAGGATGGGCAGGTCACGGCCTGGGATCCGGAATCCCATGGTTACCGCCTGCCCACGGAGGCAGAGTGGGCTTTTGTGGCCCGCATTGGGCCTGATGGCGACGCCATGATGTTCCCATGGGGCACCGCGGTGTATCCGCCGCCTGACGTCCTGGAGAACTACGCCGACCAGGGCGCGGCGGACATTGTGACCTTTGTGTTGTCCAACTATGACGATGGTTTCCCGGTGTCCGCGGCGGTCGGTTCTTTCCGGCCAAACCACAACGGTATCTATGACATGAGCGGCAACGTCTCAGAATGGATCAACGACTATTTCGAAATCCGCCCGGTGCGCGGTGAGCCGCTGCTGGATCCCACCGGCCCGGAAAGCGGTGACCGGCACGTTATCCGCGGAGCGAGTTGGGCCAGGGCTTCGCGCTCGGAATTGCGCCTGGCTTATCGGAATGCAGGCCGTGACGGCGATTTGGAAACCGGGTTCAGAATCGCCCGATACGTTGACAAGGCCATGGCCGAACCATGAAGCAAATGGTGATCATTTTGTTGCTCGGAAGCTGGGCGGTGGCGATGGCCCAGGCACCGCCCGGCGAACCACCAACTACCGGGGTGGACGCAGCCGGGCAGACCCTGCCCTGTGTTCCCGCCGGCGAGACCGCTACGCCGGACAGCGAGCAGGGGGATGCCGAACCAGGTTCCGTGCCCTGCGTGAAACAGGACCCCGAGGCAATGCCGGGCCAGTCGGAGCAATCCGATGAGGCTTTAAGCGAGATGGACGCGGTTCCGGACGAGATGGAGGTGGCAGAACCCGGCGCCGAGGCTTCAGCGGATGAGGAATTCACCCCCGGCGACGAGATCTCCGAAGACTACCCGGTGCCGCTGCCTTCAGACATTTGACCGTTTCATGGATAAAATGCCTATATGAGGAAAGATACCAACGAAATGTTCTTCCAGCTGGTCGCCTTGATGTTGGCGATCATCATGGTGCACGCGGTGTATGTCACCGTGGTGCGGCCCAACGCGGACAGGATCGTCAGCCGCTCCGCCGAAGTAGCGGCGGCCGGTGGCGAGTACGTGGTGCCGCGCTCCTTTTTCGTCGTCATCAAGGACTTCGAGCAGGAGGCCTGCTTTATCCTGATGATCTGGGCACTGGCCATCATGGGCTACAAGACCCGGACCGCGTTGCGCGAGTCCAGGATGCAGGAGATGCCGCTGGTTTCCATGTCCGAGGGCACCCGAATCCTGCCGGGCGACGCCGGACAACTGGCGCGGCCTTTGCAATCACTGCCCGAGCGACAGCAAGGGTATCTGCTGCCGAGGGCCCTCAGCACAGCGCTGTCGCGCTTTCAGGTCACCACTTCCGTGGAGGCGGCCACCGAAGCCGCCCACTCGGTCTGTGAGACGGAAAGCAGCCGCCTGGATTCCGAGCTGTCGATGGTGCGTTACATAACCTGGGCGATTCCCTCGATCGGCTTTATCGGCACCGTGCGCGGGATCGGAGCTGCGCTGGGCAAAGCCCACCAGGCGATGGCGGGTGATATCGCGGGTGTCACAGCGAGCCTCGGTGTAGCGTTCAACTCAACATTCGTCGCACTGCTGATCAGCATGGTGGTGATGTTCTTCATGCACCAGCTTCAGTTGATGCAGGAACGGCTGGTGCTCGACACCCACGCCTATTGCGAGAACCGCCTGCTGCGGTTTCTCAAGTCGCAGCCCACATGATGATCGCCGCGCTGGAACTGAACGATCAGTCGCTGCTCATCCAGGCAGAGGATGGAGCGCTGCATGCCGAACCCGGCTTCGCGCGCCTGACCGGGGAGGGCATTGTGACCGGCGAAGAGGCTCGCGCGGTGGCATGGAGCGAGCCGCAGCACGTGTATAACCAATACTGGTGTCAACTGAACCAGACACCGCTGCCCATCCGGCACCGCTTCGCCCGACACCATGCCGACATCGCCTTCGCGCAACTTCGAAAGCTGTGGCAAAACGCGGGCTCGCCGGAATCCGTGATCGTGCTCGTACCCGGAAGCTTTGCGCATGCGCAGCTTTCGCTTCTTCTGGGGATGGTCGAGGCCCTGCCGTCCCGGGTGGCTGCCGTAATTGACAGCGCGCTGGCGGCTTGCGCGGACGTGGACCGGGATACGCTTTACGTGGACCTGCAGATGCACGAGACGGTACTGACGGTCTGCAGCCCGAGCGGGGAGTCGATCCGCATCGTGGACCAGGAGATCTTCCCGGGATTTGGCATGAGTCAGATCCAGAATTCCGTGGCTCGCCACATCAGCGACCTGCTGATCGAGAGTTATCGCTTCGACCCCTTACATTCCTCCGAAACCGAGCAGGCCATTTTCGACCAGATACCGCACTGGCTGGCCTGCCTGCGCTGGGAAACGGACGTTTCGGCCAGGCTGGTGTCACAGCAAGGCGAGCATCCTTGCATCCTGAACAGGGAAGCGATCAAGGGATTGATAGGCGAACGGCTCGCAAGCGTTCGTTCCTATCTCGAAAAGTGTCAGGGCCGCAGACTGTTGCTGTCACACGCCTCCAGCCTGCTGACGGGGCTGGTGGACGAGTTCGAGAAAGCCGAAATCATAAGCCAGACTGCCGGCACCCAGGGATGTCTTTCCCGGCATGCAGAGATCCCGGAACCGGCCGATGACCTTTACCGCTTACGCGCGGTGCACCGCCTCGAGCCCGAAGCGCCGGTTCCGGGTGTGAACGGGGAGCGGCTCGCCACGCACCTGCTCTTCGGCGACCTGGCGCTTCCCCTGAGCAAGCCGGTCAGTATCCGGATTGCGAAGAATGGAGTGAAGATCAGCAACGAGTTCGACGAGGACGCAGCGCTCACGGTAGTGATGCGCAACCATTCGCTGGAAACATTGCATCTCGACGCGGATGTGTCGCTGCCGCAGACCTGCCGGCCGGGCGAATCGATACGCATCGGGGAATACGAACTCAAGCTTATCCGTGTTCGCCATGATTAAGAAACGACGAATTTCCGCCTTCAGCCTGTCCTTCCTGGACATTATGGCTTGTGGGTTCGGCGCGGTGACCCTTTTGTTCCTGATCCTGCGCCACAGCGTTGTCGAGGAGGTGCTGCCCGACCCGAAGCTGAGCGCCGAGGTGGTCATGCTGAAGGAGGATGTGAAAAATGCGGAACATGATCGGACCGAATTGCTGAACAGCCTCGATCAGCTGGAATTGCAGCTGGTCAGTGCGCAGGGGCTCAGCAAGCGCTACCTGACCGATCTTGAGGAGGTTGAAGAAAGCATCCAGTCCGACCCTGACGAGCGAATCGCCATGCTCCGCCGGCAGGTCGAGGAACTGGAGAATGAGACGGCCAAAATGGAGGAGGTCGAATTCGGTGACAAGGTGCGCCAGTTCCTCGGCGAGGGTGACCGCCAGTACCTTACCGGGCTGGTGCTGGGTGGTGAGCGGGTGATGATCATGGTGGATGGCTCCGCAAGCATGCTGGCGGACACGGTGGTGAACGCCGTTCGCCGCCGCAACATGGAGCCGGAAAAGCGTGTCGAGTCACCCAAATGGCGATGGACGGTGCGCACCGTCGAGTGGCTGCTGGCCCAGTTGCCGGCGAGCAGCCGCTTCCAGGTCTATATCTTCAACACCGAGGCGCTGCCAGCCTCGGTCGACAGTGAGGGCGAGTGGCTGGATGCCGCCGATTCGCTGCAACTGGAGGAAGCCGTTGACGGCCTCAAGGCTTACGCACCAGAGGGTGGGACCAGCCTGGAGAATGCGATTACCGCGCTCAAGGACTTCCCGGAAAAACCGGACAACCTGTTCCTGTTGACCGACGGCCTGCCAACCCAGGGCAAGGCCTCGCCCGGCTCGACCATGGTGAGCGGTGAACAACGCCGCCGCAACTTCCTCAGCGCAGTAGGGCAGCTGCCGATCGGCATCCCCGTGAATACCATTCTGTTCCCGATGGAGGGCGACCCGGAAGCAGCGGCTCTGTTCTGGCAGTTGGCGATGACTACCCAGGGCGCCTTCGTGGCACCCTCGAGGGACTGGCCGTGATCAAGCGGCGGCGTGGCGGCTCGGAAGCCAGTCTGTCCTTTCTGGACGTCATCAGCTGTGGCTTCGGGGCCATCGTGTTGTTATTGATCATCGCCCCCGTGGGCGATCCCGTCGCGCTGGAAGAAGCAGAACGGAATCTGCAGACAGTCGTGCGGGAGCTGACTGAAAAGCTGTTTGACACGCGCGGCGAATCGGTGGTGCTGGCCGAGGAACTCAAATCGCGCAAGGAACAACTGTCGGAGCTGGAGCAACGCGTCGCACGCCTCAAAGCCCAGCTGGCCAGCGTGGAGAAGCAGTCCAACCAGGTTGCGCAGTCGAAGGTCGTGGAGGAGGTCCAGCTCAGGCTGGCGCTGCAGGTGCTGACAGAAGAAATGGAACGCCTGGTGCCGCAGGACAGCGTCAAGAATCAGCTCATTGGAGGCGTACCGGTGGACAGCGAGTATGTCATCTTCGTGATCGACACCTCAGGTAGTATGCAATTGGCTGCCTGGAACCGGGTGCGGGCCGAAATGTTGAACATCCTTGACATCTATCCGGCCGTGAAAGGCATACAGGTGATGAACGACATGGGGCAGTATATGTTTCCGGATACCCGCAGAGCCTGGATGAAAGACAGCGAGTCAACCCGGCGGCGCATCATCAACGCGCTGGACAGTTGGGCGCCGTTCAGTAATTCCAGCCCTGTCGAAGGGATCAATGCCGCGATCCAGACTTTTTACCGGCCGGACCGCAAGATCAGCATTTACACGCTAGGCGATGACTTTTCCGGGCGATCCATCCGGGCCGTGGTCAAGGCCGTGGACGGCCTCAATCAAGCGCACCGCGGCGCGGATCGCCTGGTGCGTATCCATACAATTGGATTCCCGGTGCATTTTTCTCCCGGGCGAACACCAAATGAGGCGGCCATCAAATTTGCGGCGCTGATGCGTGAACTGAGCTACAACAACGGCGGTACCTTCATCGGCCTGACGAGCCTGCAGCCATGAATCCGCGGCGGACTCCAGGCGGATTGTTTTCTGGCCACAACATGAAATTCCGGTCTCCCATCGCTGGTATGCTGATGGTGACGATGGCCCTCCTGTCCGGTTGCACATCCAGCATCCGTGTAGAGCAGGAGTTTCCAACGGTGGTGTCGAAGCCGCGCGATATGAGCGCCGTTCTGGTGATTGATCACGAGTTCCGCCACTATGTTGCGCACCCGGATTCGAAGACCAGCATTCAGCTTGGGCCAGCCCATGTGGACCTGCTGAGCAAGGCCTTCAACGGATTGTTCGCCCGGCTTAAAGTGGTATCCTCGAAGAATCAGGTGGATCTGGATACCGACCTGGTGATCATTCCCTCGGTGCGGGAAGTTCAGCTTTCCACACCGTCAGAGTCGTATCTGAACGTGTACGAGGTATGGATCAAATACAATTTGGACATCGAAACCGATGGATGAGTTAGAAGTAAAAAAGGATTTTACAAACATTTACACACAAAAAACACCATATTCATATCTGTTGTCCCGGACCAAGGCGATCGAGGAAGCGGCTATCGTGGCACTGCGCGACGCGGGGGCCAAACTGATGCTGGACTTTTTCAGAATCCCGGCGATTAACGGCTGGATGCAGCAACGTTCTGCAACGAAGGCGGAAGCATGAACTACCCGATAATCACGACACTCATTGCGGCCGTTGCGATAGGCGGTTGTGGCTCCACCACGACCGTCGATGACTACCGACCCACCACCGAGCCGATCGACATCGGGGTGGGCGAAAAAGTAGCGATCCTGGGCCGGCGCGACGCCGGACGCCACGAAACCGATCGCAGCTTCATAAATTGTCTGGGCGGCAAACTGAACAATTCGAATTTTCAAGTCATGCCGGAGCAGGAATTCGTGGATGCACTCTATCCCTGGTTCGAGCCGAGGACTGCGCCCAGGCACCTCAAGCGCCTCAAGAAATTCATGGAAGAACCCGTCGTGCAGGAAAAGATCAGGCAAGAGAAAATCAGATACCTGGTCTGGCTCGACGGTGAAGTGGAATCGCATGGGTCGTCCGGCATGATGAGTTGCGGGATGGCTCCCACTGGGGCCGGTTGTTTCGGTTACACCTCCTGGGACAAGAGCGCAATGTTCGAAGCCATCGTTTGGGACCTGGTGGACCTGACCGAAGAAGCTCGTATCCGGGTTGATTCGGAGGGCACGTCTTACGTGATCGGCATCGTGGCCCCCATTCCCTTGCTGACCCCGGTGGAAAGCCAGGCCTGTGAGGGCATGGGGAAGCATTTGAGGTCCTATTTCGCTCAAAAGGAAGAGTGAATTGCGTTATTCCGGCTTGATAGTCCTCGTGATCGGCTCGCTGCTGGTTTTCACCCCTGCTTTTGGGGGCCCGAGTGGCGAGGAACTCCACAAGGAAGTCATGGCGTCCATCGGGGCGTACGAAGATCCCGAACTGACCGCCTATCTCGAGGGACTGGTCAATGACATTGTCTCGGTCTCGGAAGATGCAGACGAAGCGTTCACGTTCACACTGCTTGACTCAGGCGACATCAACGCTTTCGCTACCGCGGACAACTACGTGTACATTAATCGGGGCCTGCTCAATTACATCGCAAACGAAGCTCAGTTGGTTTCGGTACTGGCTCACGAGGTGGGCCACATCACTCAAAAGCACGTCAACCTGATGCCCGCCGCTGCCGGTGGTGCGCGTTTCCTTTCCTGGCTGGCCGGGGCGCTATCCGGTAGCGAGGAGGTGTATCAGGCCGGCATGGCCTATGCGAACTCTTTGCTGAAGGGGCACGGCCGCGACAATGAACTCCAGGCAGACCAGGCGGCTGCCCGCTACATGTCGAAACTCGGCTATGATCCGGACCAGTTGCTGGAAATGCTCGGGACGATGAAGGACCTTGAGAACCTGGACAAGGATCGCGCGGCGCAAGGAGGGGCGCCCCGCCGTTCCTATCACGGCATATTCGCCTCGCATCCGCGCAATGACATGCGCTTGCGAAGCGCAGTCAGCAAGTCCAAGACGGTCGAATCAGCGGCTACGCGCGACTCGGGCGAGACGCGCTACCGGCAAATGACGGAAGGACTCGTATGGGGAGAAAATTTCAAGGAAAAGGAGCAGAAACCGGAGCGCTACTCCGACATGGCGCTGCGGGTTCGTTTCGATTTTCCGGAAGGCTGGACGCATAGCAAGAACAACCAGACCAGTGCTGTAACCGGCGAAGCCGAGGGCGGCGCAGCCCGCCTGAGCATGAAGCCGCTGCCGCGCACGCCCCAGACTGCGGAAGAATACCTCTACAACTTCCTCGATATTGCTCAATTGAAGGATGGCCGTGAGATCCAACCTGCAAGGCTGAAGGGATTCACTGGAATCCTTCCCGGCCAGGACGGAAATCCGGATCAGCGCATCGCGGTGGTCTTTTACAAGCTCAATGCATACCTGTTCACCGGAGAAGTGGCACGGCCGGAAGATTTTGGCAAATTCGATGAGAAGTTCCTGGATTCCATCGATACCTTCAGGCCCATCTCCAACCGTGAGATCGTCGGGCAGAAACCCAAGAAGATCCACTACGTGAAGGCTACCGACGCAACGACCTTCGAAGCGCTGGGTGAGCATCTCAAGCTGGACCCATACGAAGTGCAGATCCTGCGTCTGATAAACGGCCATTACCCCGCTGGTGAGCCACGCCCCGGCGAGTGGATCAGAATCTTTAAACAGTAGAAAAGGCGGTCAATGTTCAAAACACCTCAATTGCCAACTTTTGCGGTCACCGCGTTGATCCTCGCGAGCTGTGCGACTACCTACAATCCCCTGCAAGGCTACGAGCAGGTGGAGCCAGCCCCCGTCCTGGATGCGCCGAGTGCGACCGAGTCGGACTACCCGGCCGAGCAAGTGGAACGAGGCCGCTACATGGTGGCCCTGCTCGGTTGCGGCAGCTGCCATACTGACGGGGCCCTGATCGGCGAGCCAAATGCTGCGCGCCTGCTGGCGGGGTCCGAGGTCGGCATCGCCAGGTCCAATCCCTTGACGGTAAGTCACCCCGGGATCATCTACCCGGCGAACATCACCCCGGACCGGGAGACCGGCATCGGCGACTGGACCCTGGAGGAGATCGTAACCCTGCTTCAGTCCGGCGTCGACATTCACGGCAGCCAGACCTTGCCGGTAATGCCCTGGTTGACCTACTCACTGCTACTGCCAGAGGACGCCGCCGCCATGGCGATGTACTTGAAAAGCGTGCCGCCGGTGAAGTATCAGGTGCCGGCCAACGTCCGTCCCGGCCAGCGGGCAAAAGCACCCTTCATCCATTTCGGGATCTATCGCAGGCAGCAGTATGAGGCTGAGTAGCATAGGAGCCTATGGCTCCCGGGTTTACCCGGATTCTGAACCCGGATTCGGCTTGACTGTGCACACAGCGCGGATTGCTGCGGTCCAGGGCAGCGTGGCGCAACGGATGCGGCTGGGATAGGGCTTGACTCCCAGCAGGGCGTTCAGCTCGCCAATCTTTTTTGGTTCGGCATCACCGTCCAGCGCTTCGTGCAGCCAGTCGTGCAGCTGCTTGAGTCGAATCAAAGACTGATCCTGGGTGTGTTCGCACATCAAAGACGCCGATGCCATGCAGATGGCGCAGGCCTCGCCCTCGAAGGCGGCCGCCTCCACCAGGTCGCCGTTGATGCGCAGCAGGACCCGGATGCGGTCGCCGCACAGCGGATTGTATTCTTCGTGCTGATGAGTCGCACCAATCTCCTGTTGGTAGCCGATCGGGTGGGCAGCATGTTGCCTGATCGTCTCCCGGTAAAGCCGTGTCAAATCGTCCACGGCGCCGGGCCGGTTGTCCATGATCACAGTGCGATGTCCAGCCAGACCAGACGGTGGTCGGAGACGCCGGTCAGTTCGTGGCCTGGTTCATCCCTCGCAGGCCAGAACACGCCACAACCGCGTACCATCAGGCCGCTTGAAGGCAGCAAGTAATCCAGCCGCAGATTGCCGGTGTATTCATCGTTGAAGTCCGCCGTGTCGGCTGCCGGATCGCCCTTATGCTTGCGGTTGATGCCGCCCTGCCGTTCCGAGGCTTCGGCGCCGCCTTTGCTGGTAGGTATGCAGCCGGCGTCAATCCACTCCGCCTGCAGCAAAGGGCGGATCGCCTGATCGGTCGAGTCACCGTCATGCGGGTCGGCATTGAAGTCACCGGCGATCACGAAGGCGGCACCGGCCTGGAGCCCACCGCCCGTGCCCTCGTTATCGACAATGAAATCTGCACCACCAGGGCGCGTGTATTCGAGCCAGAAACGAATTTCGTCGTGATTGCGCAGGCCGTTGCGGTCCTCCGGCCCGTCGAACACCGGTGGCGTGGGGTGGAAAGCCAGCAGGTGCAGGTTTTCGCTACCGATTTCGAAGACCAGGTCCCAGTGGTTCTTGGAGCTGAGTTTCAGTTGTTGCCAGGTGCCGTCGATGTGGAAGCCGGTCCCGTCCGGATTGAGGGGACGCCTGGCGCCGGGCAGGGCGGACCAGCGGAAATCACGAAATGTCCGGGCTGCCCCGGGCTTCAGCGGAAACTGAGACAACACCAGCATGCCGTACTGGCCGGGGAAATGGCCGAAACCCCAGGCGTCACCGGGGCCGCCGGTTTCACCGTCTGCATCCAGGTCGAGTCCGCTGTCCAGCCCGGTATTGACCGGGGCGCGGTAATGGTAAGGGTATTGGATGGCCGGCTGTCCTTGCTGTCCCTTCGACAGATAGTTGTCATTGAACAACCGTGCGGCGTCGACGCCGGGATCGTAATCGATTTCGTTGAGCAACACGATGGCGGGGCGAACCTGCTGCAGGATGCCGGCAACTTGCTGCAGGCGCAGGTCATCGCCGCCAGCCAGGGCCTTTCCAAGCTGGCCGGCTTCTTCCAGTCCCATTGCAATGTTGAACGTCGCGACGCGCAGTTCAACATCTTCCTGGGGACCGCCCGGTGAGCAGGCGGTCAGGAAAACCATCAGGACCGGAAACAGAGATGTTCGTCGCATGCCCGTATCATATACTCGTGAGCGCGAGCGGTGCTCGCTAAATCGGCGGCGTTGCCGCCTCCAGTCGGATGGTACAAATGCCATACATTAAAGT
>CAMYKC010000121.1 GCA_947258865.1 uncultured Lysobacterales bacterium
CCGCGTGACAGGCGCAGCACGTCGAGAAGCGCTTCTTCTTCGGTAGCGTATGGCCACATTCGTGTGCCACCGAGAGCAGGGCCCAGCGAGGTGTTGTGGATGGCAATGATGGCTCTCAGTCCAGCATTCTTGTTGTGGCAAAAGACGATTTGTTCGTGTTCGGATTCATGGATGGTGTCGAAAAGTTCCACGAGCATTCCTCCTTGGTTTTTTTCTTCAGCAGCGTCAAGGCCGGTGGCGGGCATGCAGCCCGGAACTCGGGCAGGACGTATCGAAATCTGTAAATATCAAGCCTATATTTTAACTGATGAGCTGCCTGGCCACGGGCCAATCGAAGGTTTAATTGACGTGGATCGTATGCAGCCGCAGGGCGCCGATCACGCATAGGCGGGAGCAGGGAAACGAGACTCCTTTGTCCCCGCGGCCAAGGCACTCGGCTCAGTCCTGCTCGATCTCGTTACCATCCTCGTCGAGCAGCCGGACAGGCAGGCCGAGCGCTTCGAGATCCGGGCGGATCGCCGGTAGGTCCCCTACAATCACAATGGCCATGTTGTCCGGGTCGATCAGACGTCCTGCCAGGATATTGAGTGTTTCGCGATCAGTTTCCCGTAACAGGGTCCGCTGTTGCTTACGGTAGTCCAGCGGCAGATCATAGCGCAGCACCTGTGACAGCAGGCCGAGTTTGGCGCCCGGTGTCTCGTAACGCAGCGCGTCGCGCTGACCGATCGCATTTTGCAGGTACAGGTATTCTTCTTCGGTCATACCGCCGTCACGATATCTTTCCAGCTCATTGAGTACTTCGCTGACCGAAGCCGTGGTCGCCTCCTTGTTGACCTCCGAGGAAACCCGGAAGCTGCCTAGCTCGGAACCGCCTCTGAAACCCGTGCTGATACCATAGGTGTAGCCCTTGTCTTCCCTTAGATTCAGGTTGATGCGGCTGTCGAAGGTGCCGCCCAGGTTGAAGTTCATCAGCCCGGCGAGGTAGTAGTCACCCAGGGCGTCATACTTCAGTGAGGGATGCGCCATGCGCAAGGACGACTGGGCAGCGCCGTCCTTGTTGACCAGGTAAATGCCGCGGCCGCTGATTTCCGGCAAGCCCTCGATGGGTTCGCGCAAGACTTCCCGAATTTCCAGTTCTCCCAAACCGGTCAGGCTGGCCATGATTTCATCCTGCGGCAGGCTCGTGCTGACCAGCACACCCCGAAGGTGGTAGGGGACATGGGCCGCGTAGAACGCTTTGACGTCATCCAGGCTGATGTTGGCCACGGTCGACGGCAAGCCGGATTGCGGGTAGGAAAGGGGGTGTTCCGGCCCGGCAAGCACGGCTCCCAAAGCCCGGCCCGCCAGCGATGGCCCGGACTTACGGGCCTGCATCAGGGATTCCATGCGCTGGGACTTGAGACGATTGAAATCTTCTTCGGTGAATGCCGGTTCCAGCAGACGCTCCATCATCAGGGCGATGCCGCGATCAAGGTGTTTGCTGAGGACATTCAGCGACACGGACGTCTGGTACTGGCCGGACGCCACGTTGACCGAGGCGCCGATGCGCTCCAGCTCTTCGCTGAATTCGGCGGCCGTGCGTTGCAAGGTCTCCTCTCCCATCATTGCCACGGTCAGGCTGGCCAGGCCGGCCTTGCCCGGTGGCTCGTCACGCTGGCCCATCGCGAAAACCGCCCGGATGGTGACCGTGGGTGTCTCGGTATTGGGCACCGCCAGCAGGCGGGCGCCGTTGGCCAGCATGGTATCCCAGATCGGCGGTAGGTCCACGATCGGGTTGACGCCGGGCTGTGGCTGCGAGCTGCGGTCGAAATCGTCCTCCCAGACACGCAGCACAGGCGGCATACTGGGAACGGAAGGCGACACCGTCGGGGCGGTTTGACCCTTGTCCACCACCATCGACTCAAAATCGAAATTCTGCGGGCGTGCGGCGAGCTCCATTCGTCCATTGGGAACGATGCTGAGGACAACGGCCGGCCGGTCTTCGATGTAGTGTTTGAAAGCCCGGACGACATCCTCTTTAGTCACCGCGGCATAACGTTTGATGTCATCGGTTGCCGTTTTCGGATCGTCGGTAAATACTTCGGCGAAGGCCAGGTTCCTGACCTTTCCGCCGACACTCTGCATACCGAAAATCTGCCCGGACTCGAACCCGGCGATGAATTTCTGCAGATCGTCATCGTTCATTCCGCGCTCGGCGAATTCCCGCAGTGTCTCGCGAATCGCGTCTTCCATTTCGGCCAGTGTCTCGCCGGAAGCGGGGTTCTGCACCACGATGAAAGCCATTTCACAGGCCAGTTCACGGCAGGCGTGACTGACATAGGCACTCACTGCGCGCCCGGTCTGCACGAGGCGCTGATAAAGCAGGGAAGAGCGGCCCATGCCCATGACCTTGGTCGCGGCGTCGAGCGGCGCTTCATCGGGGTGCCGGTAATACACAGTCGGGAACAGCATCGCGATGGCGGGAAGATGGATATTATCCTCCATCGTCACGTAGCGGTCTTCTTCCAGTTTGCCGGGCTGCCGCTGCAACCTGTCCACGTCCGGACCGGCCGGAATCGGGCCGAAATACCTGACGATCCACTCCAGCACCTGTTGCTGGTCGATATCGCCGCCGATGGTCAGGGTTGCGTTGTTTGGCCCGTACCAGCGCAGGAAAAACCGTTTCAGGTCATCGAGTTCGGCCGCATCGAGGTCCTCGGTCCAGCCGATCACTGGCCAGGAATAAGGATGATTTGGCGGATACAGGTTTTTCATCATCGTTTCGCTGGTGCGGCCATATGGCTGGTTGTCCACGCGCTGCCCGCGTTCGTTCTTGACCGCGGCCCTTTGGATATCGAACTGCTCCTGGGTAACCGCATCCAACAGCAGGCCCATGCGGTCGGCCTCGAGCCAAAGCGCTGTTTCCAATTGGTTGATCGGCATGGTCTCGTAGTAATTGGTTCGGTCGGAGTTGGTTGACCCATTGAGGGATCCGCCAGCGTTGGAAATGATTTTGGAAAAATCACCCCGTGCCACGTTCTTGGAGCCTTCGAACATCATGTGCTCGAAGAAATGCGCAAAGCCGGAACGCCCTGGTACTTCCCGCGCTGAGCCGACGTGGTAGGTGACGTCGACATGAACCATCGGATCGGAGTGGTCTTCGTGCAGCACAACAGTCATCCCATTGTCGAGCATGTATTTACTGTACGGAATAGAGAATCCATCGTCACTGCCGCTGAATTCTTCGACCAGGGTCACGCCCGAAGGCAATGCAGATACCTGTGTTTCGGGCACCTCGACCGGTGGCGACGACGGCTTGCAGGCGAAAAGCAGGGAAACGAAGAGTAGGGGGATCAATTTTTTGATCATTTGAAATTCCTGGATACGGTGGATTACAGCTTGGCGGACTATTGTACGACCTAATTCGAAGTGGAAGGTTTCAACTCAAACGGGAAGCCGTCAATTTAGGTCTTGGAGTGAAGGGAAACGCTGCTGCGATCGGTAATGAAAGCGCTTTCAATCAAGTGAGTAGCCGCGTTGAAGAACATGGCCCGGAAAAGGTTGCGGCGAAGGACCTTTGGATCCTCCGCCGCGTGTCCCGACACACTATCGTCGGGTGGCGAGTAATTCTGCCATCCCGTGCAAGTGCGAGTAGTTCCTTCTACTCCCCCCTTCTTGTCCCTATACGATACGCCTTTGAACACAAATATGCAAATTTGGCTAAAAACGGCTTAACCCCATATAAACACTGGAATTCAGGGTAGAATACCGGCTTGAACCAACAGAAGCTGAAATCATGAGCCGACCCGCTGACAAAATTCCCCAAACCAGGTCCGAAGCCACCACACCGTTACGTTTTGTTACCGCCGCATCACTTTTCGATGGGCATGATGCCGCCATCAACATCATGCGCCGACTGATCCAGGCTCAGGGCGCCGAGGTAATCCACCTGGGCCATAACCGCAGCGTGATGGATATCGTGCGGGCCGCGATCCAGGAGGACGCCGATGCGATCGCGATTTCTTCCTACCAGGGCGGGCACATCGAGTTCTTCAAGTACATGATCGATTTACTCAGGGAGAGAAATTCCGGGCATATTCGCGTCTTCGGTGGCGGCGGCGGAACGATCACGCCGGATGAAATCCGGGAACTCGAAGCTTATGGCGTCGAGCGCATTTATCACCCCGACGACGGAATGGGCATGGGGCTGGTGGAAATGATAGAGGATGTCGTGAAGCGGGCTGCTGATCATCGCATTCCCACCGAGTACCCCGGCCAGCTCGATACCGGCGACGCCAGGTCCATCGCCAATGTTCTTTCGGCGCTCGAAGATGAAGTGTTCAGCGAGGCCGAGCTGAAATTGAAGCGCCGTGAGTGGGCGGGCAGGGAACAGCAGGCGCCCGGCAAGACTCCCGTGGTGGGTATCACCGGGACCGGAGGTGCGGGCAAGTCGTCGGTAACCGACGAGCTTTTGAATCGCTTCACCCAATGCTTCCCGAAAATGAAAATCGCCGTGCTGGCAGTCGATCCCACGCGCCGGCGCACCGGCGGCGCGCTGCTGGGCGACCGCATCCGGATGAATTCGCTGCGCCACGAAAACATCTACATGCGCAGCATGGCCACGAGGCGCCAGCACCTGGCGACATCGGCCATCCTGGCGGACGCGATCGCATTTCTCAAATCCGCCGGGTTTGACCTCGTCCTCGTCGAGACCGCGGGCATCGGCCAGTCCGATTCCGAGATTGTCGACATGGTCGATTTTCCGGTCTACGTGATGACCAGCGACTTTGGCGCGCAAAGTCAGCTCGAAAAAATCGACATGCTGGACTTCGCCGAGTTGGTGGTGCTTAACAAGTTCGATAAGCGCGCCGCCGAGGACGCGCTGCGCGACGTGCGTAAACAGTGGAAGCGCAATCACCTGGCTTTTCATGCCAGTGACGAAGAGGTGCCTGTCTACCCGTCCATCGCCAGCCAGTTCAACGACCCGGGCATCACCTGGATGTTCGTCAACCTGTGTCGCCTGTTGCGCGAGAAGCTGGAATTGACTGTTGAAAACTGGTCGCCTGACGTTGATACATCCGTCAAGGCGCCCAAAGCTACTGTGCTTATCCCCGGCCAACGCACCCGCTACCTGGCGGAGATCGCGGAACAGGGAAGGTCGATCAATTCTGAAATCGTCAGGCAGGCGGAAGCGGCCAGCCGGGCGCAGAATTACTACGAATCGCTGAAAGTCCTGAACGACGAGCACCTCCCCGAACCCTTCGCCCGTTACGTCTCCTTTGCCCTGAGGGATGAAGCAACAGGCCATGCCCGCGAAGCAGATCGCTCGCAGATTCTGCTGCGTCAACGTTACGACAGCGCCATTGGCGAACTCAGCGAAGACGCCATCCGGTTACTGAAAGCCTGGCCCGAACGCAAGATCGGCCTACGCTCAGAGCAATATGCCTATGAGGTTCGGGGTCGCGAGATCACTGGCGACAACTTCAAGGAATCGTTGAGCCGTTTGCAGATCCCCAAAATCGGTATGCCCCGCGATGCGGACTGGGGCGAACTGCTTTCCTTCCTGATGCGTGAAAACCTGCCGGGCCACTATCCCTATACGGCGGGTGTGTTCCCTTATCGCCGCAGCGGCGAAGACCCGATCCGGATGTTCGCGGGGGAGGGTACGCCCGAGCGGACCAACCGACGCTTCCACCTGCTGGCCGACGGCCAGCCAGCCGTTCGGCTTAGTACGGCTTTCGATTCAGTCACGCTGTACGGCGAGGACCCGCATACGCGCCCGGATATCTACGGCAAGGTCGGCAATTCGGGCGTTTCCATAGCCACGCTGGATGATATGAAAAAACTCTATTCCGGCTTCGACCTGTGCGCACCGAATACCTCGGTGTCGATGACCATCAACGGCCCCGCGCCGATGTTACTGGCGTTCTTCATGAACACCGCGATTGATCAGCAGGTCGAGTTGCACCTGCACAAGCATGGAATGTGGGATAAGGCGAAAAAGAAGATCGAGGCTTATTTCAAGGAAAGACAACAACCCCGCTATCACGGCGACTTGCCGGAAGGTAATAATGGGCTTGGTCTGGCCATGCTCGGAATCACCGGCGACAAGCTGATCGATGCGGAGACCTACCAGAAGATCAAGGCCGAAACCCTGACCAGAGTCCGCGGCACCGTGCAGGCCGATATCCTGAAAGAGGATCAGGCCCAGAACACGTGCATTTTCTCAACCGAGTTCGCGATGCGCATGATGGGCGATATTCAGCAGTACTTCGTCGACAACGGCGTGCGCAATTTCTACAGCGTGTCGATTTCGGGCTACCACATCGCCGAAGCCGGCGCGAACCCGATCAGCCAGTTGGCTTTCACGTTGAGCAATGGATTTACCATCGTCGAGTACTACCTGGCCAGGGGTATGGATATCGACAAATTCGCGCCCAACCTGAGCTTCTTTTTCTCCAACGGCATGGACTCTGAATACACCGTGATCGGACGGGTGGCGCGCCGTATCTGGGCGCGCGCGATGCGTGAACGCTACGGCGCCAGTCTGCGCAGCCAGATGCTGAAGTATCACATCCAGACCAGCGGCCGCAGCCTGCATGCGCAGGAAATCCAGTTCAATGACATCCGCACCACGCTGCAGGCGCTGTACGCGCTGTTCGACAATTGCAACAGCCTGCACACCAATGCCTACGACGAGGCGATTACAACGCCGACCCCGGAATCCGTGCGAAGAGCTGTCGCTATCCAAATGATAATTAACAAAGAATTAGGATTGAATTTTTGCGAAAACCCCTGGCAGGGCAGCTTCATCGTGGATGAGTTGACCGACCTGGTCGAGGAAGCGGTCTACCAGGAATTCGAGCGGATCTCGGAGCGCGGCGGTGTGCTCGGCGCGATGGACACCATGTACCAGCGCAGCAAGATCCAGGAAGAGAGCCTGTACTACGAAAGCATGAAGCACGACGGGACACTGCCAATTGTCGGTGTGAATACCTTCCTGCCGCCGGGAGGGGGGCATGGGGAAGTGGGTGAGATCGAACTCATGCGTTCGTCGGAGCGGGAGAAGGGTCAGCAGGTGGGGAATGTGGAAGCTTTCCGCACCGCCCACCTGGACGAAGCGCTGCCACGACTCGAGCGTCTCCAGCAGACGGCACGCGAGCGCAAGAACACCTTCGAGGCGCTGATGGAGGCGGGGAAGGTCTGCTCATTGGGTAGTATGTCGCATGCGCTGTACGACGTCGGTGGCGAGTACCGGCGGAATATGTAAACCAAATTAAACGGGTCAGAATTAAACGGGTCAGTGGAATTAGAGTCAACGGGTCAGAGTCAAGTGCCAGAATTAAACGGGTCAGAGTCAAGTGCCA
>CAMYKC010000122.1:0-4506 GCA_947258865.1 uncultured Lysobacterales bacterium
CCAAAATCTCACAGTCAATCTGGCTTTCATCTTGCACCTCCTGATATAACACCCACAAAAAAATGGCCCGACATAGAACTAATTTATATCGGGCCACACGAATTCATTGGTAGATCCTCTGCGAACAAATCCCTCCGGATATGCACACTAATATATTCCACTCTCGGACCAAATGACTTGGATCAGGTAAGCGGTCCGGGCCTTCGGCTATTCTCGGAGGCCATATGACCCAAAGAATGCCAAAACACATAGCCCGGCTGCTGTTGTTATTGGGCTTCTTTTTGTTACTTGCCTACGCCGCAAAAATCTATTTGACCGACCCTTCCTATTATCGGTACGGCTATTACAGGGCGGATGCCGTTCCGGAGCTAGCTGAAGGGGACCTTATATATCTGGGTTCCCCATACTGCCTGGAAGAATGCCACGAGGAGCGGGCTGACGACTGGCGGATCGCCGTTCACAATACCGTGCAGTGCGAAGTCTGTCACGGCACAACCGAGGAATGCCCTGTCAAGGAAGGGACACGGATACCCGCCGACACGATCCGTCTGTGCCTGACCTGCCACGAGGCCATGCCCGCGCGGCCGACCGCTCAGCCACAGATCGTGCCGGGCGAACATCCGTTTGCTGACGGGGAAATCATGCAATGTAATGAGTGCCACGATCCGCACTCTCCGGGACCGGTTGCACGCGAAGAATTCACAACGGTCGTGGAACCACCCATAGCATCGAAAGCCGTGGCTGCACCGGACGGCGCAAAGCAATGCGCCAAATGCCACGGCAAGGAGGGCGAAGGGGTGAAGAAGAACCCGCCTCTGGCCGGTATGGCTGCCGCAGATTTCATGGAAAAGATGCAGATGTATCGGTTGGGTGGCGGTGACAGCAAGATCATGATTCGCTTTGCAAAATCGCTCAGCGACGAGGAGACCCTGGAACTGGCCGCCTACTATGAAAGTTTGCCGGGAGGACAATCACGGTGACTAATGACCGCAAAAAGAACGGAAGACGTGAGTTCTTGTCGGTAACCGGCAAAGCGCTCGCCGGCCTGAGTGTTGTCGCCGGTGGAGCCGGCCTGCTCAGCTGCAGAACGGCAGTTGAAGACTCGGCAGCAGCTGGCAGTGATGCCGCGGCATCCTTTCCTACGCCCGATTATGACTGGACAAAACATCGCTGGGCATACGGCATCGATGCGACCAAGTGCATCGGCTGCCTGCGCTGCGTAGAAGCCTGCAAAACAGAAAACAACGTGGTCAGGGATGCCACGCATTTCCGCACCTGGGTCGAACGTTATGTTTACCTGGAAGGAGAAGAACAAGCCCGCGTCGACTCTCACTCCGATCCGCAAAACATCGCTGCATCCGGATCGGAAGCTGAATACCGCTTCGATAACCGCTACAAGGACGCAAAGGTCACCAAGGCTTTCTTCGTACCAAAGATCTGCAATCACTGCACCCATCCCGCCTGCGTTCAGGTCTGCCCGGTTGGGGCGACTTTCAGTACAGAAGACGGGGTTGTGCTCATTGATCATGACTACTGCATAGGGTGCAGGTATTGTGTCCAGGCTTGTCCCTATGGCGCCCGGTATTTCGACGAGGAGGAAGGCGTTTCGGACAAGTGCACCTGGTGCTACCACCGCATCACCAAGGGACTCCAGCCAGTCTGTGTGGATGTGTGTCCGACCCGGGCGCGTGTCTTTGGTGACCTGAACGATAAATCCAGCACGATCAGCGAGTTCGTTGACAACAACCCGGTGCAGGTACTCAAGCCAGAGAGCGGCAACGGGCCCATGTGCTTTTATATCGGCATCGACAAGGACGTATCTTGATGGAAGTCGCGCCCTTTACAGGCTTCGTGTACCCAAACGAGGGGACCATTCAGTGGAGTGTGCTGATCGTCATCTATCCGTACCTGACTGGTTTGGTGGCTGGTGCTTTCACGGTTTCGAGTTTTTATCATGTGTTCGGCATGCAGCGGTTCAAGCCGGTCGCACGGCTCGCGCTGCTGACGTCGTTGTGCGTGATGGTTTTCGTACCGGTTCCGCTGTTGATCCACCTGGGACACCCGGAACGGTCCATCTACTCGATGATCCCTGGCCATCGTCGGGATTCCATCTGCGCACGGACTGCATGGCTATATCGGCTTTGTATATGGCTCCTTGAAGGCCCGGCACTGGTGGGAATCCGACTTGATGCCGGTCATATTCCTGTTCTCGGCCATCGTCTCCGGCGTGGCCCTTTTGATGGTCCTGTATGTGATCGCGTCGAAAATTCGTCGTGTGCCGATCGATCATGCCTGCCTGAAAGGCATGATGTATGCGCTTTGGGGTTTCCTGATGTTCACGGTAATCCTGGAAGCCCTGGCATTTGCAAACCTCGTGTATAAAGGCAGAGAAGGCGTTGACATGATCATGGCCTACGTCCAGGGCCCTCTTTTTGTCCGCTATTTCGTGCTGCAGTTCGGCGTCGGCGCCCTGCTGCCGATCGGCGTGATGGGCCTCATGGTGGCACTCGGTACGCGTGGGCGGGCATTCGTGACCGGCGCCACCACTTGCGCCCTGCTCGTATTGATGAATGTGCTGATGATGCGCTGGAACGTGGTGATCGGCGGCCAGGAAATCGCCAAGTCGACCAAGGGACTGCTGACTTACCACATGCCCGTGTGGGGGTCGGAAGGTTTGGTGTCCGCCACCATCCTTACACTGGCGCCTTTCGTCCTGCTGTGGATGCTGACACGTCTTTTTCCACCGTGGGCCGATCCGCCGCAGAGCAGATGAAACCGTTCTGACCCCGAAGAGAGGCTGATATGAGAACTCCATATTTCTTGACCGTTTCAGCATCAATGCTATTCGTGACTGGATCTACGCTCGCTGCCGACGTGGAACTGCCGGCGCCCGTTCTCGAATGGTCGTTCTACATTCTGCTCTTATTCGCGTTCTTCGTTGCCATCGGAATTTTCTTCAGCAGGGGGAAAAACGGGAAGAATGAAATGCTGAGCGGCCTGCTCGACAGGGAGATCGCGAAGATTCACGCCGTCAGCCCCGAAATCTCCGTTACCGAGTGCGTGCGCCAGATGAATGAACATCGTATCGGTGCAATGCTGGTGATGGACGGTGACCGGCTGGCAGGCATCTTCACCGAGCGCGACGCCATGACCAGGGTGCTGGGTGCCGGGCTCGATCCGGCTCACACAGTAATTTCCGAGGTCATGACCACGGATCCGGTTGTCGTTTCCCCCGAAACGACCCTGGAAGAGGCGATGGGAATCGTGACCCATAAACGCGTTCGCCATCTCCCCGTGGCCCAAAACGGCAATGTACTTGGCATGGTGTCCTCCGGAGATCTCACGCACCGGCTGGTTCGTGACAAGCCCGTGGACATTCGTGAACTGGTGGATGTTGCCGGCAAAATGAAGGGCTGACGGGGGCGGGAGCAGGGAAACGAAACTTCTTTTCCATCCAGGAAATCCGGGAATGAATAAGAGAAAAGCATTGCGTTGTCCGTCGGTCACAGTTAATACTGATCAGGCAGGTATATTGGAACAAAACACAGATGAGAATAGCTATATTTGCCCTATCGATTGTCACTGCATTCCTGATTGGCTCGGCATCAGCCATCGCACAGGGTACCGCCCCGACTAAACCCATACAGGAAGAAGAACGGGCGATCCTTTTCCCTTCTGCACAAATGATAGATCTGGGAAGGTCCGTTGCCGCCGACAACTGTGCAAAATGCCACGGCATGGATGGCATCAGCTCTGACGAAAATCTGCCGCACCTTGCGAGCCAAAGGGCTATTTACCTTTACCGTATTTTGCAGGCTTACCAAAATGGCGAACGCGAGAATGGAGCGATGCAGCACGTTAGTCGCTTTCTGAATGACGAGGCTATTCGTTCCATCGCTGTTTACTACGCCAGCCTGACCCCGGCCCGCATTACCATCGAAGTAGGCGCCCCTGAAGAATCACAGTCCCTCGAGGACAGTCCTTTCACAGGCTTACGAACTGCGATCAAGAAGTGCAGCAAATGCCATGGTGAATCTGGCAACAGCTCGGCTTCCGGCATGCCCAATTTGACGGCCCAGGATCCCGAATATTTCGAGACATCGATGAAGGCCTACATTGATGGCGGTCGAAATCACAAGATGATGAAAAAGCTGGTGGGTGGTCTGGAAGATCAGATCCTGCGCGAAATGGGTGTCTATTACGCGGTGCAGGATCCGGCCGCTTCTCAAACCCGGGGGGACGGTGATATTGACTCCGGGCGCAGACTGTCAGAACCCTGTGCAAACTGTCACGGCGATGATGGCAACGCCAGCGCAGGCAACATGCCGAGCCTCGCCGGTCAGGACGCCCGGTACTTTGTCAAGGCCATGAAACAATACCTGGACGGTGAACGCAAACATGAATCCATGTACGAGGCCGTGAGCGGGCTCAGCGATAGTGAACTTCAGGATCTCGCCGCTTTCTACGCAGCACAGGACCCCAGAAAGAGGAACGTTCGCGTACCCT
>CAMYKC010000122.1:4551-23208 GCA_947258865.1 uncultured Lysobacterales bacterium
CCGCTGAGTGGATCGAGCGCTGTGAGCGCTGTCACGGCATTAACGGCAACAGCACCGATCCCCGGTTTCCGATGCTGGCAGGCCAGAACAGGAGTTACCTGAAAAAGGCAATGAAAGCGTATGTTGGGAATGAACGGGCCGGGTACGTCATGCATGCGATGTCCGATCCCTTGAGTCCATCAGATATCGAGCGCATAGTTGCCTACTACGCTTCTCAGGAACCCAAGTCAGTGGTGTACCTTCAGTTACCATGCGAATGAACTAGAGGACTATCATAATAGCTGAACCGGCATCGGTTCGAAAAAACCCGAACAAGTCACAACCGACAAGCAGAAACTCGGGTACAGCGGCGCGTAAAGTGCCTGTCAAGAGGGACAATAGCAAATGGCCGATCATTCATTCCATCGCCTGTACCGGCATTTTCAGGAACTTCCAATCAGCATGCGCGTTCTCTTTACCGGCGCCCTGCTGGTCGTGGGTTTGGGATACCTCTTCGCCGCTCTTTACGTATTTGCCGCTCACTCGGGCGCCGATGGCCGGCCCGGGCTGTCGGTCGAAGACATCAAGATAACCTACAGCGGCAGCGCGGAAACAACGCAGTTGGAATCCGCGTTGCAAGGGCCAATGTCCGGAATGCTGCCACAAAAGGACCTGGCGGCCATGCTCGACTGGATCCGCGAGGGCGCTGCAAAAAGAATCTATACGGTCAAGATCGAGACGATAATTGCCGACAACTGCCTTAGCTGTCACGACGGCAGCAATCCCCACCTGTCCAACCTGGACGGTTTCGAAAATATCCAGTCCGTGGTAGCCGTGGACACCGGCGCTGACCTGTTTACACTGGTTCGCGTGTCACACATACACCTGTTCGGCCTGACCTTCATATTCTTCATTGTGGGATTCATTTTCAGCCATTCTTATGTGCGGCCCGTATGGTTGAAAAGCGTGGTGATTGCGACACCGTTTGCCGGTGTCATCTCGGATGTGCTGGGCTGGTACGTAACCAAGATCTTTACACCGTTTGCCTGGGTGGTACTTATCGCAGGCATATTCAATGGCTTGTCCTTCGCCATCATGTGGGTTGTTTCGATGTACCAGATGTGGATTTACAAGGTGCCGGAACACGTTAGAACAAGGCACCAGGGTGACCCGGACGCAACGGACTGAACGGGGCTCCTGACAACCGGTGAGGCCGGCGCAGGGCCAAGTCAATCGGCAGGTCGGTTGGCGTAGAAGGTCGCGATCGATTCGATCATCTCGTCGCTATAACTCGAACTCATCTTGTGCATCATGGAACTGCCACGATCATTATCGCGATATTGTCTCATTACCCTGACCAGGTATTCCCTGCTTTGGCCGTTCAAGTTGGGAACCACCATCGTTGTTTGTCCTGCCAACGGGCCGTGGCAACGGTCGCATTTGGCAGCCAACTCATCCACGGATTCACCCCGATCCATTGCAACCCCGGCTCGTTGCACGGAATAGAAAGCGGCAATATTTTCAATGTCTTCGTCGCTCTTGTCCGTGATCATGTCCTCGTGCGAGCGTTCATGGCTGCGATAGGCCATGATGGCTGAAACCAGGTAGTGGGGCTCCTGTCCGGCCAGGCTGGGCACCATGGGATCGTGGCTGACGCCGCGGGCGCCATGGCAACTGCCGCACGCCGCTGTCAATGGTTCACCCGTGCCGGGGTCTCCGAAAGTTGGCGGCTCACGCAGTGACGGTAGCTGTGAAGCAAAGAACATAGCCATTTTTTCGATGTCTACCTGGTCCAGGCCCTTCAGCATCTCTGCTTTACCGGTATGACCACGGCTGCCGTCGGCGTATTCCTGCGTCGCCATGATCAAATAGGCGGGTTGCTGGCCTGCCAGGCTGGGCACACCCGGCGTCGCGCTGACGCCCCGCTCGCCGTGGCAGTCGATGCACACCGCTGCGAAATCAGCGCCTTCCTGATAGACGGCGTCACCTGCAATTGGCACCTCCGGCGGTGGTTGGACCGGCGGCAGGCTGGCGAAATAGCCGGCGATGTTGCGAATTTCAGCCTCGCTGAACCCGGCGATCAGGTCCTTCAGTGCCGCATGGTGCCGCCGGTCCTCGCGGTAGGCGTGCATGGCGTCCACCAGGTAATCAGACGACTGGCCCGCCAGGTTAGGGATCTCGGCAGTCTTGCCGGCGCCGTCCAGGCCATGACAGCCCGCGCAATTGGTTTGCGCAACCGACTTTCCAGCCTCGATGTCGAGTGTTGGTGACGCAGGTTCGCGATCTTCGCTGCAGGCCGTGGAGAGCAACAGCACGGCGGTAACGATCAGGAATTTGTTCATGGCCATTTGATTATATTCCATCCATTCGTCCAATGACTAAACCCCGAAAAAGCCGAGGATTACAAGGGTCAACAGGAACAAGCCAAAGGTGATCAGCGTGGCGCCGAGCAGGCTGGCGGTCTGCGACTGCGGCCCGGTCGGCGCATCCACAAGGAACCGCTCGAGTTCACCTGATGCAAGCAGTCTTTCGTACTCACGGCGATGCTCGTGTTTGTAAATTTCCAGCGGCACCCGGCCGGTGAACATGGTGGTGTCCTGCGGGAACTTGTCCGGCCGGAAGTGATTGTTGAAGAAGTGGACCGTGAACAGGAACACCGCGGCCAGGAACGCTTCTTCGCCATGCACGATGGCGGCCACGTTGAACGCCCAGCCGGGCAGGAATGACGCGGCTTGAACCGGGAACCACATAATGACGCCGCTGATCCCAATGATGGTCATACCCCAGAACGGCGCCCAGTAATCAAACTTCTCCCAGTAGGTGAAACGGTCAAGCTCGGGGCGCGGCGCCAGCCCGAAGAACCAGCGGAACATCGCCACTGCATCATTCAGGTCCTGCCAACTGGGGATCAGGGAATTCGGGCCGAACCATTCGAAGGTGCGCCAGTTGCGCCCGATCCGTATAGCGAAATAAATCAGATGAATAAAAAACACAGTGATAAAACCAATCGCTCCGACCCGGTGAATGTATCCGGCCGTCTCCGGCCCACCCAAAAATCTCATGATGGATGGCGCCCATGAACTTTCAGCGTAAAGCACCGTGATACCGGTCAGGGTCAGGGTCATTATCGAAACAGCGCCGACCAGGTGGGCCAGCCGCCACCAGCGATTGAAGCGCCTGAAATGCGTCTTACCTTCGGGTAGGGCTTCGGTCAGAATATGCGGCCGGTTCTTGCCCTCCTTGCGATCCCTGTACTCGCGGTAAAACCACAGGGCTGAATGCAACCAGAAGAACGCAAAAGTCCCGATCAATAGCCCGATCATGAAAGTCGACGCAAACCACATCTGCGGGTATTTCTGACGGTCGTGTGCGTCACCGTGCGGCTGAAATGTGATAAAACCCGCCGTGGCTCCTTCATGGCAGGTCTGACAGGTCTCCAGGCGGTTGTCCACATGCATCAGTGAAGCCGGATTGTCCAGCCGCTGGATCTGATGAGAGCCATGGCAGTCGTAGCACTTTGCGGTTTTACCGTAGCCCAGCTTGGTTATCTTGCCGTGGTAGGTACTCAGGTAGGTTTCCAGGCTGTCGTCATGGCAGTTACCGCAACTTTCGGTAATCTCCACCCGGCTGTTATCATTGTGAACTGCATTGACACCATGCCTGGAGTGGCAATCGCTGCACACCGCTGCATTCAGATTGCCCTGGCTTGTCTCCATGCCGTGAACGGATGTCTGGTACGTCGCGAGTACGTCACCATGGCAGGTACCGCACATTTTCGGGATATCCAGTAAGTTTTCAGTGCGGGTCACACTGTCAATTGGCTGCGCGTAATGTGCGTCGTGGCAGTTGTAACAAGTAGCATTGGTGCGCGACTGGTCGTCGATGCGTGGCCGGGCGTGCATGGAATCCATGTAACTTTCGATGTGATCCACGACCATGGCCAGCTTTGTGTTTTCGCCACCCATTCCATTCACCCGTGCAGCGCCCCATTCTTCCATGTGGCATGACACGCAGCCGACTTTGCGCTCCACACCCTTGCGGTGCGGCACCTTGGCGATGTCTTTATGGCAGTCTATGCACTCCCGATTCCCATGAACGCTTTCATGAAACGCGCTGGCGGTCACGTGGAGATCACGCTCTTTGCCGTCAGCTCCTTCACGGGTAAAATTTTCACGACCATGGCAGCGCAGGCACTTGGCGCTGGCCAGTTTCGGGTCAATGGTCTGAGCATCAACAGATTCAGCGAATGTAAGCTGAATTGCGGCCATCAGGACGAGTATCAGGATGGGTCTGAATGGCCTTATCGCCACAGTCATTTCATATCCTTGTTTTTCTGCGCGGGCAGAGGTGAAGGTACCATCTTTTCTGAAAAACAGGCAATATAACAGCTTGTAATAAATGAATGCAGTGCGATCGTTATTTTTTGGCCCCGTTCAGAATCGGTTCAGGTAACAACGTCTATTCTGATACGGGTCGTACCCCAGGAAAATGAAGAGGACCAACCATGATTCCCTCAAAAAAACGTCTTTCGCCAGTCTCAATCGGACTGTTCATCTCACTTTTGGCGCTGGGAATCGGCGCACCCGTAGTCGCCGAGGACTTGAGTGATAATGAAACCTGTCTTGAATGCCATGCCGATCAGGCCAGGCCCGAACCTGAAAATACGGACCGGCCGCGCGTTCATAACGAAGATGGTTCGTTCGCTGTCGAAGATCATGAAATGTGGTCCTGCATTGACTGTCATGAAATGATCACCGAAATCCCTCACCCGGAAGGCATCAACGGTTCTGATGTCAACTGTGAGAACTGCCACGACACCACGCCCACCGTGGACTGAGCCATTCGCTCCAGTACCCACTGGGTCCAACACGATCGAGAGAGCCCCGGCATTCGGGGCTTTTTCTTTTTTCCTTTTTAATACAGTGAATTAGATCGCTTTCATACATCCCAGATATTTGTATCAAAAAAATGTACACATGAATGAAAATGTAACCGTCTGTAAATGCTGGAAATTCAGTAAAGCCACTATCTGGGTGTATAAAAAACTTATACTTCGCCATGGTTTTGTCTCTCAAAACTTCCAAGCCATCATTTCGGTAGACGAATGTATCTCTCTGTTTAATATCTAATTATTCAGATATTTATTCGTGTTCTCACGATTGGCACGCCTATTGCATCTTCATAGTTGGAACTGATTAAGAGGTGGTCAAATGAACGACAAATCCAGTGTTCTCATCGTTGATGATGAAGAAGTGGTGCGCCGGGCCCATCTCAGGAGCCTGAAAGACACGGGGTGTCTTACACAGGCAGCTGAAGACGGCAACGAGGCAATACGCGTCATGGAGGAGCATCCCTTCGACGTCGTTTTGCTCGACCTTCGTATGCCAGGCCTGGGCGGAATGGACGTCCTGAAGACCATCAAGGAACGATGGCCGGACAGCGAAGTAGTCGTCATTACGGGTTACCCGACTATAGAGTCTGCCAAGGAGGCGTTGCGTTTGGGCGCACAAAATTACATTGCCAAGCCCGTCGGTCCCGATGATGTGATCAAGGCTGCAAATGAAGCCATGACACAGAAACGCTGGGCATTGCGCAGCCAGTATCGAGTTACACATTGAACCAGGTCAGGAGGTATATCATGAAAAGCAAACCGCAAGTACTTGTCATAGACGATGACGCGGTGGTCGGTCGCAGTTTTGACCGCGTTCTTTCCGGCAAGGGCTATGAAGTCGATACCGCCCTGTCCGGCGAAGAAGGCCTTGAAGACATCGAAACCACTGACTACGACGTCGTATTCACCGACATCAAGATGCCGGGTATGGACGGCATTGAAGTCGCCGAACGGATCAAGGCCAAATGCCCCTGGACACCTGTCGTGGTGATCACGGGTTACGGTACTACCGAAAATGAGGCCAAAGCCTCTGTGCTCGGTGTCACCGGATTTGTCCGCAAACCGCTAACACCGGACATGATCGAAAGCATCACCCTGAAGGCTCTGGAAAAACCGGTAGAGGTCGCAGAGGCGGCTAATGAGCCACAAGTGGTTGCCGAAGAATTGCCTGAACAGCTTCACGGCTGGAGAAAGGCAGGCCGCATCTCCAAGAACATCGGCTTGTTCTTCGCGGCGCCCTTCATTGCCCTCGGCTACGTTATTGCTTTGCCGGCAGTCGGCTTCTACATGTTCGCGAAGTTCGGTTACGAGGCCTACCAGAAGAAGCGCGCTTCGAACTGACACCGGAAACGTTCCAGGGAAACAGTGATGAATAACAAAATCACGTTGGGATGCCTGATGCTCGCTGCCGCGCTGCTGTTGGCGGTGCCGGCATCAGGCATGACGGACAGTCTTGAGGATGTCTCAAATCCCGATGCGAAGTGCCTGAAGTGCCATAGCAAGAACCTGAAGAAGAAACTGGAAGACGGCGAAAGGATGTCGCTTAAAGTCATGGCGTCGGATTTCGAAGAATCCGTTCACAGTGTGATCGGCTGCACCGGCTGCCACCGGGACGTAGGCAAGTCCAAACATCCGTCAAAAAAACCGATCAGCAACAGGCGCGACTATTCGATTGCGCAGAACGAAACGTGCGGCCAATGCCACGCCGCCAAGGCCAAAGCCTACGAAGGCAGCATACATGCCAGCCTGTCGGGCAGTGGTGATGCCGGTGCCCCGCTGTGTTCCGACTGTCACAAAACGCACGCTGTCCAGTCGATGGCGGTTTATGAGCCGGTTACAGGCGAGCCCTGCAAAGCCTGCCACGAAGGTATCTATGACGCCTATTCGCAGAGTGTTCATGGATTGGCCAGGAGCAACGGCAACGTCATCCGTGAAAGCCATATCCAGGCGCCGATCTGCGCGGATTGCCACAGCGCCCATGACATCGATGCCGTCGCTGCCATTGACCATCTACAGACCACGTGCCTCGACTGCCATGAAGGCGCAAGTCTTGCTCACGAGCAATGGCTGCCGAACGCGGGCATGCACATGGAATCCGTCAGTTGCGCCGCCTGCCACTCCCCGGTCGCCGAGCGCAGAATTGACCTGCAACTGTATGACAACCTGGGGCAAGTGCCGGTTGGCAAGAATGAAAATCATGCCGCTATCCGGGAACGCCTTGATGAGATCGATACAGGCGGTGATGGTCTGGGCCCGGTCGAACTCTGGAAACTGGTCAGGCTAACCAGCAAGGATGGAAAGGCGACGGATGTCACCCTTCGTGGGCGGATGGAGGTCACCAGGGGCGTCGATGCTCACCGCCTGGCCCCGAGGTCTGAAGCTGTCCGGTCCTGCGATAACTGCCACCAGGGCCGGTTGGCGGGTTCTATGCGCCGGGCGGGACACGCATCAAGTTGCTGGACGGCCTGCTGGTGCTTGCCATAGTTGGCGGACTCGCCATCCCGGTCGGACACATTACTCTTGGGAAAATCCTGCGTAAGAAAAAGTAACGGAGTAAAATAATGACAACCCTTTACGCTATGAATGATCACTTCGAACCAGATAGGCAGGAGAAAGTGTATCTCCACCCCTTGCCAGTACGCATCTGGCACTGGCTCAATGCGCTCGGATTCCTGCTTTTAATTCTCACCGGTTTTCAGCTTCGTTATGTCGACCTGTTCAGCCTGATGTCCTTTGAAACTGCGGTGAAACTGCACAACTGGGTAGGCTTCGCAGTCATTGCAAACTGGTTCCTTTGGTTCTTTTACTACGTCACTTCTGACCGGGTCACCAACTACCACCCTGACCTGGACGCGGCTAGTTTCTTCCGGCGCTACTTCAGCCAGATCAGTTACTACAGTTCTGGAATTTTCACGGGAGCAGAACGGCCGCACAAGGTTCAACCGCATGACAAATTCAACGCGATGCAGAAACTGACCTATCAGTTCGTGATGTTCATCACGGCGCCGGTTACATTTTTCACGGGTCTGATGATGTGGGATGTCAAACGCTTCGAAGGCCTGATCGAACTGGCGGGCGGAATCCGCGTGGTGAACACCATTCATGTGATGATGTTTATCCTGTTCGTGTTCTTCATCATCATTCACGCCTACATGGGCGTGCTGGGCAAGAAGGCCTCATCACATTACAAGGAAATGTTCACGGGTTACGAAGAACCGCACGATTAGGAAGTCTTTACACGACTACGAAGCGTTTCAAAGACGCTAATGCTCAGGAGGCTCCGGATTCATCGGAGCCTTCGCCGTTACTGTCAGGTTCAATTCCCCGAATCCGGATATCGTATTTCTTCATCAGAGCCTGCAGATTGCTGCGTTGCATGCCGGTTTCCTCCGCAGCACGGGTAACGTTCCAGCCATTCCGTTTGAGCGCTCCCAGCACGAAGTGCTTTTCGACATTCTCGACCGATTTTTGCCTGGCGATTTTCTTGATGCGCTTGAGTTCTTCGCTGGTTCTGGGGACATCAAGATCGATCCGGGGGAGCATATCGATAATGTTCACCAGGTGGCCCTGGCGTATGACATCACCACTGGCCAGAATCACCGCCCGTTGCACGACGTTTTCCAGTTCCCTCACATTACCCGGCCAGTCGTGGTTCATCAGCAGGTTCATTGCGCCGGGTGAGAATTCCCCGGCCTTATGCTTCATATCCTTGTTGAAGCGATTCAGGAAGTGCGCCGCGAGTGCAGGGATATCATCCCGGCGGTCCCGCAAGGGGGGTATTTCAATCGGGAATATGTTGATCCGGTAATACAGATCGTCGCGAAATTCTCCATCAGCGACCATCCCTTCAAGGTCCTTGTTGGTGGCCGTGATCAGGCGTATGTCAACGCTTTGGGTTCGCGTGTCACCCACCGCCTTGAATTCACGCTCCTCGATAAAGCGAAGCAACTTGGCCTGGGTGGACAGGGGAATATTACCGATCTCGTCGAGGAACAGCGTCCCGCCGTTTGCCGTTTCAAAAAGACCTTTCTTATTTGAAACGGCCCCCGTAAACGACCCCTTCACGTGGCCGAAAAGTTCGCTTTCGAGCAGGTTTTCACTCAGGGAAGTGCAGTCTACGGGGACAAATGGCTTGTCCTTGCGCAAGCTGTTGTAGTGAATCGCCCGGGCGACCAATTCTTTTCCCGTACCGCTATCGCCCCGCAGCATGACGGTGCTGTTGGTGGGCGCACAGTGTGCGATCAGGCGGTAAACCCGCTGCATCGGAGGACTGGAGCCAATGATGTTTTCGAAGTGGTAACTGGCGCTGCTCCCGCTGTCCAGTTTCAGGGTTCCGCGCAAACGCGCTCTTCTATCGAAAGCCCTGCCGACGAGCATTCGCAGATCTTCGGGTTCAAACGGCTTGGGCAGGTAATCGAGCGCGCCGAGTTTCATGGCCTGGACAGCCGTTCCAATGTCGTGCAAGCCGGTGATCATGACCACGTCGATTTCAGGACGTGCTTCCTTGACCCTGCGGAGAACTTCGATGCCATCCATCTTCGGCATCTTGATATCCAGAACGAGAACGTCGTAATCGTTTTCGTTGACCATGTTCAACGCGTTCAGGCCGTCCCGGGCAACGTCAATTTCGTACTCGTCGTCGCGCAGAATCCGCTGACAACTGCGGAGCACGATTTCTTCATCGTCAACGATCAGAATCCGCCCACTCATTCACCATCCCTCTGTTCACCGCGACCATTTCCTCCCAGGGGAAGGTAAATACGGAATTCCGTTCCGACTCCCGGTTTGCTTTGGACCTCGATCAGGCCTTCATGGGCCTGTATGGTACCGTGACTGACCGATAATCCCAGCCCCGTGCCCTTCCCAACACCCTTGGTGGTGAAAAACGGATCGAAAATCCGTTGCAGGTTTTCCTCGGGAATACCGCAACCCGTGTCAATGATCGTTATTTCAGCCAGCGGCACAGGGCCAGCTTCGACATCCGCTCCGGGCCGATCGTTCCGCACCCGCGTACGGACCGTAATTCTACCCCCATCTTCAATCGCATGCTGGGCGTTTACCAGTACATTCATGATGACCTGTTTAACCAGATCTTCGTCGATCCAGACGGCCGGCAATGCTTCGTCGAGGTCCAGGATGATATCAATATCCGCCACCTGGGCTGATTGTCCAATGAGTTGAGTGGTATCTTCTATCAACTGATTGATATCCGAATATTTTTTCTCAGGCGTCTTCTCCCGGGCGAAATCCAACAACCTGCGGATAATGGTGGCGCAACGCTTGGTTTCCTGGATCACCAGGTCGAGGTCTTCGGCTTCAGGACTGTCATCCGGCAACTGTTTGCGCACCAGGTGCGAAAAAGTCAGAACGCCGGTCAGCGGATTGTTCAGTTCATGCGCGATTCCTGCCGCGAGCAGCCCCACCGAGGCCAGTTTCTCACCCCGTGCGGCTTCGGCCTGGGCGACGTGGAGTTCGCGGGTCGCTTCTTCGACCTTCTGCTCTAGCGTTCGGCCCCATTCCTGCAATTCCGCCCTCGATTTCCTCAGGGCCTCCATCATGCTGTTAAATGATTCCGCCAGTTGCCCCAACTCGTCATCGCTGCGAACAGGGATCTCGTGCTCCAGGTCTCCTTTTGCCAGTCTTGCCGCGCCATCCTTGAGGTCGCCAAGGGGCCGGTAGACGACACGCTGAACCAGGATACTGACGAGTATGGCCAACAGTATTACAAAACCGAGGGCGTGCGCCACGATCGTAAGGGTGCTGGAACGGATGGACTCATTGATCTCCTTCAGCGGGTACACGATATCCAGCACGCCCAGGACGGATTGCTCGGCTGAATGGAAATGACAACCCGCATTCGAACAACTCGGCTCGTTCCGTATCACCGCTGTGCTGCCCAGCATCCGCCCACCATCCGAAGTGCTGAAAAATCGTGGCCGGCCCACCATGGGACTTTCCCGCATTGATTTTTCATCCAGGTGGCAGGCCAGACAGGATTCGGCTTCCTGATCAAGCAAAGTGCCGATTTCATCCTCCTCTGAAGAATAAATGACCGTGCCGTTCTTGCTCAGAATCCTGACCCGGTCGATGTCATGCTGGTCGCCAACATCCTGGATGATTTTATTGATGTAGGAAGGCTGGTTACGCAGCATCGCGAAGCGCGTGCTCTTTGTGATCACTTCCGATAACTGGGCCGAGTGGCTGATTGCTTGTTGCAGCAACGCATCCCTGCTGTTACGAATCACCATGTAGGTGAAAACGAACACGGCGACTGTCAGCGCTGCCACCAGGTACAAACCGACTTTGACTTTCAGGCTGGTGGTCATTGGATCATCGCCCCCCCCGAACCAGTTAGAGATTCAGCTGTTTTCAACGCATTGAGCACGCAATCATTGAGGCTGACTCCCCGGAAGGCATTCCCGGTCAGAACCAGCCGGGGGTGATTTTTCAGGTCCGCTTCGATGGCCTTCAGGCGCTCAGCATGGCCAACGAGATATTGGGGAATGGCTTTCTCGTGTCGGTAAATGCTGATGAATTCCGGATCGAAATTGACCCCCATGATGTCTTTCAGATCCTGGAACACCATATCCAGTAGTTGATCGTCCGGCAATTCGGCCAAATGGGGAACCCGGGCGCCACCAACCAGCGTGCGGAGCAGCACGGAATCCTCGGGCGCACGGTCGGGAAATACGTTGGAATCGGCGACTGTGCCCAGGATGCCTTTCTTTTCTCTTGAGGGGACAAGAAATCCGAATCCGTCCATGCTGTTCCCGATTCGTCCTCTGTCGTAGCCCAGGCAGACCACTGCAACGGCAGGATACGGGATGCTGCTGATCCTTTCGGCGATTCCGGGCGCGAGTTCCCTGAGCATCCTGGCCTGGGAATAAGCAGGGCAGGCCAGAACCAGAGCGTCGAATTCCTCGTCGGGACCCTCCTCGAAGTGGAGTGCGTATTGCCCGCCAACGGATGAAATGTGGTCGACAGCGCTGTTGAGCCGCACCCGGGAGCCCAGTTCCGCGGTCAGCGTGTCGGTCAACACCGACATCCCGCCTTTGAAGGACGTCAGGTTTCCACCCGGGCCAGGGCCGGGAGTATCCTTTTTTCCGGACTTTCGCGCCTGTCTCTGCAGCTTGATCAAACCCCGGATCAGACTGCCGTATTCCGAAAGGGACTGGGTTGACTGAACCAATTGCTCCGTGGGAAGATCCGTTAGGTCGATTTTTCCAGCCAATTGGATTAGCGAGACGTGTAGAAACATGATCATAAAGTGATGAATGTTTTGCCGAGGAATTGGCGGAAACCGGAGACACACCGATTTCCTTGCATAATTCAAGCGTCCGCGGGCTTTTATCGAGAAAAGCATTGACGCCCCACTCGCACAAGTAACCCTCAGGCGTTCGCTCTGTCATGACTTTACCGCCCGTCCGGGAACCGGATTCAAAAACCACAACTTCGGCCAGGGGATCCCTGGCCAGAATCGCCTGCCCCGTCGCCAGCCCGGAAATGCCGGCGCCTACGATACCGGTTCTCACATTGATATACCGCCAGTGATAATATTGATTCAGAATATTACCCTTTTTGGGAATTGGGCCTTTCAATATTTTCGTTTTGTTGACATGCGTCATGAATACGCTCGCGCCGCGAGCGTAGTTTTGGGAAATAAATATGACTTGGGAGTATTCGGAGATGGCAAAAAGCGTAACTGCAGGAAAAATGCTGCTGATCGCCGTGCCTGTGATTGTCCTGGCCGGCTGCAGTTATGAAGAAACCGTCAGCTATTCGCAGGATGTGAAACCGATCATCAAAGACAATTGTCTTGCGTGCCACGAGGAAGGGGGCACAGGCCATGAAGCCAGTGGCTTCAACATGGCCACCTACGACGAACTGATGAAAGGCACGAAGTACGGTCCGATGATCATCAGCGGCGACAGCGCGGGCAGCAACATGATCGTCCTCATGGAAGGCCGTGCCGATCCATCGATCAGCATGCCGCATGGGAGCCTGAAACCGGTCAGAAAAAAGGACATCGAGACCATCCGCCTCTGGATCGACCAGGGCGCCAAGAACAATTAACAACCGTTTGTCCAGTCAGGTCGATACTCAAACCTGCCTGGTTCGGGTGAATTCCTATATAGACAGATCAGAGCACAGCAACATGATTGAATATTCTCATACAAGGAACTTTTTCAAATTCGCCTCTGCTCTTCTGACCATCTCATTTTTCTTTTCGACAATCGGCATGGCAGTGGCCGCAGAGGAAGAGGAGACTCAAGAAGCGGAATATTCCAGGGGCTCGAAGATGTGCCTGGCATGCCATGGTGAAGGCAGGAAACAGGCGGCACATGAAATTCTCCTGACGACAATGGGCACCACCGCGGATCCCGCATCTCCGATGGCGGAAGGCAATCGGGGTTGTGAAGCATGTCACGGACCCAGCAAAGCGCACACCCGGCGTGCGGCCGACGGCAGCCGTCCCAGCCCTGCTGTCACCTTCAGTCGCGATGAACCGGCGGAGATCAAAAACGGCGCCTGCCTGAGCTGCCACGATAATGGGGCCCGCTTCCACTGGATGGGCAGCATGCACGATATCCAGCAAACCGCATGCGTCGATTGCCATGATGCGCACGCCGCCAATGACGCGGTACTCGCGCTCGAAACGCAACCCGGCGTCTGCTACACCTGCCACGCTGAGCAGCGCGCGCAATTCATGCGCCAGTCGCGCCACCCGGTCCAGGCAGGGACAGAATCCATGTCACACATTGGGTTGATGACCTGCACCGACTGCCACGCACCGCATGGCTCAGCCGGCGAAGCCAGCCTGGTACACAACACGATTAACGAATCCTGCTACGAATGCCACGCTGAAAAACGCGGCCCTTTCCTGTGGGAGCACCAGCCGGTCCGGGAAGACTGCAGCAACTGTCACCAGGCGCACGGATCAAATCATGCGCCCCTGCTGACCGGTCGAGGCCCCTGGCTTTGCCAACAGTGCCACAACGCCTGGAACCACCCGAGCATCGCCAACAGCGGGACCGGTGTGCCGCCTCAAGGGGCGTCTCCACAGGTACTGGCCGGCCAGTGCCTGAATTGCCATAACCAGATCCATGGATCCAACCACCCATCCGGCATGCGCTGGACACGATGACCGGTGCGGACAGGTGAGGAGTGAACGATGAAGAACCGATTCAAATACGTTCTTAACTTACTGGTGCTGGCTTTCCTGTTATTCCCTTCGACACACTGGGCTCAGGAAGCAAAAGACGAAGATTCAGATGCATCAGACAAGAAACAAAATAAGGAATCCGTGGTCGATAACGAGGTCGAAGCCGGCCTTTACAACCTCGATCATGATGCTTTTCGCTATGGAAAATATTCGGGCCTGACCGAGGACGGGGCTTATGCTCTGCTCAATTTCAGGTGGGAAAAACGCCCTGCATGGGACAGTGGCGATGCAATCCGATGGCGCCTTCAAGGCTGGAGGCTGGGGCTCGACTCCCGGCGCCTCGAGTTTGACTGGCACCAGCAGGGAAAGCAGCGCTTCACGTTCGACTACCGGCAAATACCGAATAACGAATTCCGCGATGGACTGACACCCTACCGGGGCCTGGGCAGCGCCAACCTGAGCCTGCCGCCTGGTTGGGAAGTGACGGATGGAAACAACTGGACCAGTGGCTTCTTGAATCTTGAAGAGTATCTCAAGCCCTTCGAAGTCCAGACCGAGCGCAAATCCATGACCCTGGCTTACACGATCAAGGTCAGTGCGCATTGGGACATGGCCGTCGATTTCCGGCATGAAGTAAAAGACGGCTTGCGTAATACCTGGGGCATCTTCGGCTCGGGCTGGTCGAGTGCCCGCTCCGTCGAAATACCGGCGCCTGTCGACTGGACCACAGACAATTTCAGCCTGATGTTCAATTTTGCCGATGGACGTTTCCAGGGTGGTGCGGGTCTGTATGCCTCGTTCTTCAATAACGACGAAATATCCCTGACCTGGCAAAATGCCTATGGCAAAGTCGGTAACTGGGAACAGGGCGTAGCCTACCCAGACGGCCAGGGCCGGTTGGCCCTGGAGCCGGACAACAGCTACATGCAACTCAAGGCATATGGCGGTATCAACATCAATGCAAAAAATCGGCTAACGGCTGACTTTTCCTGGGGCACGATGGAACAGGACGACGTCTTTTTCCCCTACACCGTCAATCCCGCCATCGTGGTGCCTGCGGATGTGCCGCGAACCAGCGCGGACGCTGAAATCAACATGACCCATCTCAACCTGAGGTATACCAGCCGCCTGGCCCGGCGCCTCAACCTGGTTGCAAATTACCGCTATGACGATCGTGACAACAAGACGCCCCGGGATGCCTACCGTTACGTGGCCGCTGACGCCGAAGACCAGGTGCGCGCAAACGAGTCCCGCATAAACCTTCCGTTCAGCTACACGCGCCACAAAGCAGACCTGCTGTTGAACTGGAGCGCGGCGCGCGGTATCGGCCTCAAAGGCGGTGTTGAATGGAACGATTACTCCCGGACTTTTACCGAGGTCGAAGACTCGGATGAAATCGGCTGGCTGGCCGGCATCCGGCTTGCGTCCTGGCAGAACCTGTCTGCAAGCCTGGATTATCGCCATGCGGAAAGGGATGTCGATGTGTACGTGGGAAACCGTCCCTACCAGGAATCCTACTTGCCCGGAACGTTGCCGGATGACGCCTGGCAGAACCACCCCTGGCAACGCAAATACAACCAGACCGACCGGGATCGGGATGAACTGCGTTTCCGGCTGGATTGGTTTCCGACTGCCGCCTTCAACCTGGGTGTCACCGGATCCGCCTGGGAGGACGATTACGGCGAGGGCGCATTTGGCTTAAATGAGGCCGAAGCCAATTCATGGACCCTGGATATTGCCTACTACCCGGCCAAAAACACGGTCATAAGCGCTTACTACACCAGGGAGGACTGGGAAGCCAGCCAGTCTGGCCGGACGATATACAGCTTCACCCCTTCCATGGCCTTTGACGAAAGACAGGACTGGTCTGCCGAGACGGCGGATGAAATCGATACCTTCAATGTTCATGTCGGCATCGACGACCTGGGCAAAGAGGGTAAATTCACCCTGGGGTTTGACTACACTTTTTCCGATGTTGACAGCCTGATCGACGTTCGGGGCGCCGAAAAAGTCGACACCTCACCGCTACCGGCCCTGATTACCGAGCTGAGCACGTTTACCGTGTATGGAGACATGAGAATCAACGAACGCTCCAGCATTCGCTTGCGAATCGAAAGCAGTGAACTGGATGCAGACGATTTTGCACTGGACAATGTCAGCCAGGACAGCTTGCTCAAAGTGCTGTCCCTGGGTCAGTCGACACAGGAATACGATATTCTGCTGGTCTCTGCCTCCTGGCACTACCGTTTCTGACCGGAGAGATGATGGAACCGATCAATGCTGATGTCGTGATCATTGGCGCCGGAGGCGCGGGCCTGCGGGCAGCGATAGCCATCGCCGAGTCCAATCCCGGACTCGAGGTTGCCCTGGTTTCAAAAGTCTATCCCATGCGAAGCCATACCTGCGCGGCGGAGGGTGGCGCGGCCGGCGTCAAGGGCGCCGATGATTCGCTGGAGATGCATTTCAACGACACGGTAAGCGGCGGCGACTGGCTGTGCGATCAGGAAGTCGTCGAGAGTTTCGTCAGGCAGGCGCCGCTCGAACTGGTGCAGCTTGAACACTGGGGCTGCCCCTGGAGCCGTGAAGATGACGGTTCGGTGGCCGTGAGGGCATTTGGCGGCATGAAGAGAAAAAGAACCTGGTACGCAGCCGACAAAAGCGGATTCCATATCCTGCACACCTTGTTCCAGACCTCATTGCAGTTCCCGAAAATCAAGCGCTTTGACGAATATTTTGCCATTGAACTGCTGCATAAAGACGGCGTATGCCGCGGCGTGGTAGCGATGGAAATGCGCAGCGGCCGTTTTTTCCGCATCCAGGCTTCCGCGGTCATCATGGCCTCCGGTGGCGCTGGCCAGGTCTTTCCGTTTACTACCAACGGCGCCATCAAGACCGGGGACGGAATGGCCATGGCATATCGCGCCGGCGTGCCGTTGAAGGACATGGAATTCGTGCAGTATCACCCGACCGGCTTGCCCGGCACGGGCATTCTACTGACCGAAGGCTGCCGCGGCGAGGGTGGGATACTCGTCAACAAGGATGGCTACCGTTATTTGCAGGATTACGGCATGGGGCCTGAAACCCCGATCGGAGAACCGGTACTGAAGACGATGGAACTCGGGCCGCGTGACCGGCTTAGCCAGGCATTCTGGCACGAACAGAAGAAGGGCAATACCGTGGAAACCCCCTGGGGTGACTGCGTTCTGCTCGACATGCGGCACCTCGGCGAGAAAAAGATCAACGAACGGCTGCCCCTGGTGCGCGAACTGGCATCATCCTACGTCGGTCACGACCCCGTCACGGACCTGGTTCCGGTTCGCCCGGTGATCCACTTCATGATGGGTGGCATCGATGCCAATATCAACGGCGAGACGCCGATGCCGGGCCTCTTCGCAATCGGTGAAGCCGCTTGCTCTGGACTTCACGGCGCAAACCGGCTGGGTTCCAACTCGCTCACCGACCTACTGGTTTCCGGCAAGAGGGCAGCCGATCGTGCTGCGTCTTACGCGAAGGAAATCGGCCAAAGCGGCGACGACAACGTCGTGTCCAGACAGGCAGAACACGTGGTGAGGGGTATACGAGAGCTTCTGCAGCAAAGTGGCGGAGACGAGTCGATTGCAGGCATCCGGCGGGAGATGAAAAATTCGCTGGAAGAAGGCGCCGGGATCTATCGCGACGAAGCGGGAACCACCGCCGCCTGTGAGAAAATCGCGCAACTTCGGGATCGGTACCGATCGATAGAAGTTCATGACAAAAGCAACGTATTCAACACGGATCTCCAGCAGGCCCTCGAACTGCGTAACCTTCTCGATATTGCCGAAACCGTCACGGAAGGCGCCCTCGAGCGTCGCGAATCGAGGGGTGCCCACCAGCGCCTTGACCACGTTGAACGCGATGACGAGAACTATCTGAAGCATTCGCTGGCCTTCCGCCAGGCGGACGGCAGGCCCCGTATCGAGTGGCTGGACGTAACCATTACGCGATCGAAACCCGGCGTGCGCGACTATTCGGGAGGCAAAAGCGAGTGAGCAAACGGCAGCTCGAGCTGGAAGTGATGCGCTTTGATCCGGAAAAAGACGAGGCGCCCTATTTCCAGAAATACCCGGTGCCCTGTGAAGAAGACTGGGCCATCCTTGACGCGCTCAACTACGTGAAGGAAAACATCGATACCACGCTGAGCTACCGATGGTCCTGTCACATGATGGTTTGCGGCAGTTGCGGCATGATGGTGAACGGTGAGCCCAGCCTGACATGCAAGACATTCGTTCGCGACTTGCCCGCGCAAGTCCGAATCGAGCCACTGGAGAATTTTCCTATCGAGAGGGACCTGGTGGTCGTGCTCGATGATGTGATGGAAAAGCTGCAAGCCGCGAAACCCTACATCATCCGCAAGGAGGATCCGCCAGCCGAAGACCAGGAGTACACGCAATCCCGCGCCGCGCTTTATAAATTCAAACAGTACACCATGTGCGTGAATTGCATGTGCTGTTATGCGGCCTGCCCGCAATATGGCCTTGACAACTCGTTTATCGGACCGGCTGTACTGGCCCTGGCACACCGGTACAACCTGGATTCCCGCGACCAGGGCAAATCCGAACGGCTCAACATCCTGGCGGACCATGAC
>CAMYKC010000123.1 GCA_947258865.1 uncultured Lysobacterales bacterium
GAGGCGGTTGCCGCTGCCCTGGCGTGCGAAGATGAATGGTATGCCTGGGATGCCTTCCGACGCTTCCTGGTTTCTTATGCGGCGGCCGTCTGGAACCTGGATCTCGAGGAACTGGACCTGGTCGAAAAAACCAAATGCCGTTATGGCGTGGCGCTCAAAATCGAGCTGCCCGGAGCCGCCATGCGCGAAGTAGTCGATGGTTCGATAGCGGCGATACGCGAGGCCGGCTACGCAGACCAACTCGACGCCATACTCGGCAATGCCGAGCTGCAGTTGCAAACCGCCCTGCGGGCAGTGCATGCCTCCTGGGACCGTGATCGGGCGCGCCGCTACCGCGGCATCAAGCACCTGAGCGAAGGCTGGCATACGGCGGCCATAGTACAGCAAATGGCCTCAGGGAATCGTTCTAACCGGGAGGACCCGAAACCGGGCATGGACGAAACACGTATTTCACTGACCGGCGTGATTCCCCATACCCGCATGCAGGACTCGGGTTTCCGCGCTTCAACCGGTGACGTGAAGTTCAGCGCCTGCGGTGATGACCTGGTCGGCGGCCTGACGGCGGCAAAATCTTTCGAACCGGTACAACGCCTGCATGCCCTGGCGCCGATGCTGGAACGCAAGCTCAATCATGTCAGCGCGCGCCTTCGGAGATTTCTCGGCTCGGATGCGGAAATCGAATTTACCGTCGAGCGCGGCGTGGTTAGCGTGCTGCAGGTGCGTAGCGCACAGGTGGAACTGATGTACAGCCCGCGAACTTTCAAAAACCCAGGTGCACCTGACGGGCGTGGCATCGGCATCAGCGGCGGGGCTTTTCGTGGGCTCGTTGCTTTCGACCAGGCGGACGCCGAGCGCCTGGCTGCAAGCCTCGCAATGCAGAACGATGATCTGGATGGCGTGTTGCTGCTGCTGGAAAACCCGGTTCCCGATGAAATCCCGTTGATTCTGTCAGTGGACGGGCTGTTGTCCGCGCGCGGCGGTTCAACCTCGCACGCCGCGGTCGCGGTGCACGGAATCGAGGACAAACCCTACACCGCAGTCCTTGGCGTAGCGAATCTGAGAGTGGACCCGGGCAAGGCGGTCCTCATGGGTGAGTACATGGAGCCTGTCCACACCATACACGCCGGTGATGTGCTTTCCATCCACGGGCAAACGGGTGAGCTTTTCGTTGGCACACGTGAAATACTCCAGGTAAAGCCGAGTGACGCCACTGCAACTGAGCCCGAAGAAAATTCCATTTCAGCGTGAGCAGGACCGGGTGAGCGTTGCCCCGACACCAAAGTGTTTTCAATTCAGACGCGTGGCCACTACTTTCTGGAACAGCCCGGCGAATATGGTCTCCTGGCGCCAGTGGAACTGGTCTGCGTCACTTGCAAACGCTTTGATCTCGTTTCGCCACAGGCTCTTGGCAAACGGTTCCAGGGTATCGAAAACAATGCTGGTTATCAGTTTCAGCGGGTGCCACCAGCGCGGCTTGTGATAGTCGACAAACACGACTTTGCCGCCCGGATTGACCTTGTTCAGCAGCCGGTCCACTACTTTGTACTTGTAGTCCTCGGGTACTTCGTGGAGCAGGAAATAACAACACACGACATCGAAGGGCCGATTGGTGAAATCCACGATATTGGCGTGATGCACCGTGACGTAAGGATATTCCTGAAGTTTACGCCGGACGCTGCGCACCTGTACTTCCGCAACATCGACCACATCCAGGCTTCCTTCGGGTCCGACATGCGCTGCCAGGTTGGGCACAAAACTGCCGTAAACTGATGCTGGCTGCAATACGCTCTGACCCGGCTGGATTTCTGCGAAAGCGAGTTTCTGGAGCTTCCGGTGCTGCTGCCAAAGAATGGTCCTGACCACGATTTCTCGATCGAGAAGTTTAACGTTCTTGGGATTGATATAAGCCCAATAGTAGGTTTCTTGCAGATAGTCCGGAATTTCCGCCGGCATTGGAGTATCCGCGGTCGCCTCTGTTGGTATCGTCAAGATATCGTGAAACGGGGCGTATTCGATTGATCGAGCGATATCATCCATTGTCAGGTCCTTGGTCCGTGCGCTTGAATCATTACAATTTCATGGCTTTTGCGGACTCTAACCGTCAGGATTACGGGCAGCAATGACCTCCATCAATTCACGGATCAGAAAGGGTATTTGCGGCCTGCGCGATTTAAACTCGGGTGACCTGGACCAGCATCTGCCGGGCGATTTGCTTCACAGGCGCCGGGCCGGGCAGGGTAATCAGCAGCTATAAACAACCAACAGGTAGGGATATGCAACGCCAATTCACTCTTATATTCTGCATGCTGACAGCAATGATCTCGGCCTGCGACGCCCCACCTGCGGCGAAGATTTATGGCACGGCCAAGCCACTGCTGTTCCAGTCCCTGCCGATCGGAGGCTGCCCAAATGCGGAAATTGACTACAGCGCCTCCCTGATAGCCGCTCAAAAAGCGCTGGACGGCGGCGCCGCCGATGCGGCGTTGCTCGAGCATTTTCGCGACCTTCGCTGCCTTTCAGCCCGTGATTTCAAAACCGCGTACAACGAGATGATGCAATCGATGCCTGGCCCCGAGAGTTCGCCACAATTTGCACCCCTGGTGTTCATCTACCTGGATATGGGCGCGCGCTTCATCGACGAGCAGGCAAAACACTGGCTGCTGCGCGCCAACCGGGCAAGCAAAGATGAAGGCGAACTGGCGGAAACCCGTTTCTACGCTGCAACAACGGTGAACCTGCGGTCAATTCCCACTGAGTTCAATCGCGGGTTGCTCCGATCGCTCGCGGGCGCCACTTGGCTCTCGCGCTGCAGCTTCAATGACATGGCCTGGACGGCCGGGGGCGTTCCCTATTGCCCCGGCGAAGACGTCTGCCCCTTGCTGCAGCACACGATGAGCAAGGAAATGCTCGACGGCACGCCACCGGATGAGTTGGCTGTAATTTGCGAGGAGTTATGTCGCCTGATGCCACGCAGCGAGGGACTAGCCACCGCGCCGCCTGATTTCGAAGGCCTGTGCGCTGCCGAGTCCGGAGGGGCCATTACCCTGCCCGAGCCACAAAAAGCCGGCGTATTGGCCTGCCTGGAAGCCTATCTGGAGACTACGAACAACCCGAACGATCATTTCGCCTGCATCATCCCGCAGAGTCGATCCACGCTGGATCTGCTGATGAATCCGAAACCGGCAACCGCAGTTGTTATCTCCGACCACTGCAAACTGGCCAGTAACGAAGAGCCGGACCCGAAAGAAGATCTGGAAAAGCGCAAAAAAGAACTGGAGGAAGAAAAAGAACGGCTAACGGAAGAATACATGAAGGAAGTGGACGAGAAGTATCCACTGCCTCCGCTGCCCGGAACCGATGAGTACCGGGACTACGATCAGCTCTGGCGAGAATACCAAAGGAGTATGAAGTCGCTGAGATTGCAAATTGAAGATATTGACCGCCAGATCAAGGAAATCGAAGAACAGCGAGAAAGTTGGCCGGGCTACCACCCCGCCACTCGTTGTGCACAGGACGATTTCAGCTGCTCCGATGAATGTTCCATCCAGGACCAACAACGAAAGGCTTTTTACGAGTGCATTACGCGGGATCTCGACCGGCCGGAATTGCCGACAGATTCGGTGGAACCGGAAGAACCCAGGGTTCCGGAACCCGATCCGGGCGTGACCGATCCACCGGACGACGGCCCGGCCGACAACCCCGCATTTACCCAGCTCACCGAATGCATCAGCAACGTACTTGCCCCGGAGGATGAGGAGTGCGCCCAGACCCTGCGTTGCGCCGATGGCTCGACGCCGACAAAGAACGACCAGGATTTCTGTGCCTGCCCTGGATCAAACGGCCTGCCTGGCGAGTTGCCCTGTGAAAGCGTGCTCGATTGCGCGGTGGACGCGCCCTGCGAGTGCCCGGACTTCCCCGGCGAGCTAACGCCTGCCCCGTCGTCGGGTCCCGGCACGGTCTTGATTATCGAGAGCTAGGTTCGATCAACAGCAGCTACCCTCGACGTCGCTACGGTCTGCGGCAGCGGAGACAAACCCGGAAACTGACCTATACTCTGAACTAACCTCAATCATGCAGGGATGCTTGGCCGGCCAGGGACCGTGGCCGACAACCGGAGCGTCTCATGAATGTACAGTCCCTCTTAGCGATCGCCGGCCTGACTCTGCTCTTTGCAGCAGGGGCCGCACTCGGGCAAGAAACCGTTCAAGTCACTGTTATCGACTCGAGCAATGACCAGCCTATCCCGGCTGCGGATGTCTGCCTGCGCAGCGATAATGCACCTCCAATCATGGGTGTGACGCGGGACCAGGGTATGAATGCCGGTACTGCAACGTTTCGCAGTGTGCCTCCAGGCGATTACACCGTGATCGCAGAAAAAGAAGGTTTTCGCGGCAACGAGTCACAACAGACGGTGGCCCAGAACCCCGTGGCGCTTACGCTCTCGATCACGCCCGGCAATCCGTCCGACGGATCTCGCTGCATCGAGTCCGGTCCGCTGCCGGGCGGTTTCGGCGTTCCGCCTCAGTTGGAGGAAGCCATTATGCGGCGGGTACGGCTGTCGATCAGTGATTTGACGATCAGCGCAGCTGAACCGGCAGCGGCCGATGTCTCGGTAGAATTGAGCTGGAATATCACCTACCTGGTCAGCGCTTTCGATGTGCTTGTGGGTACAGACGAGAGCTTCAACGGCGCCACCTGGCAAGCATTACAGCCCGCCCCTGAAGTATTGTCCATGTCCGGTCTGAGCAGCGTACAGCAAGCCAGTTTCGTATCCGATCTTGGAGCCGGCCCAGTCGTCGGAAACAGCCTGTTCGTGCAAGTGCGAAACCAGAGGTATCCCTACATCGTCTCAAACGTGCTGCAGGGCACCATCGGCGCGGCCGGGCCCTCTCCACCACCTACCGGTCAGATCGGCATCGAGGCCGGTTTGGCATTCAGCTTCGCGGAGGCCAACGGCTGGACCTTCGAGACCGAAGGTTCACTGTTCATGTTCAACGTATGCAGGATGTTTCGCTTCGAGGGCTTTTCAGATGACAACCGGATTCCACCGGCGATTCTTTTCGACGTGTTTCGCGGTACGCTCGGCTTCATCCCTCTGGCGACCGACGGCTGCCACTTCACAATGTTCGGGGGACGGGAACTCAACGAGGGCTGGTCATTCGTCTCCTACAACATCATTCGCGGCGACGATCCGGAGACAGACTATGGCGGGCATTGCGCCGATGACGGCACATTGACCATCGACCGGATGCCGCAAGCCGGAGGTCAGGACATCAGGCTGGAAGTGACCATCGACTCCAACACCGGATGCGACGCCATCGTCGAAACGATCACATTGAACGGACCCTTGACTTTGCCTTGGACGGAAGCTTTCGTGGATTAAACCAACAAGAGGAACCGGGTTCATTGATTCTCCGTGGGTGGGGGTGCGGTTTCGGCGCAGCCGAAGAAGCGCGCCCGTAATGCCGTAGCGCGTGAGCGATACCAGAAGGATCGAGCGCCTGTTGCTCAATGAGTGAAAGTATTGTTGACTGGGACGACAGAATCGATTGCAGGGGAGTAAGAGACTGTGGAAACAGCTGGAAAAGCAAACAATCTGGGCCGACGCGTGCTGGGCAAGAGCGGTATTGCCGTATCGGAAATCGGATTTGGATTGTGGGCCGCCGGCGGCGACGCCTGGGGCCCGACCGACGACGGGGCGATCCTGGACGCCATTGACTACTCGCTGGAACATGGCGTCAACTTCTTCGACACCTCGGACGTGTACGGTGAGGGACACAGCGAGGAACTGCTCGGCAAGGCCATGTGGGGGCGGCGGGAACGGTTCGTGGTGGCGACAAAAATCGGCTGGCGTGGGTTCAGCGACCAAACGAAGTCGTCAGCTTACACGACTGTGGAGAAACTGATCGCCGGCGTGGAAAGCAACCTGCAGCGGCTGAAAACCGACTACGTGGACGTGATGCAGAGCCACATCGACTTTCGGGACCCGACGATGGAAATCTTCCTGGAGGGGTTCCAACGGCTGCAACGGGACGGCAAGGTGCGGGCTTACGGCGTCAGCACCAGCGATTTCGAATATCTGAAGGCTTTCAACACAGACGACGGCTGCGCAACGCTGCAGGTGGACTACAGCATCCTTAACCGCAGCCCTGAGAAAGACATCCTGCCGTACTGCCTGGAAAACCAGGTCGGCGTGATCGTACGTGGAGCGCTGGCGATGGGTATCCTGACGGGTAAATTCGATGCCGGGACGCGCTTCCCGGAGACCGACTTTCGGCGTAGCTGGCACGATGACGAGGAAGAACACCGCGAGTATCTGAACGACCTCGCGCTGGTGGAGCAATTGCGGCCGCTGGCCCAAGACTGCAGCCTGGCGCAGCTCGCGTTGAATTTTACGCTGGCGCATCCGGCCGTGGTGACCGTGATCCCGGGGATCAAGAATGTCGCCCAGGCGGAGGCGAACATCGCGGCCGGCATCTTGGAACCGTCCCTGGACGGGATCGACGCAGTGGTGCCGCCCGGTGGAGGGCGAAAGATCTGGCCAGCCTGAGGCCTGCATTGGCGGCCGGCTTGGGCGTGGAGATCGCTCGTGTCGGATCGTCCTGCTGAATTGCGCCAGCACGTAATAGATGGGCGTGTGGCAGACCTGCCCGGTGTCGATGTCGACCATGACCGGCGCGCCACAGAAATTCCCCACGTGATTCGGGCCGCCATCCTGGTCCAAAACGAAGGCGGAGGCCTCCCTGAAGGAGGAGCCGATACCGTAAAGGCGTTGTTTGACACGGTCCGGGCGGATTACGATCACGGTCCCGCTGGCTTGCCCCTCGGTGAACGAGACGTTGCCTTTTTGCGCAATCTTGTCCCCCTGCTCACTGGTAACGAGTATTGCGGTCGATGATCGCAGGCCGTAGTGAGGATCGGCTGCCGAATGTGCGCCCCCGGCTTCGTCGTCACGTGCAGTGCAGGAAACAATCGATGCCGCGCAAAGCAGCGAGAAAATGAAGAGCGTCAGGTTTTTTTCATTCTGGATGTTCCCGTTAAACAGAGTAACCGGCGGCGGAATCAGGCGCTTCTGCAATGCGTTCATCATCCGTTGCCGCATTATGCGGCCTTTGGCGGCGGCGCAACAGGGTACAAAAAGGTCTGGAGTTTCTGGTTGCCGTAGCGCGTGAGCAGTACCGGAAGGGTCGGCGGCCCTTTCAGCC
>CAMYKC010000124.1 GCA_947258865.1 uncultured Lysobacterales bacterium
TCCCAGGGTCACCAGGCCCGCATCAATCAGGCCGGAAAGGAGTTCGTCCAGGTCGGCTTCGAGCTGTTGGCGATCAACCTCGTACTCCGCAATTAAAATGTCGAGAGCGTCCCCGAGGCTTCGCCCCTCACGCAGTAAATGCCAGATACGCGTTCCCACTTTATCGAGTCCGAAATACTGCTCAGAGGACAAATCCAGCAGCACCGTCTCGCCGCGCACTTCCTGGCTGAGTACCTCGTTGGATATGGACACGGTGTTGGACTTTTCAAAGCGCATTAATTCATTCCCCTGGCAGCTACCTGAGCAGGAGCCGGTTGTATGCCCCACCCAATACCTGCCGCAGGTAAAGTACAGGCAGCCACAATTTACTGCTTTTGTCATATTTATGCAGCAGATACTGGCTGGAAGGCAGGAACAGCTCTTTCAGCAAGGCCCGGCGGGACTGGCCGTCAGGAAGTTTTTTCCAGTCATCGATCAACAGTCCAATGGTGCTTTCCGCCAGGCGCCCTGACATACCGCGGGGTTTTTCGGCGCGGTTCAGAGCCGTAAAAAGCTCCTCCGGAATCTCAGTGAGAAAACAGTCTTTGGACTTACACAGACCAGCGAGACAGGCCGCCTGCACACCGCGTTCCACCGCTCTGGCGGCAAACCGCTTCAAATCTTCCGCACTCATGCTTGAGGCCAGCGCGTGGATGTCATGAATCCAGATCAGGCGGTCCCGGTCATGCCCCTCGCTGCCAAGACGATGCATGCAGGCCAGTTGCAGCGCATCGCTGTCACCGAGCAGCCTGGCGCCCTCGAACCCGGGCGCCTCGATGGAATCTTCGAAAGCGTCGTTGAACGAAATGGCCCGTGCATAACGGGGATGGTTCTGGATACGCCAGTGAAAATCGAAGTTGACCGCATTGCTCCCTTCGCGGGAACGGCGAACAGAGAATTGATGCGTTTTGTAGATCGGTGAAACCACGTTGAATCCGGCTTCGAAAACCGCCTTCCTTGCTCCTGATATATCACGGATATCGATAAACAGGTCGCTGTCGCTGCGCGGCCGGGTGCCGGGCGCAGGGTAATGCGTGAGGGCCAGGGCCTCACCTTTTATCAGCAGACAAGAAATCTTTTGCCGGGAAAATTGGCGCAGAATTTGCGCCAGGTAATGCCTGCGCAACAAGTCGCGTGCCACGCCCTGTTTGCTGCATTCTTCGATCTCCTGGCGGACGACGTCTGGCCAACTCGTCCACTCTTCCCTCTCGTGCATCTGGTGAAACAGCAGCGCCTGGACGCCATGGTGTTCGCTGCGCTGAAGGAATTCGTCAGGGATTACATCCGGATTCAGCGCAGACCAGGGCGCCGGCTCCCCGCGCAGGGCCTGGCAGAGGAATGGATCGGCGGAATGATTCAGAGTGTTCAGTAGCCCTTCGGGTTCTGCTGTTGCCAGCGCAAGGCATCCACGCACATCTCATCGATGCCCCGCTTCGCCTTCCAGCCCAGTTCCTGTTCGGCCAGCGAGGGATCGGCATAGACCGCCGATGCGTCACCGGGCCGGCGCCCGACGATGCGGTGAGGCACCGGTTTTCCGGTGGCTTTTTCGAAGGCGTGAATCACGTCCAGCACGGAATAACCCCGCCCTGTTCCCAGGTTGTGGATGATCAGTCCCGGATTGTCGTCAAGCTTTTTCAGCGCATTGATGTGGCCCCTGGCGAGATCGACCACGTGGAGATAATCGCGCACGCAGCTGCCGTCCGGCGTATCGTAGTCGTCACCGTATACAGCGAGTTCCTCCAGCTCACCGACCGCAACCTTGGTGATATAGGGCATCAGGTTATTGGGGATGCCCAGCGGGTCTTCGCCGATTTCGCCGCTGCGATGGGCGCCTACCGGATTGAAGTAACGCAGGATGGAGATGTTCCAGTCCGGGTCGGATGCAGCCAGGTCTCTGAGCATGTATTCAATGGTAAGTTTGGTCTGGCCGTAAGGATTCACGGCGTGCAACGGAAAATCCTCGCGCAGAGGCAGGGTTTCCGGTGCGCCGTAAACAGTGCAGGATGAACTGAACACGATATTCTTAACGCCGTACGCAGCCATGGCCTGGAGCAGGTTGGCGGTTCCGCCGATGTTGTTCTGGTAATAAGTCACCGGAATCTCGGTGGATTCTCCCACGGCCTTGAGGCCGGCGAAGTGCATCACCGCATCGATCTGCTCGCCGTCGAAAAGGTCTTTCATGGCCTTCTCGTCGCGCAGATCAGCAAGGTGAAACTGTATTTCACGGCCGGTCATCTCCTCGATCCGGCTCAGCGAATCGGATTTGGAGTTGCTCAGGTTATCGACCACGACCACATCGAAGCCCGCTTCCAGCAACTCCAGGCAGGCATGGGAGCCGATATAACCGGTACCGCCGGTGACAAGGATGGTTTTAATCATATTTTTGTCGCGGGGATAGCCCGCTCCTACAGGTCTCTGAAATAGTCGATGGTTCTCGGCAGCCCTTCATCCAGCGGAATCTTCGGCTCCCAGCCCAGCGCCTCCCGCGCGTGACGGATATCCGGCTGGCGCTGCGTGGGATCATCCTGCGGCAGTGGCTCGTAAACGATGGTGGATCCCGAATCGACCAGTCTGACGACTTTTTCGGCCAGCTTCCTGATGGAAAACTCGCCCGGGTTGCCGAGGTTGACCGGACCGGTAACCTCTTCATCACTCTCCATCAGTCGAATCAGGCCTTCGACCAGGTCGTCCACGAAACAGAAGGAACGGGTTTGGCTGCCGTCGCCGTAGATCGTGATATCCCGGCCCTCCAGTGCCTGCACGATGAAATTGGAGACCACCCGTCCGTCGTTGGGCAGCATGCGTGGACCGTAGGTATTGAAAATGCGCGCCACCTTGATCGGCAGATTGTGCTGGCGGCGGTAGTCGAAGAACAGCGTCTCGGCACAGCGCTTGCCTTCGTCGTAACAGGACCGGATGCCGATCGGGTTGACGTTGCCCCAGTAACTTTCCGGTTGCGGGTGCAGTTCCGGATCGCCGTAGATTTCGCTGGTCGATGCCTGCAGAATCCGCGCGCCCGTGCGCTTGGCCAGGCCCAGCATGTTGATGGCACCATGCACGCTGGTTTTGGTGGTCTGCACGGGGTCGCGCTGGTAGTGAATGGGCGATGCCGGACAGGCCAGGTTATAAATGCGGTCGACTTCCACGTACAGGGGAAAAGTCACATCGTGGCGCATCAGCTCGAAATTGGGATGTTCCAGCAGGTGCGTGATGTTGCGCCGGGTGCTGGTATAGAAATTGTCCACGCACAACACGTCATGACCGTCGGCCAGCAAGCGGTCACACAAATGAGAGCCGAGAAAGCCCGCGCCGCCGGTAATCAATACCCGTCTGGACCCGCCACTGGATGCTGGATTCATTGTCTCCCTCCCTGGTTACCTGGTGTCGACGGCTGATTATAAACAAATCGCCATCGGCGGGTTGATGATTTGGATAGAATAAACGCCATGAAAGGCAAGGTTGTCATTCTCACGCTGGAGGGCTCAGCCGACCTGCGCGAATCGAGCTACCTGATCCAGCTCTGCCGGCAGCGCTGGGAGGAGGACGGCCTGGAGTGCGAGCAGGTCCGCAACCTCGATAAAGCAGTACCTGCCGACATCGCGATCATGCACGTGGACCTGACCCGAATCCCGAAAGAATACCTGGAATACGCAGCCGACTACCCGGTGGTGCTGAATCAGCGGGTGACCGACGTCTCACGGGATCGCTACAGCCGCCTGCTGCTCCGGCAAGGCGATGACTGGAACGGAGCGGTCATCATCAAGACGCTCGCCAACTATGGCGGTGTACCGGAATTGCACCGCTCACTGGAACAGGGCGACGGCGTCATGCAACTCGAAGACGTGCAACGGCCGTGGCGCAAACGGCAGTACCTGGAGTCCAGCCACTATCCGGTCTTCAGTTCGATCCACGAGGTGCCTCCGGGGGTCTGGCGAAATCCCCTCTTGGTGGTCGAAAAACTCCTGTTCGAAAGGGGTCTCGAAGGACGCTACACGTTGCGAAACTGGATTTTCCTGGGCGACCGGGAGTTAAACACCTATCACACCGGCCCGGGCCCGGTAGTCAAGGCGCCGCCACCCTGGGCGGAACTCGAGAAAAAATACCGGCCGGTCATTCCGCGCGAACCGGTGCCGCAAGCTCTGCGGGATCTGCGGGACGACATGGGCTTCGATTACGGTCGCTTCGATTACGCCATCGTCGATGGCGAGGCGGTCATCTACGACGTTAACCGCACCACAGCCATCCTGGATGCCTTTCTGCACGCATTTGCGCAAGAAATCCACGAGGAATTGCCCAGGGGCCTTTACGCCTACCTCTGAGGCGGCCCCTTGCCGGTTAAATACGGCTCGGTGATCTCGAACTCTTCGTAGATGAAATGCCGGCCGAGGAAGCGCTGGCTGGACCAGCAATGCTTCATATAGAAGTAATAGGTGAACGCGAACACGATGAAGGCCCAGAAACTCCGGTAGCCGGGTACCCCGAACATCTCGATCAGTATTCCGGCACCGCCCAGCACCAGCGCCAGCAGCATGATGTTGAACCAGGTCTCGCCCACGCTGAAGCCGGCCCGCAGGAATGCATGGTGCAGATGATACTGGTCGGCGCCGAGCGCCGATTGCCCTGCCCGCCACCGTCTCCAAATCTGGGTGGATGTATCCAGCAGTGGTACCGCGATCAGCCATATCGCGGTCATCGGCATGAAAGCGCGCTGGCCCGTCTCGTTGTGATCATTACCCAGCGCGATGAAGCACCAGGCCAGGATGAAACCCAGCAGCATCGAACCCGAATCACCCAGGAATACCCGGGCCTTTTCATTCCAGGGAAAACGGGCGTTCAGCAGCATGAAACCCATCACGGAAGCCATCGCTATCAGCAACAGCCGGTACGCCATCGGCTGGTCCGCAAACCCGGCGAACATCGCCATGCCGGCGGCGGCGACCAGGAAGATGCCGCCGGCGAGGCCATCCATGCCGTCAATCATGTTGAACGAATTGATGACCCCCAGGGCAGCGAATATCGTGATCGGTATTGCCAGCACGCCCAACTCGAGGACGCCGCTGGTAAACAGGCTGCCGAAATCCTCGAGGCGGACCTCCCCCCAGAAGATCATGACCAGGCAGGCGGTCACCTGGACCAGGAATCGGGTGATGGGCGACAGGCGGCGATGGTCGTCGACCAGGCCCACCAGGAACATAAGGCTGCCGCCGAGCAACAGGGCCTGCACGAAACGGTCATCGATCAGTGCCCAGGCCAAAATCGCTGCGAAGGCGATAAAGATGGCGGGCCCGCCGGCTAATGGCGTCGCGGACTCGTGTACCTTGCGCCCGCCGGGATGGTCGACCAGGTCGATTTTGTGGGCCAGGGGGAGCAGGCCAAGGCACAACGTAGCGGTCGCCAACAAGGCAATGATCATCGATAAAGAGATTGATAACGTCATCCCTGGGTTATCCCTGAAGGCCTCAATGGTGGCTTTGAGAGGAATAGGATTGCGCACATGCCACCCCCATGACAAGTGCATAGAGGATTGCCACCGCCGGAATCTGCAGGCTGAAGTCGAAGATGGCATGCAGCCCGACCAGCACCGAGGCGGCCACGCCGGTCGCCGGGTAGACCCAGTCGCGGTGCCTGCGCCTGACGCCGCGCAGACAGGTCAGAGCCAGTCCCGCCAGCGCCGCGTACAGGGCGAGGGCGGCGGGAACACCCAGCTCGAACGCGTTTTCCAGCCAGGTGTTGTGCGCCCGGTCGTAATGCACACCGCTCTCGTTTTGATCGTAAAGCCTGAAACTGTCGGCAAAAGTGCCATAGCCAAAACCGAGCGCCGGATTGTCCCCCACGGCCCGGTTGATGTTGGCATACACCGCCAGGCGTTCCTCGGTGGTGATGTCCGTGCGGTTGATACGATCGAGCAAAAGCTCGCTGGTCAGGTAGAAGGCAATGCTGGCCACGACCAGCGCAGTGATGACAGTCAGCCGTGACAGGGATTTGCGCGAACCGGTTTTGCGCGAGGAAGCCCGCCGGTCCAGCAACCACAGCAATACGACGCAGCCGGCGAGTGTGGCGGCGAAGCCACCCCGTGAATGGGTCAGCACCAGCGCGGTTACCATCAGCAGCACAGCGATCATGGGCTTCCAGGCCTTGAGAACGAACTCTTCCACCTGTGCCTCGCGGTCTTTCGGAACGGTGTAGGGCTTGACCTCGGGCTTCGCCATGCGGTGGTAAAAATAAGCCATGGCGCAGAGCAGGGTCAGCCCTTGCCAGGTCGCGAAATGATTGCGGTTGATGAACGTGCTGCGCACGTCATGGGGCATGGTCCGGTCCCCGAATAACCAGGCCGGGTGATCGCCACTCCAGTATACGAACAGGCCGAAAATGGCGTACAGCAAGCCGGCGATTGCCAGCCAGCCAAAGATGGCCTGCGCCCTGCCCCGGTCACGCCCGAATTGCAGCGCCAGGAAAAAGACCAGCCCGTAACTGAACAGGCGCATCAACGCGATCAGGCTGTCCTCGACTGAAAGCGTGATGCGGCCGGCCGGTTCGACTGACAGCACTTCGCCCGCCATGACCCAAAGCGGATGATGCCAGGCTGTCGGTGTCCAGCCGGCGACCTGCAGCAGCACCCAGGTGCAGGCCAGTGCCGCCAGCAGCGGGATCGCCGGATGCAGACGCCAGGAGGCACGGCCGGTGTGCCCGAATGAGCCCGCCGCCCAGAGCAGAGTCAGGAGGGAGGCAAGCAGTGCACACAGTGACCAGGACCACTCGCGGTTGCTGCCGAGCGGCAACGGCGACAACGCCACCAGTAAAAGCAATAAAAAGAAGAGCGATTTATCAAGGATTCGTGTCATCGGCTGGCTTCGATCAGCTCCTGGACCCGCACAAACTGGCGAATCCACAGCAGGTCGTTGTTCTGGATGCTGTTCGGGAAAGCATCGCGCGCCGCGCGGGCTGCATCGACATCCGCGTAGCTGCCCTGGACCAACACAAACAAAGGCTTGTCGTTGTTCTCGAGGGTGTAACTGGCCATTGGGGCGAGCTGCTCAAAGCCCTCGATCAGGACCAGAATCTTTTCCAGAGAACT
>CAMYKC010000125.1 GCA_947258865.1 uncultured Lysobacterales bacterium
AGAATGAATCGGCGGCTGCTGCGGCTATCAGGCACTTCTCCGGCCAGATTTCCGGTAGATCCGGAGCCAGCAGTATTGAGTCAGGTGGCAGCGGCGGTGCAACGCGGCTTCCCGACGCTCCTGTTCCGGTGATGATCAAGGAAGCGCTGGAGGCGCAAAATTGGGGGTAAACCATGTAACGGATATGAATGGCGGAGAGGGTGGGATTCGAACCCACGAAGGGCTACAAACCCTTGCCGGTTTTCAAGACCGGTGCATTCAACCGCTCTGCCACCTCTCCACACGTGTATTTCACTTGAGCCTGGCCGTTCAAAACGGTTGCTTGAGGCGCGCAAGAATACCTGAAATACGTTCCATGCTCCAGCCCCGACAACAGGCACATGACAGACAATGACGAATAGATTATGGTATTTCGCTTGAAGCAGGGAACCAGGACCCCAAATCACAGGTCAGAAAGTGAAGTTACCTTGCCCCGAAGGCAAGCCAGGCAATATACAGGAGCAATTGCTAACCATGAATAACCCCGTCTATACCGTCTCGTCGGCCACTCGAGTCTCCACGGCTGTTGTCAACAGGACTCTGCGCAACACTTACGCTTTGCTCGGCATGCTGTTTGTGTTCACCGCCCTGACCGCGTACGTGGCGGCGTCCATGCACTGGCGCATTGGATTTTGGCCATTCCTGATCGGCATTTTTGCTTTTTCCTACGCAATTGCTGCAACCCGGAACAGTAGCTGGGGCCTGGTCTTTTCTTTTGGATTTGCAGCTCTACTCGGCGTGGTGACCGGCGCTAACGTGGACGCAGCGCTTTATCAGTACAGCAATGGTGCACAACTGGTTGGATCGGCTTTCGGCCTGACGGCCGGTATATTCTTCGCCCTTTCAGCGTATGCGATGACCACCAAGCGGGATTTCAGCGGTTGGTTTGCCTTCCTGGGTGTCGGGACGCTGGCCGTGCTGGGCGCCTTTATACTCAATTACTTTATGCAGATCCCGGCGCTGGCATTGGCTCTGTCCACGATGATTATCCTGATTGCCTGTGGCTGGATCATCTGGCAAACCCAGCAGATTGTGCGCAATGGCCAGACGAATTACATCCTGGCAGCGACCAACCTGCTGGCAGATATTTTCATATTGTTCAACCACCTGTTGGCGTTGTTGGGGTTTGGTTTCGGCGACGATTGATCGAAGATATCGCGAGCATGACTCGCTCCTACCGGATGACTTCCTGGCCGCCCATATAGGGTTGCAGAACTGCAGGAATCCTTATGGAGCCGTCCCGCTGCTGGTAATTTTCCATAACGGCAATCAACGTCCTGCCCACGGCCAGGCCTGAGCCATTCAGTGTGTGAACAAGTTCGGGCTTACCCGTTTCCGGGTTGCGCCAGCGTGCCTTCATGCGGCGGGCCTGGAAATCCGTGCAAACGCTGCAGGACGAGATTTCGCGATACATGTCCTGGCTGGGCAGCCAGGCTTCGATGTCATAAGTCTTCGCAGCTGAAAATCCCATGTCGCCGGTGCAAAGCACGACGGTGCGGTAAGGCAATTCCAGGCGCTGCAAAATAGACTCCGCGTGCCTGGTCAATTCTTCCAGCGCGGTATCTGAGTCTTTTGGTCTCGTTATCTGCACCAGTTCCACCTTTTCAAACTGGTGCTGACGGATGATTCCCCGCGTGTCTTTCCCATACGAGCCAGCTTCTCGTCGAAAACAGGGTGTCTGGGACGTGAATTTCAGCGGCAGGTCGACGGCATCGATGATCGCGCCAGCGACAAGATTGGTCATCGGCACTTCCGCGGTCGGTATGAGGTAACGCGGCGGGTCATCTGTTGTCGCGAATGCATCTTCCTCGAACTTGGGCAATTGCCCGGTTCCCGTCATGGTGTCGCTGTTGACCAGGTAAGGCAGGTAAACCTCGGTGTAGCCGTGTTCCTGCGTGTGGGTGTCCAGCATGAACTGGGCCAGCGCGCGGTGCAGTTGTGAAAGTCCGTTCTTGAGTACAACAAAGCGAGAACCCGCGAGTTTGGCAGCTGACTGGGAATCCAGCATCCCACTGGCTTCTCCCAGTTCGACATGACCACGCGGTTCAAAATCGAATTTTGGAGGTTCACCCCACTTCCGAATCTCGATGTTATCGTTCTCGTCACTGCCGGCGGGAACGCCGGGAAGTGGCAGGTTCGGGATTTCCATCAGCCAGGCCTGCTGCTGATCACGCACGCTGTTGAAGTCAGCTTCGACTTCGCCCAGTTCCTCACCAAGATGTTTCACTTCGTCCAGCAGAGGCTGGATGTCTTCGCCCCGGGACTTCGCCTGGCCAATGGACTTCGCACTTTGATTTTTCCGGTTTTGTAATTCCTGCACCCGGACCTGGAGCGCTTTCCGGGCCGATTCCAGATTACGCCAGGCCGTCACGTCCAGGTCGTAGCCACGGAAAGCGAGCACGCTCGCCACGCCCTCGGGATCGGCTCTTAGAAATTGTGGATCAAGCATGAATTCTTTCTTCGCCTAAAAGGCGATATCTTACCGGCTTCCGTTGGAGCGGGCCATGCCCGCGATTATGCCCATCGGCCTAATGGCAGCCTCCTACGGGCCATCGCCGGCTGGCAGGTTGCCGATCACATCGGCGGAAGCCGGTGGCTGGAACGTGAACAGTCCGGCGTCCAGCTCTGGGTTTCTTTCAATCTGAAGAAAACGGATTTCGGTACGGAGTCCAAACGCGTCTTCCATGATCATCAACGTGAGCGAGTCGTCCTGCAGTCCGAGCAGAATGCGATCGAACTCGGTGTCATGGCTTTTCGAGCGCAATTCGAGTAACCGCATCTCATCGGCCATCCCCATTTCCCGTACTTCAAATTGCGTGTCCAGCCGGCCAGGTTCCGTCAGCATGAGCAGCGGCGAATTCATCGATGCCGAAGACTGATCCTTGACCGTCACCTGTTCCAGGGTTTCATCGTAGATCCAGATACTCTTTCCGTCAGCGACCACCAGTTCGGGAAAATCGCCTCCGTATTCCCAACGAAATAGCTGGGGGCGGCTCAGCCAGACGTGGCCGTTGCTGTCGTCCTGCACTTCCCCCCCGCTGCCGATGACTTGCTGCTCGAAACGGGCGTGCAGCGTTTCCAGTCCATCGGAGAAGCGTTCCAATTGCGCCCGGCCTGATCCTTCCTGTGCCAATGTTGCCAGTGGCAGGAGCATGACGCATAAAAAGAGCGCACAGGCTGGCAGTAAACAGCGATTCAGGTCCATGGAAAACTCCGGGTTTTACCTTGCGTCAATTACGTGGCGGGGGCGGCGCCAGGACTTCCCGCTGGCCGTTGTGCTCCGGCGGGCTGACAATACCAGCCGCCTCCATTTCCTCGACCAGCCGGGCGGCGCGGTTGTAACCAATCCTCAACTGGCGCTGCACGCTGGAAATCGAAGCACGCCGGGATTCCGTGACGAATGCTACGGCGTGGTCGTAAAGCTCATCCTGCTCTCTGTCGACGGATTCCGGCAGACCCGTGGCGCTAATCGACATGCCATCGGTGGTGAGCTGCGTTTCGTTTAGAACCTCGTCCACGTACCGAGGTTCCCCAAACTGCCTCAAATACCTGACCACGGCATGAACTTCGCGGTCGCCAACGAATGCTCCATGAATGCGGTCAGGCAGCGCCGAGCCTGGCGGCAGGTATAGCATGTCGCCGTGGCCCAGCAATTGCTCCGCCCCCATCTGATCGAGAATCGTGCGTGAATCGACCCGGGATGAGACCTGGAATCCGATACGCGCCGGAATATTCGCCTTGATCAAACCGGTAATGACGTCAACTGATGGTCTCTGGGTGGCCACGATGAGGTGGATGCCGGCCGCCCTCGCCTTCTGCGCCAGCCGCGCAATCAGCTCTTCAATTTTCTTGCCGACAATCATCATCAGGTCAGCAAATTCGTCGATCACCACGACGATATAGGGAAAAGGCTCGAGATCGGGCGCTTCTTCTTCCACGTCCGGCAACAGCGGTTGCCAGATGGGATCCTTGATCGGGGTGCCCTTGTCGGCAGCTTCTTTGACTTTCTTGTTAAAGCCCGAAAGGTTGCGCACGCCCATCGATGCCATCAGGCGATAACGGCGTTCCATTTCCGCCACGCACCAGCGCAGCGCGTTGGCGGCCTCTTTCATGTCGGTGACAACCGGCGCAAGGAGATGAGGAATGCCCTCGTAAACCGACAGCTCCAGCATTTTGGGATCGATCATGATCAGCCTGACCTGGTCGGCTGTCGCCTTGTACACCAGGCTCAGGATCATGGCGTTGAGAGCAACCGATTTGCCCGAGCCGGTGGTTCCGGCCACCAGGACATGCGGCATCCGCGTGATGTCGGCAATCACCGGGCTGCCGCCGATGCTTTTGCCCAGGGCCAGTGTCAGCGGCGAATTCGAACGGTCGTAAACTTCCGACTGGAGGATTTCCGACAAATACACCGTTTGACGAACCGCGTTGGGTATTTCAAGGCCAATGGTCGTTTTACCCGGAATAACCTCGACCACTCGAACCGAGATAACGCTGAGTCCACGAGCCAGATCCTTGGCCAGGTTGCTGATCTGGGAAGATTTGACGCCAGGCGCCGGCTGCATTTCGAAACGTGTGATCACCGGGCCGGGATGCACTTCGACGACGTCGACCTGGACACCGAAATCCGCAAGTTTCAGCTCGACCTGTCGCGACAGGGCCTCCAGCACCTCGGTGCTGTACCCCGCTACCTGTTCCGGTGGATCATCCAGCAGTTCCAGTGGCGGCAGCGCACCCGCCGGAAGGTTTTTGAACAGCGGCTGTTGCTTTTCCCTTTCGGCGCGTGTACTCGTCAGACTTTCAGGTGAAGAAATTTGTGGCTCGATTTTCCGCTTCGGCTTGGTTTTCTGGCGCTCCGAGTCGGCTTTGCGCACTTCCACTCGCTGGGCCTTTGCGCGCCGGCCGGCAAACCAGTCCCGCAAGCCGACAACAGATGTGCTCAGCCAGGCGATTGCGGTTAGCGTATACCTGCCTGTGGTGTCCATTACCCGGAACCAGGATATCCCGGCAAATAGCGTCAGGCCGACCAGCAACATGGCGAGCAGGAACAGGGTCGTGCCCAGGGCGCCGGTCACTTCCAGCAGCGGCGTCGCGATCTGCAAGCCGATCACTCCGCCCCCGCCGGCCGGCATCGACCCAGCGGGCGGAAGCGTATGCAGATGCGCCAGGCCGGTCGCTGAAAGAATAAAGAGCAATAAGCCTGTCAGTCGCGCCAGCCATTCCACCGGTCCCGCTTTCTCGAGCGGCTTACCCGCCTTTGCATAGACCAGCCAGCCGATATAAATGAGGACGAGCGGCATGGAATAAGCGAGATAGCCGGTCAGGAACAATGAGACATTGGCCAGCCAGGCGCCGAGGACCCGGCCAGCATTCTGCACCTGGTCGGACGCTACCGGGTTGAATGGACCTTGATCGGTCGGATCATAACTGGCCAGGCAGGCGACCAGGTACACCGCCAGCAGAATGGTCAGGATGAAGAAGCTCTCGCTGAGGCGGTGGGCGATTTGGTTGCCCGGTGGGACGGCGCTCTTTGATTTTTTTTTGGCTTGCGGCAAGCTGATCTTCCTTGTCAGATTATGTGGTAGATTCCGCGTAGATGTTCATCGCATAATGACCGCGGATTCAAGCCATCAATTCGGAGCAATTATACATGAGCGAGGTCAAGCACAGCCGTTTCCTGATCATCGGATCAGGCCCGGCCGGATACACAGCGGCCATTTATGGCGCAAGAGCCAATCTAAAGCCGGTTGTGATCACGGGACTGGAGCAAGGCGGGCAATTGACAACCACCACCGATGTCGAAAACTGGCCGGGCGATGCGAAGGATTTGCAGGGCCCGGAGCTGATGCAGCGGATGCTGGAACACGCTCAGCGTTTCGACACGGAGGTCATTTTCGACCATATCCATACGGTTGACCTGCAAACCAGGCCTTTCCGGCTCGAAGGTGATAGTGGTGTCTACACGGCTGACTCGCTGGTTATCGCTACTGGCGCCAGTGCGAAGTACCTTGGTCTGCCGTCCGAGGAGGCCTTCAAGGGCAAAGGCGTTTCCGCCTGTGCAACTTGCGATGGGTTTTTCTACCGCGGAATGAAAGTTGCGGTAATCGGTGGCGGAAACACGGCGGTCGAAGAAGCACTCTACCTGTCGAACATTGCGTCCGAAGTTGTTCTGGTGCACCGGCGTGATGAGTTGAGGGCGGAAAAAATCCTGCAGGACCGGGTTTTCGACCGGGAAAAGAACGGTAAAATCCGCATTATGTGGGATCACGTACTCGAAGAAGTCCTGGGGGATGATTCAGGCGTGACCGGCATGAGAGTGAAAAACGTGAAGTCCAGCGAAACCACGGACGTGGAACTCTCCGGTGTCTTCATCGCCGTCGGGCACGCACCCAATACGGGAATATTCGACGGGCAACTGGATATGAAGGGAGGTTACATCATCATTAATAGCGGCACCGACGGATATGCAACCGCCACCAGTGTACCCGGTGTATTCGCCGCCGGCGACGTCGCCGATCACGTCTACCGTCAGGCGGTTACATCAGCCGGTTTTGGCTGCATGGCTGCGCTCGACGCCGAGCGCTGGCTGGACGAACAGGAGTGACCGTTTCGGAGTTCGCTCATACGGCCCAGTGACTATACGCACCCGCATCATTTCGGATTTTTCCTCAATCGACAGACGGGACTGGGAGCAACTGGAGCACCGGGATAATCCTTTTCTTTCTTATGCGTTCCTGAGCAGCCTGGAGAAATCGGAATCAATCGGCAGTCACACAGGCTGGCAGCCAAATCACCTCGCGCTGATCGAGAAAGAGCAATTGGTGGCCTTTGCTCCGACTTATATCAAGACCAACTCGCACGGTGAATTTGTTTTCGACTGGGCCTGGGCGGATGCCTATCACCGCCACGGGCTTGCGTACTATCCCAAGCTCCTGACCGCCGTGCCCTATTCACCGGTAACCGGCCCGAGATTACTGACCCAACGAGGGCACCAGGACGCACCGGGTCTGAAGGATCGCCTGCTTGAATTTGCCC
>CAMYKC010000126.1 GCA_947258865.1 uncultured Lysobacterales bacterium
CTTGTCCCGTGCCCGGGCGCTGACCTCGGCGAGTTCGGCGCCGAGTTCCATGATGCCTTTCCGTTCGCAGTCCCGCAGCACAGGGACGACCAGGCCGTCCGGCGTATCGACCGCGATACCGATGTTGAAATATTTCTTCATCACCAGTGTCTCGCCGTCGGCGCCCAGGGATGCGTTGACCCGGGGGAATTTCTTCAGCGAGGCCACCATGGCCTTGATCAGGAACACCAGCGGCGTCAGTTTGAAGCCTTGCGCCTTGGCCTCGTCCGCGTTGGCCAGGCGGAAAGCCTCCATGTCCGTGATGTCGGCTTCGTCGTGCTGCGTGACGTGGGGTATGCCCACCCAGTTGCGGTGCAGGTGGCTCGCGGAAATTTTTTGGATCCGGGACAGGGATTGCTTTTCTGTTTCACCATAACGGCTGTAATCCACATCGGGTAACTCGGGAAAATCCAGGTTAAGGCCTCCGATGGAGGGCGCACCCATACTGACCGACCCGCTCATCACTGACTTGATGAAGGCCGAGACGTCTTCGCGCAGGATCCTTCCCTTGCTGCCACTGCCGGTAACAAGGCTGAGATCGACTCCCAGTTCGCGTGCGAACTTGCGAACAGCAGGGCTGGCATAGGGCACCCTGGATGGATCGACCGCCGCTAAACCACTCGCGCGCTCGTCGCCTGGCGAAACCGGCTGGGTGACTGCCGGTGACTCTTCGATGGCTGGCTCCCGCACGGATTCCTCTTTCGCTGATGGTTCAGGTTCGGTTTGTTCCTCTGGAGCCTGCTCCGGCTCTTCGGCAGCATCTCCGGCCGGAGTTTCATCCCCTGCCGCGGCAGATTCCGACACGTCGAGAATTGCTATCACATCGCCCTCTGAAACGGTGTCGTCCAGCTTCAGCTTCATTTCCCGAATGATCCCGGCTGCCGGAGATGGCACTTCCATGGTGGCCTTGTCGCTCTCCAAAGTGATCAGCCCATCTTCCGCATTGACCTGGTCGCCCTCGGAGACCAGAACCTCAATGACCGGGATATCGCTGAAGTCTCCGATGTCCGGTACTTTTATTTCAATCGTGTTGCTCACATTCCGCTCCGACCTTGTTTCTTTTTGCTGGCTTCAAACCAGGACCGGGTTTACCTTTCCGGGGTCGATACCGAGGCGTTCACGCGCCGATAAGAGTTCACCCATGCCGAGCAGGCCCTGCCGGTAAAGAGCGTACAGGGCAGCGTAGGCGATGTTGTAGCGGTCCACTTCGAAGAAACGGCGCAATTGCTCCCGGGTGTCTGAACGTCCAAATCCGTCTGTACCGAGCACGATGAAGTCTTCCTGTGGCAGAAATCCGCGAACCTGGTCGGCAAATGCCCTTACGTAATCAGACGCGGCAATCACCGGTCCTGTCCTTTCGCGCAGACTGGCGGTAACCCAGGGGATCCGGGCTTCCTGCTCAGGATTCAAACGGTTCCAGCGCGCGCATTCCACACCATCGCGCCTGAGCTCCGTGAAGCTCGTCGCACTCCAGACGTCGGATACCACGCTGAAATCCTGTTCCAGAATGTTGGCGGCAGCCAATACTTCGCGCAGAATCGCTCCCGAGCCGAGCAACTGCACTTTCTTCGGTCCATCCGGGCCTTCGCGCAACAGGTACATGCCTTTGCGGATGCCCTCTTCCGCTCCCTCGGGCATGTCAGGATGTGTGTAGTTTTCATTCTCAACCGTGATGTAGTAGTACACGTCTTCACCATCCTGGTACATGCGCCGCATGCCGTCCTGGAGAATCACGGCCAGTTCATAGGAAAACGTCGGATCGTATGAAACACAATTCGGCACCATGCCCGACATCATGTGGCTGTTGCCGTCTTCGTGCTGCAAGCCCTCGCCGTTGAGGGTCGTTCGGCCGGCCGTGCCACCGATCAGGAAACCCCTGGCGCGCATATCCCCAGCCGCCCAGGCAAGATCGCCCACGCGCTGGAAGCCGAACATGGAATAGAAAATGAAGAACGGTATCATCGCCACACCGGACGCGGAGTAACTCGTGGCCGCGGCAATCCAGGATGACATCGCACCGGCCTCCGTGATCCCTTCCTGCAGAATCTGGCCGCCCTCGTCCTCCTTGTAAAACATCAGCTGGTCCGAATCGACCGGCGTGTATTTCTGCCCCTCAGAAGAATAGATACCAAGCTGCCGGAACATCCCTTCCATGCCGAAAGTACGTGCCTCGTCAGCAACAATCGGCACAATGCGCTCAGCGAGATTCTTGTCGCGCAGCAGCAGGGATAGAGCGCGCACGAACGCCATGGTGGTGCTTATCTCACGGTCACCCGAAGACTTGAGCAGAGACTCGAACTGCTCCAGCCCCGGCACCTCGATGGGACCGTCCTGGCGCCTGCGCTGTGGAAGAAAACCACCCAGTTCCGTGCGCCGGGCCAGCATGTACTTCACTTCTTCGCTGTCTTCACCCGGATGGTAATAGGGGACATTTTCCAGAGCCTCATCCTCAATCGGCAAACCGAACCGGTCTCGGAACTGGCGAATCGAATCAACGTCCATTTTCTTTTGCTGGTGAGTGATGTTCTGGGCTTCACCCGCACCACCCATACCATAGCCTTTGACGGTTTTGGCCAGGATGACGGTAGGATGGGCCTGGTAGGTCATGGCCTCGCTGTAGGCGGCAAAAAGCTTGTGCGGGTCATGGCCCCCGCGGTTCAGGCGCCAGATATCCTGGTCAGTCATGGTCGCAACCATGTCCAGCAATTCCGGATACTTGCCGAAGAAATGTTCTCTTGTATATGCGCCGCCCTTGGCCTTGTAATTCTGGTATTCGCCGTCGACGGCTTCTTCCATGCGTTTGCGCAGCAGGCCGTCCTTGTCTTTGGCGAAAAGCTTGTCCCAGTAAGAGCCCCAGATCACTTTGATGACATTCCAGCGTGCGCCCCGGAACACACCCTCGAGTTCCTGGATGATTTTTCCGTTCCCGCGCACCGGTCCGTCCAGGCGCTGCAGGTTGCAATTGACGACGAAGATCAGGTTGTTCAGTTTCTCCCGGCCCGCAAGCGAAATGGCGCCGAGGGATTCCGGTTCGTCGGTCTCGCCATCGCCGAGGAAGCACCAGACTTTGCGGTCGGCCGTGTCGGCAATTCCGCGGTTATGCAGGTACTTGAGGAATCGTGCCTGGTATATGGCCATGATGGGCCCGAGACCCATCGACACCGTGGGCAACTGCCAATAGTCCGGCATCAACCAGGGATGGGGGTAGGAACTCAGGCCCTGACCATCAGATTCCTGCCGGAAACGGTCCAGTTGTTCCTCGCTGATTCGGCCCTCGAGATAGGAGCGCGCGTATATTCCGGGAGAAGAATGCCCCTGGATGTAAACCAGGTCACCACCACCCGGATGTTCCGGGCCCCTGAAAAAATGGTTGAATCCGACATCGTACAATGTCGCGGCGGAAGCAAAACTGGCAATATGGCCACCCAACTCGCCGCCGCGTTTGCTGGCGCGCAGTACCGTTGCCATCGCATTCCAGCGAATAATCGAGCGAATGCGATGTTCCAGTTCGACATTACCGGGATGCCGGACGCCCAATTGTGCCGGTATCGTATTGATGTAGGCCGTGGTGGCGCTGTATGGGAGGTATCCGCCGGAGCGCCGCGTGTGGTCGACCAGCTGCTCGAGAATGTAGTGAGCCCGCTGGGGCCCTTCCCGCTCGATGACGGCTTGCAGCGACTCCAGCCATTCCTGGGTTTCCGTTGGATCCGAGTCGGATTTTGTCTTGTCTACACTCTGATTCATTACTTTTCCTCAGACTCCATAGCGCGCCCGGCCATCGGCGTCCAGCTTGATGAATCGCAGGGTATTGGTCCCGCCGGACTCGGCCATCCGATCACCCATGGTCACGATAATGCGGTCGTCTTCTGACACCGCGCCATGCGCCAGCAGCGTGCCAATCGCCTCCGCGACGATGACGTCCGAATCATCACTTTCAGAATCCTGCTTAACCGGAAACACGTCACGAAACATCGCCATGCGCCGCCGGCTGGCCTTGTTCGTGGAAAAGGCGTATATCGGGACCGACGACTGCACCCTGGATAACCACTGCGCTGTCGAGCCCGATTCCGTCAACGCCACGATCGCCTGCACCGAAACGTTGGTGGCCATGAACATGGCGGCCATGGCGATCGCCTGGTCAATTCGCTCGAAGCGGACGTTGAGGTGCTTCACATCGCCCTCCCGTTCGAAATGCCTCTCGGCCCCCAGGCATATCCGGTTCATGGCTTCGATCACCTTGACCGGGTGCTTGCCGATCGCTGTCTCGGCCGACAACATCACCGCGTCGGTGCCATCCAGCACGGCATTGGCCACATCCAGCACTTCCGCCCTCGTCGGTATCGGATTCTCGATCATGGACTGCATCATCTGGGTTGCTGTAGACACGATGCGGTTGTGTTTCAGCGCGGTTCGGATGATCCATTTCTGCAACCCGGGTAATTCCTCGTCACCGATCTCGACGCCCAGGTCCCCTCGCGCCACCATGATGGCGTCCGTGACGTCACAGATTTCTTCGAGTTTATCGATTGCTTCCATCCGTTCAATCTTGGCGACCAATGCCGCATTGCTGCCGGCCTTGCGCAGCAGTTCCCGGGCCCTGACGATATCATCAGCACAGCTGACGAACGAGACGGCCACGTAGTCAGCGCCCATCCTGGCCGCCAATTCAATGTGCGGCAGATCCTGGTCGGCCAGGCCTGAGATCGACAGGCCTCCGCCCTGGAGATTCAGTCCTTTGCGATCGGAAAGTATGCCGCCATTCTCGACCAGGCAATGAATACGGCCGCCCTCGATTGACTGGACCTGCATCGAGATCAGGCCGTCGTCGAGAAGCAATACGTCCCCCGGTTTCACATCATTGGGCAGGCCTGCGTAACTCACGCCCACCCGCCGATCATCGCCCGGTGTGCTCACGTCATCCGAGTCCAGCGTGAAATGCCCGCCTTCGTCGAGCCTGACGCTGCCCTTCTCGAAATGCTCGACCCGGATTTTAGGGCCCTGCAGGTCAACCAGCAGTGCTACCTGCCACCTCAGATTCCGCGCCGCCTGGCGAACCTGTGCAGCCCGCTTTTCCTGGTCCGCAGCATCACCGTGCGACATGTTCAGACGAAAAACGTCCACCCCGGCCCGGATCAGCCCTTCGAGAACTCTCAGGTCATCAGTCGCCGGTCCGAGCGTGGCGATGATTTTTGTCCGACGTCTGTGGCTGGCGGATTTCTTCATGTGAACATTCATGGCGGCGATTATAAGGGCAATTGATGGCAGATCAGGTATCTTTTTAAAAAACACAGGCCATCAACGCGGGGGTCGCCCGCAGGCTGCCCCGGGTAGTCATCCGAACGGAAAGAAGCTGGCGGAGTCTATCGCCCCGCTGTGTGGGGGTATTGATCGAACACCCGGTTGACGGCTGTATAGATGGCGTCGCGAAGTTGCCGGGCGACCTTGTCGTTGGCGTCGATGACCGCCACGCCCTGCCAACTCATGCGATCCTTTTCGTTATCGACCAGATCGATGAAAACGGAGGCTTCGGTGGTCTTGGTCGCGCGGGAACTCACGCTCACGCCCACACCGACTGAAGAACCGTAGTAGGCCCCACCCGGGCGCTGATAATAATTACCACTCATATAAGGCTGTGTGTAGGACCTCATCCTCACCTTGTCATCTGTCCTGAGAGTGACATTGACGAGGAGATCGGGGTTATCCGATTTGCGGTAGCCGCGTTCGTTCATTTCACGCGTAATTGCTGCGCGGAAATGCTCCCCAAAGACAGGCGAATTGTAGCCACCTTCGATACCAAGCTCATCAAAGAAGTTCCAGGTCGTATAACGAGAGAAATCAGCCGTGGGATCGATATCGCTTCGAACGCTCAGTCCGGAAGAACAGGCGCCCAGAAACAAAGTCAGTAACAGTATAGGCAGTGCCGCCAGATGCCTGCGGCAGCCCTTGTCGGAAGGCATCATCCGGCTTATCCGGATTCCGTCGCTGCGGCGACCGGGAATTGCGAAAATACCTTGTCTACCGTGTTGTAAACCGTCTCCCGCAGTTGTTGCTGCATCTTGTCGGTCAGGGTAAAGGTCGCAACACCTTGCCAGACCATTTTATGCCCCGTGGAATCGACCATGTCGATATAGACATTGGCTTCAGTGTACTGATGAACGCTGGTCCGCGTGGTGCCCCCACCGTAACCCCAGGGGCTGCCGTAATGGCCGTATCCGCCATGACCGTAATAACCGCCGTGCAGGTAGGGGTCCGGGTCCTGATAGGTATTCACCCTAACCTTATCCTTCGCGCCGATAGAGACGTTGACCTGTATCTGGGGTGAACCGGCCTGCGTGAATCCTCTTGACCTCATCTGGGCGCTAATGGCGTCCCGGAAGTGCTGCCCCAGGAGATTGGAATAGTTCTCGCCTTCGATGCCCATCTGGCTGAAGAAATTGTAGGTCTTGTATTGCCCCATGTTGACACCGGGGTCGGTATCGCTTCGGACCTTAACGCTTGGAGCACATGCAGCAAGCAAGAGCGCCGAGGCGATGGCGACGAACAGAAACCTGAAGAAAGACGGCTTACTATTGAATCTCATGGGTCACTCCCGGAAAGAGTCAGACGGCTATCCTACCAGCGGAATTACCGCTGGTCATCCGCCGCGATGGTAATCAGCCGGCAACGGCTTCAAGAGCTGCGACAGCGGGCAATGTCTTCCCTTCGACGAATTCCAGGAATGCACCACCACCCGTCGAGATGTAGCTGATGTCGTCTCGCACGCCGAACTGGTCAATGGCCGCGAGCGTGTCGCCACCACCGGCTATGCTGTAGGCGGGAGAACGCTCTATCGCCTCCGCCAGGGCGCGGGTGCCATCGGCGAAATTCCGGAACTCGAAAACACCAACCGGGCCGTTCCAGATGATGGTTCCCGCCCCGGCTATCATTTCAGAATAGTCGAGGGCGGTAAGCGGGCCGATATCCA
>CAMYKC010000127.1 GCA_947258865.1 uncultured Lysobacterales bacterium
ATACCGACCATTATGCTGGGCGTCCTGATTCCACTGACGTGGGTCACTTTCGCCCTGGTTGTGCTCACGTTTTTGCCCGAAAAGCTGTACGGTAAATACCGGGCGTAGGGGGCGAGGTTGGGGTTTTAACAAAGGGGCCGGATACATTTGATTCAAATATCGATCGCAAGAAACGGGTGGCAATCCGGGTTACGGAGGCGGTAGGCTGCATCGACTGATGACCTGGAGCTTGCATGTCTTTTCAAATCCACGCCTTGCCCGCAGAACCCTTTCAACGGTTGTTTACAATGTCCGCCCGGGAACTGGCCGAGGTTCGGGCAACCCGGATGATTGCGGATGCCAAGCCCGGCTACCCCTGCCGCGTGAGCCTTGCTGATGCGGATATCGGTGAATCGGTTATCCTGGTGAATTACGACCATCAACCGGCCGATTCGCCCTACCGGTCCGCCCATGCCATCTTTGTTCGCGAACATGCCGAGCAGGTATTCCCCGAACGCGGGGCAGTGCCGGAAGTTCTGCAAACGAGGCTCATTTCGGTTCGGGCTTTCGATGAAAACCACTTCATGGTCAACGCGGACATTGCAGATGGCTCAGATCTGCATGAGGTCATTCCCGCGATGTTCGGGGATCCTGGCGTGGCTTATCTGCACCTGCACAACGCCAAGCCCGGCTGCTTTGCAGCGCGGGTGACGCGGGCCTGATGATTTCCGTATCTTAAATGGGGCCGGATACAATATTCACTCTTACTCGGGTTGAGGCCTGGTCAACAATTCCTTATAGATCGCGTGTGTTTCATCGTCAAACACACAGAAAATCACCTGGGCAAAATCGTTGGAGCCTTGCAGGAAAGCGGTGACTTCCGCGACAGCGATCTGCGCCGCCTCGCGTTTTGGATAGCCATAGACTCCCGTGCTGATCGCCGGGAAGGCAATGCTCTGCAGTCCGTTATCGGCAGCGAGTTTCAGACTCTCGCGATAACATGAAGCGAGCAGCTCGGCATCATTGACGGAGCCGCCATAGACCGGCCCAACGGTGTGAATGACGTACCCGGAAGGCAGGGCAAATGCCGGGGTGATTTTGGCTTTACCCGTGTCACAACCCTTCAGCTCTTCGCATGCTTCCAACAGCTCTTTTCCAGCAGCCCGATGGATCGCGCCGTCAACTCCGCCCCCTCCAAGCAAAGACTTGTTGGCGGCATTGACGATGGCATCGACTTTCAGAGTCGTGATGTCTTCCCTGGCGAGCTTGATGCGTTGCACTGAAAGCGCCTCCGTCCTTTTATTTCCGCGGATGGGTCGCATCATGATATACCCGGATTGGTAGATAGGGTCATCTGCCGGCAGTGAACCGGTGAATACGGGCAAAAGGGGTCAGAGCCCTTTTTCGCGGTTTGGCATGGTAGGCGTTAGCAGAACAACTTCTGGCCGGCTACGCCGTCACCCGGTGGCCGGAACTGTATTTGCCTTACATGCCCCGTCAGTGATAGTCGGACAAACCGAGGGGATTGAATAAGAGTGGTCCTAATACGCCCCGGCCCCAGCAGGCTAAGTGAGAGAAAGCAGAGCACTCCCTCACTGACAATATGAAAGCTTGTCACTTAAATCTCTGAATGCCGCAAGCGAATCGATAAAGAATTTCTCACGATCGCCGCCGTTCGCAAACGCAAGCGTGGACAGCCCGCCGAATACCTGTTCAACGAAAAACAGCGCATCTTTACGTTCCGCTCAGTCAGCAAGCGGGCGCGCGTGCGCGCCGGCCGGTTGGAAGAGGCGTTCGAGCTAAAGCGTCCGGTCCTCACGCGCCTGGACGAGAAAAAGGGCTTCATCCGCGAAGTCTATTCAAAGAGGGCCAAGGGCCTTGCCGAATTCGCCGAGGCAAGAACCTTCGTTGAAAAGCCGGAGCGGTCACACCGCATCGATCTGTCCAAGATCGATCCGACGACCTTCAACATCGTCGATCACTACCTCAAGGTTCCGGTGTTTCGGCTGTGCAAACGCATCGTGCCGAGCTACCAGTCGGCCAAGAACATCTTTGACTTCTGCGCGCAGCAATCCTGCCACCTGGGCGGCCCCTTCACCGTCACGCCGTGTATCCCCTTCCAGTACGTCATCGACGGCTGCTATGCGCGCGCCCACAAGATGCGCTGGATCATCACCACGCGCTACCGCTACTGCTGCGAAAAAGTGTTCAGTTTTGCCAATGAGGGCAATGACAGTCTCGCGGTGCGGGCCGACAAGTGGGGCGGCTGTTGCGTGACCTGGTGGTACCACGTCGCGCCGCTGATTCGCGTGCGGCTCAAATTCAAGTGGCTGGGCGGCAACCACAGCGTGGTTCTGGCGATGGTGATCGATCCGGGCATGTTCGATAAGCCGGTGCTGCTGAGTACCTGGCTGGCGGCCCAGGAAAACTCCGCCTGCCACGCGAATGCGAATGTATCGATGTACTCCATTCAACCCGGCTCGGCTTATTCCCCGGCGAATTACCAGGGCACGGCATTCACAACAGACCCGAATTACACGGCGACGGACACAACGCTGAACAATTACAAGAACCTGGTGACTTGTTGAACAGCGGCCAGGGTTTCAAACAGGAGCGCTCCGTTTGCCGCTAGACTCTGGGTTGCGAAGGTAGACTAGGACACGAGGATCATTGCGCTTATGAGTCGCTCCGAAGCAAATGGTGGTGAAGGGCCTGAGGCCCGGCGCATGACTATTGCCAACATTCGTGAACTTGAATCCGCAGACTATGTGGAGCTCGTATTCCTCGAGTCGGCGCGCTTTTATCGCTTGCCGAGAGATAGTAAAGATTTCGCCAAGTCGCTAAACCTTCTGCAAGAGGCTTTGACCGAGAACAGGTCGCTGACGGTGGTCCTTGCCGCTCCCAACGGCGACGTGATTGCGAGGGTGCAGAATTGAGAAGCTTCAGGGGTCAGAGTAAAGTGCCTGAATTTCTGCTCTGGCACTTTACTCTGACCCCATATAAATTTTGATCCTATAAGGGGGCTGAATACATTCAATCGAAATTGTACCCGGTCCCTTGTTCGTGTTTTCAATCCTCCCGCCGTAATTCCAGGAATTCAACGGGGTTATATCTGCGGATCGAATCCATTCAGCAGTGAACTGACCATCGGTCGCTTTGACAATTTCTTCTTTGGAAAGAACGCTCAAGAACATCAACTGGCCCTGTTCCAATTCCTGCCAGTTTTCAATGAAAAAATGGAAGGTCTGGGTGTCGCCGACAGGCGCGTTTTCGTCAATGGGGTTTTCATTGCGGGCGTCCCAATTGCTGTATTCGACCCGCTGCACCGGGTATGCGTTTCGGCCGATATAAAGAAATGGCTGGAGTGAAGGCGGAAAAGCATCCATCGCGCGCGAGCTGACCTCAACGCCAAGATCCATAACTTCAATCAACTCGCCTTCCGTATCCACGTCGAGCTTTCGGAAGAAACTCGACGGGACCTCGATAATTTTTGCGCCTACAACCCGGATAGGGGCAGCCAAAGCCGATCGATGTTCACCCTGCATTTCAGTAAGCACTTGAGCTGCTAACGAACCGAAAATTCCAAAGCCTGCCAGCAGCGTGGCGGCAATCATGATGTGACGTGATGGGAGTTTCATGTTGTGCTCTCCTCAATTGCCGAATTCAATGTCGTCAATACCGATCTCACCTGTACCATCGGTCGTGATGATTATCTTGACCAGGTCGGTGAGATCGACGCCGGAGTTGTGCTGCTGGAACTTGCGCAACGGAATGCGCACCCCCGTGAGCAGCGCCTGGTTTGAATACACGCTCCTCAGATAGGGATGCGGGATCGGGTCGAGCTGATCTGTGCGGAACACCCATGCGGCTTTATTTCCGGCACCGTCCTCGACATCAACGAATAGATTGACGTCCGGTCCGGGGGCAACGGCACCCGTTACCTTTTTCGCGGCGCGGAAAGTCAGATGCGTATAGGCGCTGACGTCCAGTCCGCCCGGCAGGTTGGTTTCATAGGTGCCGGCGGCCACCCAACTGAGCCTGAGACCCAACGTATCATGGTAGAACGAGTTGTCCTGAGGCGGCAGCGCCGGCGGCGTTGTGTAATCGGAGGCATCGTAGTTGAACCATGCCTCGGCGACAGAAGAAAATCCGCTATGGTTCGTGGCGCCGCATATGCTGGTCACTACATCACACAATGAGTTCTCATTCACATTGGGCGGTCTTTGTTCGAAGTCGTCGACCGCCATGCGCTCCTTGTCCTGATATGTCCAGTAGACCTGATCATTGACCACTGCGGCCGGTTTCACCCGCCCGGTGAAGATCTCTTTATACGCGTCTAGTGATGGATCGAGATCCCGCTGCAAGTAACGGCGGAAGAAGGCAGCGATCGAGGTCAGCGCGGCCTGGCGCTGATCGGCCGCCGGCATCACATAGGCTCCGGGCGCGGCCACGACTGTATAAGGCGCATCGGCATCATCCAGGGAACCGGACCAGGGATTCGGACTGCCGAGCGCCGCGGTGTCGGTCCATATGGTATTGAAATAGTTATGGTTGGCGCCGTAAATTGTGGCCAGCATCTTGTCATTGCGGCCCACCGCACCCTGCGGATAGGTCCGGTCGTATGTGCGCATACCCTTCATTTTGTCAAGATCGCCGTCCCGTGTGCCGAGAATCACGAAGTAGGCTGCCTCGTCGGGAACGTAGGTGATGCCGTCTTTAGAATTCTGATCGGTCGGCGCGATGGCGTTGATCGCCAGGATCGAATGGGGTGTCGGCCAAGTGTCGTTCAAATGTTCCGCTGCGACAACGCCCTCGCCGCCCCGGCTGTGGCCCGACAGCGCGATCTTGGTCAGGTCCAGTTTGCCCTGAAAGATACCGCCCCAGGGATCGGTGCCGTTTTGATGCCAGTCGCGCAGGACATCTAGCCACTTGAGGATCAGCCGCCCTCGCACGTCGTAATTCCAAGCCCCGTTATCGTTCTGAATTTCCGCCGTATCGATCGATATCGCGATGATGCCCTGGCCGGCGAGGCGCTCCATGATGTAGTCATAGCCGCGATGGCTGGGGATACGGTTGGCCGGTGTGCAGGCACCCGGGGGCAGGTAGGATCCGGCAAGCCCCGGCCCACTGCCGTCGTTGTCGCAATTTCTGTGCCGTCCGTGTTCGAACAGGGCGACCGGATAGGTCGCCTGCACCGTGCTGACCGGCGGGCTGGCCCCGGCGCCTTGCGCGGGGTACATAATGCGGGCCCATGCCAGGTCGATAATATAGTTCGGTCCGGTGATCCCGATGGGGTCATACGGCATGCCCGTAATGCCGGTCTCATCGAGGTGATCAACAGTTGCTACGTTGGGAAACGGGCCGGGTGACGACGGGTCCTCGAATAGGTAAAACCCTGCGTCTTGATAACCGTCAATAAAATCTGTGCCCTTGTCGTAGGTATTGTCGGCGACGAACTGCGATGAATTCATGGCCGCTACACTGCCGAAATCAACCACGACGTCATATGCCTTGATGGGGTCGGTTTGTGTGGCGTTTGGCCAGATGATGACCCGCGTGCCGTTGAGACACCAGTATTTGACCCGATGGATCTCGACACCTCCGGTGGAAACATCGGTGAGGCCCGGCGAGACGCCATCCCAGTAGGTGTCTGGTTGGTCTTCAACCACCGTGTAGGCGGCATAGCTCCCACCCGGATGCACAGCAGGCACATCGGTCGGATCGACAGCACCCCAAACCGTTTCCCCTTTCTCGAAACTGTTGTTGAATTCGAATTTTGCGGGAGCGGGTTTGGACCGGCCGGCGATATCGATCACAACGTTCCCGTTGATGATCACGAACATGAGTAGGGCGGTATCGTCCCCATATGAGACGATGTCATCCGGACGCAAGCGTAGGTCACGAAAGTCGTCGTTGATACGCATGATGATGTCATAGGCTCCGGGGCGGGCGTCCGCGAGGCTCCAGACCGGCCGTGTAAATCCCGTCTCGGTTGGTGCGAGTTGGAAAGTGTCGACTTGTGTTGCGCCGTCTTTTCCCGTGAGGTCTCGTATCTCCTCACCTTCATGCCAAAATCTTTGGTTCTCTACGATTGCGACGCTCACTTTCGCTCCTGCGGGCAGGTTCCTGGCGGACACATGCAGAGCATCCTCGTACACGTTGAAGCTGTTCATCAAGACCCCGTCCTCGTCGGACGGGTAGATGACCGGTTTGGCCTTCCGCGCGAAGTTCACGGGCTGTTCGGCAATCAGCCTCCCTTCCAGGTCTCGTGCGGTGAGAAAGAGCTCGTGTCTAGAAAAGTATTCCGCGGCCTCTTCGAATGTTTCGAACGCCGGATCGGGACGAGCGCCAATCTCCACGCCGCTGGGTGGCCGCCCGATGACGCCTGAGTGATACCAGAAAACGAAGGGGGCTATAGTGCCTTTCGCATCAGCAAAGACCCGGGCATATGACCATTCTTTGCCTTCATCGTCATTCAAATAGAATTCGACTTGTTGATTGGGGCTAAGCTGGTCCAGGGCAATTTTCAGGGTCTCACCGATCACTGGCTCGGATACACGTCCAACTACATCATCTGAAGTAATCAGCACGTTTGGTTGGATAGTTTCTTCACCACAGCCGACGAGCAGGAAGGCGCATAACAAGAAAGCCAACCACGCCCATTGACTAAAATCCTTATTGAAAATCTTCAGGCAACCCAGATGATTCAACATGATTAGCTCCTCGCTGAGCGACCGGCGTTTGGACCGATCCAATTTGCTCAGTCCAACAGCGTCGTATCAAAGACTCGTTAAGCCACACGCTGCCTATATGCAATGCAGCAGCATACCCCGCTCAAAGCCAGCGCTTTGGGAGTCAAATGAGATATTTGCAGTCATCTGCAGTTTGGACAGCGGTTCCTAATATAAAGTGCAGGAATTGCTGTCTTTCTCTCACTCAAAACCCAAGGAAAATACCAGATGCTGGAAGAAATTCTGGGAAGAAATACAAAAATACTGGACAGATAAAATACACAAAGGGGTTAGCTCGCTCTGATCCCAATTTTCATCCCAATTTTCGAATTCAAATTTTATCCGGCCTTTTTCGCGTCTGACGCAATCAACCAAATTCTGACCTTGGATCAAACTCTTTCGACTTCGGCGCCACTGACCTGGCCAAATCTTCACCCCAAGCCGAGATCATTTGGGCGTCTTCTTCGCCAATTAATTGTTTGGTGACCGCTCCGCGCAGAGAGTTGCCTCGTTTGGGATTAATGACCCAGCAATCTCCATCGAAGCCGCCTTTAATCATCCAACCAGGCAATGCAACAACCGCCCTCACTGGTACATCCAGAACAAATCGGCGTTGGATTTCATTACGTAGCCATCTGGCGTTTCTCTTGGCTTGAGTGATCGGCTTATTTGATCTTGCGTGGGGCAGCATCAGTACTTCACGCTCAATCCTAACCGTCGCATTCTCGGACGAAGTATTCTTGTTGTTCGTGGGCTTGCTGATCCCCTTGGTTTCAACCGCGAACACCCCACCCGTACTGACAATCTCATGATCGATGTTGCCGTATTGATAGGGGATATCGTGGAACACCCAGGCGCCGTCGCGCATCAGCAAATTAAGTTCCTGACCCGCTGTTGTCTCTGCGTCTAAGGCCTGGTGCAACCGCATTGCGATGCCAAATGTTCGTACGGCGCGGTAAAAAAACCAGCCAGTCATCAAACTGAAAACTATAGTCACCAGGTAAATATTTGGGCTTACACTTTTGTAAGCCGCATAGCCCAAAAAAGGAAACAACAAAACGCCAAGCAAGTTTTCTACTATGTCGAAGACGCTTGAAATCTGAGCTCGCTGAAGTGTGTAACCAGGAACACGGAGTATGTTCTCGTTGATTGGTGACCTTCTACCCCTTCTCTGCAGCCTTTTGACGCCTAAAACCAGCAAGGTAAAAAGCAAAAAGGTGGGGAGCATCAACATTATTGTGGTCATCGGGTGCATAGCGACCAAAGAATTAAACTTGAATTGACACTGCCTGCACGATCAAGTCTCAGTTAATACACTTCAAAAACTGCGAGTGCTGCGATCATTTCTTGCCTCCGCTACGCTGCCAGTTAGAATCAGGGAGAGGGGATTCGAACCCCCGCTGGCGGAGTCAGAGGGATTCGAACCGAAATTTAATGGTTCTACCAAATTTTCGCTCGGCCAAGGCATCTTCATTACGTCATTGAAGATCGAACCCCTTCGCATATTCTTATATTTGTTCCTTCCCCTTACTAATCGGTAATAATCTACTCCCCCAAAACCCAACCCTCAACCTCAAAAACATGCCGGTCCTCGTACCCCATCTCCCTCAGCGCCCGGGCAAGCTCAATCACATACTCCCGATTAGACCCACTGGGCCCCTCGCAGCGATTAATCTGCGCCGCCATTTCTTCCGACGGCGCGGGCCCAAGGAAGGCCTCATTGTTCTCAGAAGCCCTGTAAACAACCCCATCAACACCCCCGGAATCAAACGCAATCTCCACGGCAATACGTTCGTAGCCATTCTTTTCCCGGTGATCCAGGTGCTCAAAAACCTCGGGCTTCACCAGGAACGCCCGCCCCTCACAGTGTTCACCATCCGCAGCCACCAGCGTCACCACCCTTCCCGGGTCGTGTTCCAGGCCGCGGTGGTCGTGTGAGCCCTGCCAGAAGCGCCGTGCCCAGCCGGTTATCCGGCCCGGCCTGGATTCGAGATACGTGAAATCCTGCTTCCAGATCAACGATCCGTAGCCGAAGACCCAGGTGGGTTGGGTGGGGTTCAGATGAATCATATTGAGAAGCATAAACGGGATAAAAGGGGTCAGAGCCCTTTATCTTAAGGGATAAAGGGCTCTGACCCCTTTTATCCTTACCGCCTCAACCGCCAGATATGAGTTGCCGTATCCCAGGCCAGAAAAGTGCACACAACCCCCAGCAAGCCCCTGATGGCCTTGTTGGTAATCTGCAGGACGTCCTGCGGCAGGTTAGCCGGCTCACCCTGGATGGATAGAAAGTCGGGCTGGACGATGACAAAGCCCAGCAAAGCGATCCAAATCAGGTTTGAGGCTATGCTGGTTAAGCGAAGCCGGGGCGACCAGAAATTTCGGGTAAGGCGAAACAGGGCATAGGCAATGTCAAAGACCAACATGGCCCCGACTGCAATCCAGAACCAGTCCGGTAAATCAGTCAGCCAGTAGCTGATTGACACACCATCCAAATCAATGATGGCCGGAATATGGATGATGCCTACGAGCCACAGCAGGGCCAGAACCGCAGTCCCCAGGTCAAACAGGATTGCACCTCTGGACATCGGTTTGTGGTCATCAATCGGTTCCAGATCGGCTGCGGACCATTTGTCCAGCCAGCTGGCCCGTTCTCCGCTTTTTTCCAGGGCGACGAAGACCCCAAGGATCGCCGCGCTGACCCACAAAAGCGTTAGCGGGAAGCCGCTCAACACGCGCAGGAGGGTGCCCAGGTGAAGCCCTGATGCTGACGCATAGATAGCTGCCAGAGCAAGGTAGAATCCCCCGGTCAGGGCAGCGCCGACTTTCAGCGCTGACAGGAAACTGAAGTAAAATTGCGGGCCTACCAGGTACGCTGAATCCTCGGCAGCAAGCCGGGTTGCGTACTTCATCGGGTGTTCCCTGTTTGCATCGAGAAAGTTCGCCTCGCTTTTACCGGGATTCATTTCCTGCCAGTCCTTGAATTCCTCGCACAACTCGTCATAGATCTCCGCAAAAAGGTCATCCCTGGCTTTCTCGGGATGATAGGAAACCACCTGGTGTGCGTATGATTTCAATACATCCATTTTCAGCTCTCCTCCAGTATGCGGTCGACGCTGGCGTTGAGGTTGCGCCACTCTTCGATAAGCAGCGCCAGCACTTCTTCGCCAAGAGCGGAAATTCTGTAGAACCGTTTCTTGCGGTTGTCTTCATGGCGCCACTCGCTCTCGAGCAGACCTTGCTTTTCCAGGCGCCGGATCAGCGGATACAGGGTGCCTTCATCAATTTCCAGGCCCTTTTCGCCAATTTGTTTGCGCAAGGAGTAGCCGTAGTGCTCTTGCCTTAGCTG
>CAMYKC010000128.1 GCA_947258865.1 uncultured Lysobacterales bacterium
TCCATTCTACGGCGAAAGCTCAATGATCATGTACCGCACCGACCTGATGCAGAAGGCCGGTCTGGAAATGCCCAAGGCGCCAACCTGGCAATTCATCCGTAAGGCCGCAGCGGCGATGACAGATCGTGACAACGGCATCAACGGCGTCTGCCTGCGCGGCAAGGCCGGTTGGGGCGAGGGTGGCGCGTTCATCACCGTGACGGCAAACTCGTTCGGTGCGCGCTGGTTTGATGAAGACTGGAACGCACAGTTTGATCAGCCGGAATGGGCGAATGCGCTTAACTTCTTTGTTGGCCTGATGAAAGAGTCTGGCCCGAAAGGTTTCGCGACCAATGGTTTCAATGAAAACCTGTCGCTGTTCCAGCAAGGCAAGTGTGGTATGTGGATTGACGCAACCGTTGCTGCTTCATTCGTCACCAATAAGAATGATTCAAAGGTTGCAGACAAGGTGGGTTTTGCTCTGGCACCTGATACCGGTCTGGGTAAGCGCGCCAACTGGTTGTGGGCATGGGCATTGGGCATTCCAAAAGGCTCTCAAAAGGTAGACGCTGCCAGGCAGTTCATCGAATGGGCGACCTCTAAAGAGTACATCGAGCTGGTGGCTTCTAAAGAAGGCTGGGCTAGCGTACCTCCAGGTGCACGTACCTCGCTGTATGAAAATCCTAACTATAAAAAGGTACCTTTTGCTGAGATGACACTGGAGTCCATCAAAGCAGCTGATCCACAAAACCCGACGGTCAAGCCTGTCCCCTATGTGGGTATCCAGTTCGTCGCCATTCCGGAATTTGCCGGTATTGCGACCGAAGTCAGCCAGGAGTTCTCAGCGGTGTATGCCGGGCAGCAAAGCGTGGAAGAAGCGCTAAGCAAGGCTCAGGACATCACTAACGACGCTATGGAAGCCGCGGGTTACCGTTAATTCCTCCACTGGATTCGGGGGGCGGCGAGCCCGCCCTCTGATTCCTTTTTTGCTCTGATAACAACTAAATCTGACCGGGACGGAAGTGTCCCGACAAGAGGAGATTAGTTATGGCTACAGAACATTCACGATCCGCAGCGCGCATGATGATGGCGCCAGCAGTCGTCCTGCTTTTAGGCTGGATGCTGGTACCGCTGATGATGACGCTGTTCTTTTCATTCAAGAAATACCTGCCGCTGCGTGGCGACTCGATGGCCAACGGCCTGGACTGGGTCGGCTTTGACAACTACGTGCGTTTTATCGGTTCCAGTTCTTTCTGGCCCAGCGTACAGGCCACGCTGATTATTGTGGGTGGAGTGCTGGTGATTACCATCGTCCTTGGCGTCCTGCTGGCGTTACTGCTGGATCAGCCGATGTGGGGACAGGGTGCCGTTCGTATTCTGGTCATTTCACCGTTCTTTGTTATGCCGACCGTATCGGCACTGGTATGGAAGAACATGTTTATGGATCCAACCAATGGCCTGCTCGCTCATCTATTTATATTTTTCGGGGCAGAGCCGGTGCAATGGCTGAGTCAGGCCAGTTTGCAATCGATCGTGATGATCGTCAGTTGGCAATGGCTACCGTTTGCGACGCTGATTCTGCTAACCGCCATCCAGTCACTGGATAGCGAACAGCTGGAAGCTTCTGAAATGGATGGCGCGCCGAAGCTCAAGCAATTCTGGTACATCATCCTGCCGCACATGAGTCGTGCGATTACCGTGGTGGTGTTGATCCAGACGATCTTCCTGCTCGCTGTATTCGCAGAAATCTTCGTCACCACGGGCGGTGCATTTGGTACCCGAACATTGACTTACCTGATCTTTCAGCGAGTGCTGGAAAGTCAGAACATCGGCCTGGGATCCGCCGGAGGCGTTTACGCCATCGTACTCGCCAACATTGTTGCGATCTTCCTGATGCGCATCGTCGGCAAAAATCTGGATAAGTGAGGATAGAATAATGGCACGCGCTATAACTAATAATCGCAAAATAATCAATACATCGGCGGCATGGGCGGTCGGTTTGCTGATCTTCTTTCCGATCCTGTGGACGATCCTGACCAGCTTCAAAAGCGAAGCGCAGGCGATCAACGATCCGCCGATCTTTTTCTTCTTTGACTGGACGCTGGAAAACTACGGCGTGGTTATGGAGCGCTCTACATGCGCTTCCTGTGGAACTCGGTGATTATTGCTGGTGGCTCGACTCTGCTTGGCATCATCATCGCGGTTCCGGCCGCCTGGTCGATGGCTTTCACACCGTCGAAAAGGACCAAAGACATTTTGCTGTGGATGCTCTCCACCAAGATGCTACCTGCGGTTGGCGTTCTGTATCCGATCTACCTGCTGTTTATTGAGATGGGTCTGCTGGATACGCGTACCGGTCTGGTGATCGTGATGATGCTGATCAACCTGCCGATCATCGTGTGGATGCTTTACACCTACTTCCGTGAAATTCCAGGCGAAATACTGGAAGCCGCAAGAATGGATGGGGCATCACTGAAAGAGGAAATTCTGTATGTATTGACGCCGATGGCTATACCGGGCATCGCTTCGACGCTACTGCTGAATTTCATCCTGGCCTGGAACGAAGCTTTCTGGACCTTGAACCTGACAGCAGCCAAAGCGGCACCGCTGACCGCGTTTATTGCCAGTTACTCGAGCCCGGAAGGACTGTTCTTCGCAAAGCTCAGTGCGGCATCGACGATGGCGATTGCACCGATTCTTATTCTAGGCTGGTTCAGCCAAAAACAACTCGTACGCGGCCTTACTTTTGGCGCGGTTAAATAGGGGACTAGGCTCATGGGAAAAATAGTACTTAATCAAGTTCAAAAGAAGTTCGGCGATGTTGAAGTTATCCCACCGCTGGATCTGACCATCGAAGAAGGCGAGTTCTGTGTATTTGTCGGCCCTTCAGGTTGTGGTAAATCAACCCTGCTGCGATTGATCGCGGGACTGGAAGATGTCACCGCGGGTTCGATCCAGATCGACGGCAAGGAAACCGCCACTCTGCCACCCGCCAAACGTGGGCTGGCGATGGTGTTCCAGTCATATGCACTTTATCCGCACATGACGGTGCGCAAGAACATCGCCTTTCCGTTGAAGATGGCGAAGATGGATGAAGCCGAGATTGACAAGCGCGTTAACAACGCCGCGTCAGTACTCAATCTGGGTGACTATCTTGATCGTCGTCCCGGACAGCTTTCCGGTGGTCAGCGCCAGCGGGTCGCGATTGGTCGCTCGATTGTGCGTGAACCTGCGGCATTCCTGTTTGATGAGCCTCTGTCAAACCTCGATGCGGCATTGCGGGTGGGCATGCGTCTGGAGATTTCCGAACTGCACAAACGTCTGGAAACCACCATGATCTATGTAACCCACGACCAGGTCGAGGCGATGACCATGGCGGACAAGATCGTAGTTTTACACGCCGGTGTGATTGAACAGGTAGGTTCACCGCTTGAGCTGTATAAAAGGCCCAGGAACCAGTTTGTTGCCGGGTTTATTGGTTCTCCGAAGATGAACTTCATCGGCGGTGACGCTGCAGTGAAGTATGGTGTGCCTACTATCGGTGTGCGACCTGAACATATCACTGTGCAGGAGTCTGGTGGTGACTGGGAAGGCGTGGTCGGTGTTGCTGAGCATCTTGGCTCGGATACCTTTTTCCATATCCATGACACTGGACTTGCTGAAACCATTACCGTGCGTGCCGACGGTGAGGTGGGTTTCAAGCATGGTGACAAGATAAGTCTGTCGCCACGTTCCGAAATGATCCACAAGTTCGATGAAAATGGCTTGAGGATTGATGACTAATACAGCAGCCAATGAGCAATGCGACATGACCGTTAAGCTCTCCAATGCCACCCTGGGCCAATTGCCTGAGTCAATACTCAGGCCGACCTATGACCGCTCTGCGCTGACGCCGGGTATCGTTCATATCGGTCTGGGCAATTTTCATCGTGCACACCAGGCCTGGTATCTGCATCGCCTGTTTCAGCAGCGACTGAATATGGACTGGGCCATCGTCGGCGCCGGAGTCAGGCCCTACGACGAGCAGATGCGCCTGAAACTGAAGGCGCAGGATTATCTGACGACCCTGATTGAACTCGATCCCGAAGGTACATCGGCCGAGGTGTGCGGATCGATGATCGATTACGTCCCCATAGCAGAGGGTAATGGCCCATTGATCGAGCGCATGACCGATCCGGCGATTCGTATCGTCGCCCTGACGGTGACCGAGGGTGGCTACTATATCGATCCGGTGACCAAAGGTTTCGATGCCAGTCATCCCGATATTCAGCACGACGCTGAAAATCCAGCCACCCCGAAGACAGCATTTGGAGCAATGGTTGCGGCGCTCAGACGCAGGCGTGATGGTGGTATTGGCCCCTTTACCGGGCAGTCCTGCGACAACCTGCAAGGTAATGGAAATATACTTCGTCAAACCGTGGTCTCGCTGGCGCGGCTGTCTGATCCGGAGCTGGCAGACTGGATCGATACCAACTGCAGCTTTCCCAATTCGATGGTCGATAGCATCGTGCCTGCAACGGGCTCCGGGGAATTGGCGCTGGCAAGAAGTTTCGGCATTGACGATACGGTTCCGGTGACTCACGAACTGTTCAGGCAATGGGTTATGGAAGACGATTTTTGTGCAGGCCGACCCGACTGGGATAAAGCGGGTGCAACTTTCTCCGATAACGTGCACGGCTATGAAGCTCAGAAGATTCGAATCCTCAACGCGGGTCACCAGATATTCGTCAACGTCGCGGAGTTGCTGCATATCGAAACGATAGCTGAATCCATGGCTAACGAAAAAGTCCGTGCCATGTTCCACAAGGTCGAGATGGAAGAAATCGTTCCGCACGTGGTACCCGTTCCCGGTATGACGCCCGAACAGTACGTTGACCTGATAGATCGACGTTTTGCAAACCCCAGAATTGTGGACACCACGCGCCGGGTCGCGTTTGATGGCTCCAGCCGGCACCCCGGTTTTATCATCCCAACGATACGCGATGGATTAAATACTGGCACGCCGATCGGTGGCCTGGCGTTGGTGGAAGCTGCCTGGGCGCGGATGTGTGCGGGTACCCGCGAGGATGGTTCTGAAATTGAACCCAATGATCCGTATTGGGATCAGCTGACAGAGAAGGCAAATGCGGCGAAAGCTGACCCCCGTACCTGGATCGAAATGCGAAATATCTATGGAGATCTGGCCGAACAACAGCGTTTTGCGAATGCTTTTGCATACTGGTTAAACCTGATCTATGCCGAGGGCATGGAAGCCGCGCTTGACGCTTACCTGAAAATCGGGACATCGACTTAGTCAATGTCAGGCAGACCACACCACAACCGTTCTTAAACCAGGGTACTTACATGAGCAAGAAAGATACGAAAATCAATATCGGTAGTTCAAATGAAAATTCGACATTAAAGGAAATGGGGATTAATAATCCGTCCGAAATATCCCGTTACAGTTTGCGCGAAGAGAATGGCGAGGATGTACTGAGGGTTTATTACAAGCGAGCCAAAGGTTCGCTGTTACCGACAAGTCGAAAGTATAGTTTTGGACGGTCGCAAAAGACCATAATCACCGACAGTGGAAGGCCCGAATATGCAGAAGATCCGCAAATCTCCGATGTCTTGCAGCGGGTGTTGAAAGAGCTGGATGGTATAGCTAAGGATGCCAACGACCGCGATGTGGTAAAGGCTACGATCATTGATGAAATCGACCACCTGGATCGATATGTCAGTACCAGAATCCGCGAGCTGCGTGCTCAGGTTGAACTATTGTGAACGAGTCAGCCCTGTTGAATTCGCAGGCAGTAGATGGGCGCAGGTAATGCATGGATTGAGCGATAAAGTTGCCGCTGTGACGGGCGGGGCTTCAGGTATCGGACTGGCCTGTGTTGAAGTAATGCTTCCTGCCGGTGCCCGGGTTGTTGTCATCGATCGAGACACGGCTGGCCTGAGCGCGATGAAGGAAAAGCATGGGGATGATTTGCTTGTGCTAAACATTGATCTTCTAGATCCTGAAAACTGCGCGACCATGATGCCCCGTATACTGGAGTGTGCCGGGCAACTCGATATCTTTCACGCCAATGCCGGGCTTTATCTGGGCGGTGATCTGATCGACGCGGACAATTCTTCGATCGACCGGATGCTGAACCTCAATGTCAATGTCGTCATGAAAAACATTCATGATGTGTTACCGCATATGATCGAGCGTGGCTGCGGGGATATCATTGTAACCAGTTCATTGGCGGCTCATTTCCCGACTCCATGGGAACCTGTTTACGCATCATCCAAATGGGCAATCAACTGTTTTGTACAAACTGTTCGCAGGCAGGTTTTCAAACATGGGGTACGCGTGGCGTCAATCTCGCCAGAGCCGGTGATTACCAGTTTGTTGAGTGACTGGCCCGAGGAAAAACTTGCACAAGCGAAATCGGATGGCTGCTTGCTCGATGCAGACGAAGTGGCCGAATCACTGCTCTTTATGCTGCCGCGACCTCGCCATGTGACAATAAGGGATATGGTAGTCATGCCGTCCGGTTTTGACCTTTGATTGGAAAACAGAGGTTTTTATGTCGAGTATTAATGAATCCGTATTTGGTGTATTTGGTGAAGCGATTATTGATCTATTGCCTACCAAAAAGGGCAACTTGAAGCCCAATCCCGGAGGTTCGCCATACAATGTTGCAAGAGCATTGGGCAAACAGGGAATGCCGGTCAGTTATCTTTCACCACTATCACAGGATCATTTGGGTGATGTGCTCAAGAATCAGTTGCTAACCGATGGTGGGGTGGTTGATGAAGACTTTCGTGTGTCGAAGCCGACTTCGCTAGCCGTGGTTCAGCTAGATGACGAGGGGATTCCAAGCTACAGCCTGTACCGGGAAGGCATCGCGGACCGGGAATACGATGCGCAAGACATACTTAATAGAATTCCTCATTCCATGAGACTGTTACATACCGGATCTTTGGCGGTTATACCCGAGGACATCGCCAGGGTAATTGAAATAATCGAAGCGCTGAAGCCAAGGGATGTCTTAATCAGTATGGATTTCAATTTTAGGCCGAACATTGTGCAGGACCACCCGGCATATGTCAGAGGACTTGAATCATTGGTGCCCTACTGTGATCTACTAAAAGCCAGCGACGAGGACCTGCATATGATGGGTTACACGCAAAGTTTTGATGAGCTCGCCGCCAGATTTCTGACGCAAATGGACAGTGGTATGGTAGTTTTCACTCGGGGTGAAAAGGGCGCGTTTCTATACAATCAAAAACACCAGGTTGAATTTGAAGGTTTCGGCGTAGAGCAGGTGGTGGACACTGTTGGTGCAGGCGACAGCTTTCAGGCTGGTCTACTGTCAGCTTTGCATCAAAAATATGCACTCGACAAGGCGAAGATGTCCAATGCTTCGCCTGCTGGCCTGGCTCAAGTGCTACATTGGGCCTGTGCTTGTGCCGCCATCAATGTAACCCGGCAGGGCTGTAATCCACCGAACTCAGAGGAAACAATTGCCTTTCTGGATGCACAAGATATAACGGCCTAATGCTCCTCTGGATAGATCCGGGCCTTTAAACGCAAATCAACAATTAACCCAAAGCCAATGGCATTCAACGGCAGCGACGAGTGTCTCAGTTGGGCCGTGAATCGCCGCTGATTTATCGAGATTAAGGGTCTGTTTTCTCGGAAGCTGACGCTCAGATGAGCTTGCTGGACTTCTCGAATCGCCCAATAGCAGAAGCTGGCGAGGTTCAACTCAACTTGGCTAAAAATATTTCCAGTTTAATTCTTTAGAATGAAATCCGCTGGAGATGATCGATTGAGCACAATATGTCCATTTGGAAGGTCGTTGGCTTCTACTTTCGCGGTAACTTCATCCTCGACAATACCGTTTTCATGCCAACGCTCAGTCAGCCTTTCACGAAGTTTATCCTCGTTAACCTGTATCAATACCGTCACGTCAAAAAGTGGAGAAAGTTTCGACCAAGGGGGATACTCGAGCAGTAAGTAGTTCCCCTCTACTATCAGTAACTGAGCATCACTTGGTATTATCCTGGCACCTGCTCGCGAAATCTCAAGTGATCGATCAAACACAGGAACCGCGATCTCCTCTTCCGTATTGCTACGTAGACGTTTGAGCATATGATACAAACCACCCACATCGAATGTCTCGGGTGAACCTTTGCATGCACGTTGATTTCGTGCCTCCAATATCAGATCATCGAAGTGAAAACCATCCATTGGTAAAATAGCAGCCTTACATTGATTCTTGACATAAAGGTCATCGACAATTTGCTTTGCAAGATGGGATTTACCAGCACCAGGTGGACCGACCAAAGCTACTAGTACACGTCCATTTTCGCTTCGTTCTCCGAGTATCTGGGTTAGTGCTTGGAGTGTTATTACTCTATTCTTATCAGGCATCTCAAGAAATCTGCACTCAATTTGTTTGGTTTCGTGTGACCTTATCCATTATATAAGGAATCTAGGTGTCCGTAACGGGTCGTAAGCCGCCGCTGAAATATCAAATTTGAGTGTCTGCTTTTGGCGAGATTGAGTTGGTAGTTCGATTCCACCGCTAGCAATCTAAATCAGACACACAATTGCGATAATTTCTATAGGGAGCGAACCGATCATTTAGACAATAGATCTAACATGCCTATTAGTGTCTCTGTGATTCTCCTGGCTTTTCATTAAATGACAACATCTTTAGCAATGGTTGTATCGCCTTTTTTCGAGTGGCCTCATCGATGATAATTTCGTTGTTCATCTCTTCTAAGGCACTTGCTAAGTTATTGAGACTGTTCATC
>CAMYKC010000129.1 GCA_947258865.1 uncultured Lysobacterales bacterium
GTCTCGGGACGCGGAATCAGGACATCCCGTGTCACGTTCAGGGGCAAAGACCAGAATTCACGAATCCCGGTCAGGTAAGCGACCGGTTCGCCGAGCCTGCGACGGTCGACCAGTTTCATGAATTTCGTCTCGTCTGGCGTGTCCACGACGGCATCGGGATGCGCAAATAACCAGGCCCGATTCACGTCCAGTACATGGCATAGCGGCACCTCCGAGTCCAGTCGCACGGAGGCTCCGGCTGCCAACACATCGCGGGCATGGGTCAACAGTTCGCGGACCTTCACGAGGTATCAGCCGTTCTCTCTCGGCGACACCCGCTGCACGGTGTCCGCAAATCCGGGTTGCCGGATGTCCTTTTTCGTCCGGCCTTTGAAGATGTGGCTCCAGGCTTCGCGCCACCATGTCTTGAAGTCATCCAGGATGATGTACAGCGACGGGATCAGGAACAGTGTGATCACGGTGGCAAACAGGATTCCGAAAGCCAGGGAGGCGGCCATCGGGATTACGATCTGCGCTTGCAAGCTGCCTTCCAGCACGATCGGAATCAATCCGAAAAACGTGGTAAGCGACGTCAGCAGGATGGCGCGGAAGCGTTTCCTGGCAGCATCATTCACAGCCTGCAGCAGGGGCACGCCCATCCGACGCTCGCGATTGACGAAATCGACCAGGATCAGGCTGTCGTTCACCACCACGCCGGCCAGCGCAATGATGCCGAAGAAACTCATCATGCTGACCTCGATCCCGAGAATCAGGTGGCCAACCAGTGCGCCGATCGCGCCGAATGGAATGACCGACATTATGATAAAGGGCAATGAATACGAGCGTAAGGGGATGGCCATCAATGCGTAGATCAGGAACAGCGCGAACAGGGCTCCCCTTTTCAGGTCCTGCTGGACTTCCTGCTGGGCCTGGCTGGCGCCGCTCAGGCGGTGCCTGACTCCCGGGAACTGGGCCAGGACGACGGGCAGTTCTTTGTCAATGATATCCGCCGTTATCTTACCCGGCTCGTAGTTCTCCTTGTCTACCTCCGCGGAAACGCGAACGGCCCGTTCGCGATCGAAACGGCGAATGGTCGTCGGGCTTTCACTCATTTCCACTTCTGCCACGGCGTGGAATGGCACCCGCCCTCCGTCCGGTGTGCGAATGCGCATGTTGTCCAGGTAGCCGACGGAGTCGCGCTCGTCCCGTGGAAACCGGACCATGACCTTGACTTCGTCCTGTCCACGCTGCACGCGCTGGACTTCCTCGCCATAGAACCCGGCGCGCACTTGTCCGGCCAGGTCCGCGAGTGTCAGGCCAAGCGCTTCGGCTTCAGGTTTGATATTGAGTTTTATTTCAGGAGTGCCGCGCTCATAGGAATTTCGGATGTCGAACACTCCCTCGTACCCGCGTATGCGGTCTTCCAACGATTTTGCCGCGCGGCCGACCTGTTCAATATTGGTGCCGATGAGTTGCAGCGAGATCGATGGTCCTCCGCCCGGGCCTGTTGCGCCTTCGAAGCCGAGGGTTTTTACACCCGGAATATCGCCGGTTTCTTCGCGCCAGCGGCGCAGGACTTCCGGACCGGTGATCACGTCGTCGTTTTCCTTCACCAATTCGGTGATGATGCGCCCCGACGTTTCATTGCGAGCGAAGGACAGAACGCTGGTAACGACCGCCCCGGATTCCACGCCATGTTCCTGGCTGACCTTGCGGTCGACTTCCCACAGGCCATCCTGGACTTGGCGCAGGGCATCGTGGGTTCGCGCTGCCGGCGTGCCTTCGTTCATTTCCAGTTCCACCTGCAGGAAATCGGCGGTGAGGTCGGGAAAGAACACGAAGCGCAGTATGCCGCCAGCGAGTAAGCCGATCGAAAGGATGAGCAGCGAGATAAAGACGGAAAGAGTCAGGTATCGCCGCTTCAGGCACTTTTCCAGGAACGGTGCGTAGTAATCGTCGATGACGTGATGCAGGCCTTCGCTGAAAAAGCGCTGGAAGCGAATAAAGACGTTATGCGTGTCCTTGTCGTAATGCCTGACCTTCATATGCGCAAGGTGAGCGGGCAGAATCAGCTTGGATTCCACCAGTGAGAACGTCAGGCACAGGATGACCACCCAGCCGATTGCTGCAAAAAACTGACCGGAGATCCCGGTCACCATAAGGATGGGGATGAATGCCGCGATGGTCGTCAGCACGCCGAAGGTAGCCGGTACCGCGACTTTAAACACGCCCTCGACGATGTTGTCGACCGAGTGGCCTTTTGCGCGCATGTTGGTGTAGGCGCTTTCGCCGATGACAATGGCGTCATCGACCACGATACCCAGCACCAGGATGAATCCGAACAGGCTCAGCATATTGACTGTAACGTCCACGGTCGGCATCAGGAAAAAGGCGCCCATGAATGCAATCGGCAGGCCTACCATGACCCAGAACGCAAGTTTCAGGCGCAGGAACAGTGCCAGGATAAGGAACACCAGTGCTGCGCCCATGATCAGGTTTTTGACCATCATGTCGAGGCGGCCCTTCAGGTAATAGCTGACATCCGCCCACGCCGCCACACCGATTTCATCGGGCAGGTTCGCTGTCTTTTGCTCGACGAACTCGTGCACCGTTTTCGAAATATCCAGTTCGCTCTGGTTGCCCACTGACAACACCTGTATGGAGATCGCGGGTTTGCTGTTGTATTCCGAGAACCGGTCGGTCTCGACGAACTCGTCGCGTATGTGAGCCACATCCTTTAACAGCAGCCGCGTGCCGTCGGAATTAGTCCGGATCACGATGTCCTCGAAGTCACGGCCGACATAGGCCTGGCCCTTGGTGCGAACCAGGATATCCCCGCTTTCGGAACGAATGGCGCCCGCCGAAAGATCCAGCGAGCCCCGGCGCACGGCCTGCGCGACTTCGGCCAGGGTCAGTCCGTAACCCTGCAACGTAAATTCGCTGACCTCGATGCTGATTTCGTATGGCCGCGATCCCAGGATTTCCGCCCGCGTGACACCGGGCAGGGTCACGATCTCGTTCCTGACCTGCTTGGCGTATTCTTTGAGGCTCCTCTCGTCGATGTCGCCGTAAACGCTGACGATGACAACCTGTTGCTGAAATTGGGTGCGGGAAATGATCGGTCTCTCGGTATTGTCGGGAAACGTCGAAATGGCATCCACCCGGTTCTTGACCTGGTCCATCACCTCGGTCACTTCGTAGTCTGCGTGGACTTCAATCTGCACATTTCCGGATCCGCGGCTGGCCGTGGAGACGATCTCCTCAATTCCTTCAATGTCCTGGATGGCTTCTTCGATCTTGACGATCACACCTTCCTCTACGTCCAGCGGGGTGGCGCCCAGGAAGGGCATCGTAACGGTGATGAAATTGGTTTCGATGCGGGGTTGGATCTCCTTCTTGATCGTAAACACTGTGTAAAGTCCGCCCGCGAGCAGGATAACCATCAAGAGATTCGCGGCGACCGCGTTTCGCGCAAACCAGTCAATCAGCGATTCGTAGGGGCCCCTGGTCATTGTTCTATCCCGGCAGTGGCGACGGCTTCTTCAGCATCCGCATCCATCGCCGCGGAGGGCATGGGTTCCTCGCCACTGATCATCAGGGCCGTACCCGGGATCAGGGCATCCAGTGCGGTCTTGATCACCATGTCACCACCTTCGATACCGCTGCTGATATACACGAAGCGTGGCTCCGCCCGCACGACCGTGACAGGCCTGATTTCGAGCTTTCGCTCGTCATTCGCAATCAGAACCGTGTTGTCGGAACGCAGCACCGAACGCGGCAACACCACGACGTCCTCGACTCTGAGTCCCTGGATTTCAGCCCGCACAAAGGTACCCATTTTCAACTCTGCCTGGTCACTCATGCCGAGCACGGCATATGGATCGGCAATTTCCGCCACGGCGTAAACCACGCGGCTTTTCTCGTCTACGATTCCCTCGGTGCGAACGATTTCAGCCTGCCATTGCCCGCCGTTCCCCGAATCTTCCGCGGTCAGTGTTACGGGCACCCGCTGAGCCTTGTCCAGCCGGGTTGCCGACGGCAACTCGAGGAATGCGATATCGCTGTTTGACAGGGGTAACCTGATCTCCGCCCTGTCAATCGCAAAAGTGACGCCGAGGGGCGTACCCGGCGATACATACTGGCCCACATCCACCAGTTTGCTCCTGACCAGGCCGTCGTAGGGAACCTTGATCCGCGTCCTCTGCAGGTTCCGCTCGGCTTCCTTCAGTTCTGCTTCCGCTGCCTGGACTGCCGCCAGCGCCTCGGCCAGTTGCGGTTTACGTAATGTCAGGTCCGAAGGTTCTCCCTGGCGGCCCAGGTTGCTCCAGTCTTTCAGGGCCTGTTCCGAGCGGGCTTTCTGGTCGGCGTACTGTGCCTTGCGTGAGGCCAGGTTGGCCTGGGCCCGCAGCAACCCGGTTTCATAGTCGCTGGGATCGATCTGCAGAAGAACTTCTCCCGCCCTGAAAAACCCACCGGCAATAAAATTCGAGGAAACCGAGACAATTTGCCCGGCGACTTCGGCAACCATGGTCGTCTCGGTTCTCGGAGCGACCGAGCCCTGGGAATATACCGAGAAGTGCAGGGAGTCGACTTTGGCGGGTATCGCATCGACCAGCACGGCCTGGTTCGCCTCATCCTTGCGTTCCGGCCGCTTCCCTTTGGCGATCTGGATCATCACGATGACCAGGGAGATTGACAGACCGATCAGCACCAGTGGCAGGATGTACTTGAAAAACTCGCGCATACTTGATTCTCTCCCATTACTCGTGGTCGGAACGCTACCTGGTCCGTCAACCTGAAATTATCCCAGTTGTCATCACTCAAGTCATAGGGCAAAAGTTTGTCTGCCGGATTAATTCACAAAAGAATGCGATGTACAATAACTCCTTTACGTGGCGACAGACCCGATGTTCAGATCATTGCGAGCCCGCTTGGGGCAAAAAACCCCGCCAGGACGTGACCGAATGGGAATCATACTCAAGTCAAACGAAGAGATAGAGCAAATGCGCATCGCCGGCCAGCTCGCCGCCGACGTTTTGCGGATGATTCGCTCCCACGTGCAGCCTGGGGTCATGACCGGTGAACTCGATGAAATCTGCCATGAATACATCACCAAAGAACAGGCAGCCATCCCCGCGCCATTGAATTACCGGGGTTTTCCACGTTCCATCTGCACCTCGGTCAACCACGTCATCTGCCATGGGGCGACATCGTCAACATCGACATCACCGTGATCAAGGACGGCTGGCACGGCGATACCAGCAAGATGTTCCTGGTGGGCAAACCAACCATCAAGGGCAAACGCATCAGCGATATCGCCTATCGCTCGATGGTCACCGGTATCGAATTGGTCCGTCCCGGCATCAGGCTCGGTGACATCGGCCATGCGATACAGCGTTACGCGGAAGGCCATGGGTGCTCTGTCGTTCGCGAATATTGCGGGCACGGGATCGGCAAAGGGTTTCACGAAGACCCACAGGTGCTTCATTACGGCCGGGCGAATACCGGTGAAACCCTGGTCCCTGGCATGGTGTTTACCATCGAGCCCATGATCAACCTGGGCCGACGGGACACGAAGCTGTTACCCGATGGCTGGACTGTGGTGACACGTGATCGCAGCCTGTCGGCGCAGTGGGAGCACACCATCGCCGTGACCGAAGACGGCCACGAAGTGCTGACCCGTCTTCCCGGCGACGATCTCTGAGCATGCACGGCAGACTGGCCGCACCGCCGGCGAGCAGGGGATGTCTCGACCTGGCCCGGATCGAAATGCTCGAATCAGAAGGCGGCGTGATCGGTCTGGATCGGAAATCCGCTGCGAAGCAGCTGGCCGATTTGCGCGACTTCATCCGTGAAGCCCTGGAGCAGGCCGATGCAAAACTCGCTGACCGGTTCTGGGACGGCAAGGACGTGGTCCAGCTGGTCCACTCACGCGCCTGGGCCGTCGAGCAATTGCTGCTGCTTGCCTGGAGAAAACTGGTTCCGTTCACCAAGGAAATCAGCCTGGTGGCGGTCGGCGGCTTTGGCCGCGGTGAATTGCATCCAAACTCGGATGTAGACCTGTTGATCCTGCTGGGCGATGAACTTGGTGCAGAACTGCCCAAGAGCGAAATCGAGGCTTTTGTACAGATGCTGTGGGATGCAGGTTTCTACCTTGGCCACAGTGTGCGAACCGTCGAAGAATGTGTCGAGGACGCTGCCGCGGACGTCGTTACCGCGACCACGTTCATGGAGACCCGTCTGCTGGCCGGCTCGATGGACTTGCTCACTGAAATGACGAAGGCAACTTCGAGTAGCCACATCTGGCCGGGTAAAGAATTTTTCGAAGCGAAGTTCGAAGAACAGCACAATCGACACGCCCGCTACCATGAGACTGCATACAACCTGGAGCCCAACATCAAGGAAGGTCCGGGCGGCCTTCGCGATATCCAGATGATCTCGTGGGTAACCCGCCGTCACCTTGGCGCCCGTACCCTGCATGGCCTGGTGGAGCATGATTTTCTGAGCGAGTCGGAACACCGCGACCTGGTTGGCGGACAACGCCTGCTGTGGCGGATCCGATTTGCCCTGCACCTGCTGGCGGGTCGCGCCGAGGACCGCCTGCTGTTTGATTTCCAGCGCCAGATAGCCGAACGCTTTGGTTTCGAGGACAGTGAGACCAGCCTGGCCGTGGAAAAATTCATGCAGCTTTACTACCGGACTGTTATGCGGCTGGAACGTCTGAACGAAAGTCTTTTGCAGCTTTTCCGGGAGGCGTTGTCTGACCGGACAGGTGACGAAATAACAGAGCCGGGCGAGGATTTTCGTGCGCGTAACGGCTTCCTGGAATTGAAATCCGACGCAGTTTTGGTGAAAAGACCCGCTGCCCTGATGGAGATGTTCGTCTTGCTGGCCCGTGATGAGAATCTGCTGGGTGTGACTGCAGCGACGATTCGCTCCATCCGCGATCACCTGTACCTGGCAGACAATGAATTCCGAGGCAGCGAGGAAGTCCTGGCTGGTTTCCTGGAGCTTCTTCGACAACCTGAAGGTGTGTACACGCAACTGCAGCGCATGAATCGTTACGGCTTGCTGGCGGCTTTTATCCCGGCTTTCGGAAACATCGTTGGCCGCATGCAATACGACCTGTTCCACGTCTACACGGTCGATCAGCACACACTGTTCGTCGTGCGTAACCTGCGTCGTTTCGCCTATGGCAAATACAAAGACCGCTTCCCCCATGCCCGCGAAGTGTTCAAGCGAATCGCCAAGCCGGAGCTGCTGTACCTGGCCGCTATTTTTCACGATATTGCGAAAGGGCGCGGGGGGGATCACTCCGAACTCGGTGCAGCCGATGCCCAGGAATTCTGCGCCAGGCTGGATATCGAACCCGCCGAGCGCAAGATGGTGGCCTGGCTGGTTGAGCAACACCTGCTGATGTCACAGACATCGCAGCGCAAGGACCTCTCCGATCCCGAGAATATTCAGGCGTTCGCCGAGGTGGTGGGCAATACGCGCTACCTGGATCACTTGTACCTGCTGACTGTTGCCGATATTGCGGGCACCAACCCAAAGCTCTGGAACAACTGGAAGAACAAGTTGCTGTGGGACCTGTACCTGGCTTGCGGCGATGCGCTCAGGCGGGGTCTGGAGAACCCCATCAAACGGGCTACGCGAATCCGGGAAACGCGTTCAGCCGCGCTGAGCCGCCTGCTTCGACGCGGTGTAAACCCGGAGTCGATCACCCGTCTCTGGGATACTTTGCCTGACTATGCCTTTTGGCGCCTCAGCCCGGATCAACTCGAATGGTCAACGGAAACGGTCGTCAGCGGGGCTGGCCGGGAACAGCATATTGCGGTCCGCCCGGTTCAGCCTCACGGCGTATCGGAGCTGCTGGTCTGCGTGCCGGATCACGATGGCCTGTTTGCGTCCATCACCCTGGTGCTCGACGAGATGGCGCTGGACGTGATGTCTGCCCGTGTCCTGACGACCATTGACGGATGGAGTTATGACCTGTTCCAGTTAATGGACCAGCACGGCGAAGTGGTCAATGAAGTGGATGCCGCGGAATTGGTGAGCCGCTTGCAGACCGCCACGGACGAAGATAATCCGAGAGCGCCCGTCATCCGAAAAATTCCGCGCCAGCTCCGCCATTTCACCGCGGCACCCGAAATACGTTTTTCCAGAGACCCGGACAAGGCTGGCACGGTTTTGCACCTGGAATGCAACGATCAGCCGGGCTTGCTGTCCCGGGTTGCCGCCGCCATATTCTCCCAGGGTGTCCAGGTACACAATGCGCGCATCGCGACTTTCGGTGAGAAGGTAGAAGACACCTTCCTGGTCAGTGACCCGAAACACCAGCCATTGACGGAAGCCACCCGCGATGCACTGGCCGAGTCAATCAGAGAACATTTGCAGCAGTAGCGGAGCAAAATGAACGATAACGCCACAATCGACGAACTTAAGCCACTGATCGAGTCTGCATGGGAACGGCGTAGCGAGATTTCGCCCGGCCGAGCCTCGCCTGGTTTGCGCCAGGCTGTTGAGAGCTGTCTCGATGGACTCGAAACCGGCCGCTTCCGGGTAGCTGAAGCGCTCGGCGCGCCTGGCGAATGGAAGGTCAATCAATGGCTCAAGAAGGCGGTTTTGTTATCGTTCAGGGTCCATGAAAACGAAGTGATCAGAGCCGGTTACACGAATTTCTTCGACAAGCTTCCGTTGCGCTGGGGGAGCGAATTCGGCGAAAAAATCGAGGACACCGGCGCCAGAGTGGTTCCGCCGGCAACAGTTCGCCGGGGTGCGCACATTGGCCACGATGCGGTCTTGATGCCCAGTTACGTGAATATCGGTGCTTATGTCGGTCCAGGCACCATGGTTGACACCTGGGCCACGGTTGGCTCCTGCGCTCAGATCGGTTCAAACGTTCATCTCTCGGGTGGGGTGGGAATCGGGGGCGTCCTCGAGCCCTTGCAGGCGAATCCCACCATCATCGAAGACAACTGCTTTATCGGCGCTCGCTCGGAAGTAGTAGAAGGCGTCATCGTGGAGCGTGGCAGCGTTTTGTCGATGGGCGTCTATGTCGGCCAGAGCACCAAGATCTACAACCGGGAGACCGGGGAGGTATTGCGGGGCCGCATACCTGCCGGTTCCGTGGTGGTACCAGGCTCGCTGCCGGCAAAGGACGGCAGCCACTCGCTTTACTGCGCGGTGATCGTCAAGCAGGTGGATGAACAGACCCGCGCCAGGACGAGCGTGAACGAGATTTTGCGGCATGCTGAATGAATATCGCATTCATCTCCACCTTTACGGTATCCGGAACTGCGACAGTTGCCGTTCGGCCATGAAATGGCTGGAAACCCGAAACGTGCCCCACACTTTCCATGATTTCAGAGAAGAAGGACTATCCGCGGATCTTCTCAGGGGCTGGCTTGCATCCGCGCACGCGGAATACCTGCTGAACCGGCGCAGCACGAGCTGGAGGCAACTCTCCGAAACGCAGAAACAAGAGGTGCAGACGGACCCTTTGCCTTTGCTGCTGGCGAACCCGACGCTGATTAAGCGACCCGTTATTACGGACGGTGAAAAGATCCTCGACATCGGCTTCTCGCCTTCCAGCCTGGACGATTACATCTGATCATGTCCCGCGTACTCGAACTTACCCGGGAGTTAACCGCACGCCCTTCGCTCACACCGGATGACGCGGGTTGTCAGCGACTCATATCCGAACGCTTATTACCGCTGGGCTTCACCACCGAGTGGTTCCTGTGCGCAGAGGTCAGCAACGTGCTGTTCACCAGGGGACAGCGTAAGGTCAACGGCTCGCCATCGCTTTGGTTCCTTGGACATACCGATGTCGTTCCTACCGGTCCTGAGGACTTGTGGACTTTTTTACCCTTTCACCCGGATGAAAAAGACGGCGAACTCTATGGCCGTGGCGTGGCGGACATGAAAGGCGCGGTCGCGGCAATGGTCGTGGCGCTGGAAACTTTCGTGCAACAGCACCCCGATCATCCCGGAGAGATCGGATTGCTGCTGACCAGTGACGAGGAAGGCGAAGCCGTTGATGGCATCGTCCGGGTTGCAGAAGAGCTGAAACGCCGCGGGACCTGGCCCGATCACTGCCTGGTCGGAGAGCCTTCCAGCCAGGATAAGCTGGGTGATACCGTGCGCGTCGGCCGGCGCGGATCCCTTTATGTGCGGCTTAAGGTGCATGGCATTCAGGGCCACACGGCATTTCCAGAAAACCTGGATAACCCGGTGCACCGGATCGCACCTTTCCTCGATGAACTGGTAACCCAGGAATGGGATACGGGTGATGACGAATTTCCAGCCAGCCACTGCCAGGTGGCCTATGTCAAGGCCGGAACGGGCGCGGGCAACGTGACTCCCGCCAACGTGGAACTGCTGGCAAATTTCAGGAACTGCCCCGGTTCACCGGCTACGGCCATCCGGACCCGATTCGAAAACCTGCTTGAAAAACACGGTATCAGTGATTATGAAATTGAGTGGGAAGTCATGGGAGAACCGTTTCGCAGCAGTCCCGGAAAGCTGCGCGAAGCCGTCGTTGGGTCCGTGGAGGAGATACTGGGCGAGTCCCCGGACCTGAATACCGGCGGCGGCACTTCGGATGGCCGCTACATGGCGCCGCTGGGCTGTGAAGTCATCGAGCTTGGCCTGATCAACAGCACGATCCACCAGGTGGATGAACGCACGCCGGTAGCCGACCTGGATCGCCTGTTCGCGGTTTACTACGACATCATCCGCCGAGTGCTTTTGTAGAACTCGGGCTGCTCTCGTGATTTCACCAGCCGAAAGGACAAAAACTGTTGCAGGCGTGAGGTGGCGGCTACCCTTAACCAAGACACGCTCAAGACATCCCTGTGCGCTCTTAGCGCAGGCAATCGGAGCGAATGCGGTTTCGCCAGAGGCGAAGAAGCATTAGTGTAGTGCCGTCGCGCGTCTGTTCCCGACAGATGAAGGTCTTGATTTAGGGTAGCCGCCACCTCTGGTTCGTATACAAGTTTCACCGCTATGGCTTGCCGAGGTGATTACATTGATTCCCCGTCATTGCGCCCTCAAATTCTGACTATCAGAAATTGAGGAATTGCTATGCGAATGGACAAATTGACAAGCAAGTTCCAGCTGGCACTGGCCGATGCCCAGAGTCTGGCGACGGGACTTGACCACCAGCTGATCGAGCCCGTGCACGTCATGGTGGCCCTGCTGGACCAGGAGGGCGGCGCCAGCCGCCACCTGCTGACCAAGGCCGGCGTGCGTGTGAACCAGTTGCGGTCACAGCTGGGCGAGCGGCTGGACAGCCTGCCCCGCGTCAGCGGCGCCGAGGGTGAAATCAGCCTTTCCAATGAGCTGATCAAGATATTGAACCTGACCGACAAGCTGGCGCAGAAGCGGGGAGACCAGTACATCGCCAGCGAACTGTTCGTCCTCGCGGCGCTGAATCTCAAGGGCGCTCTCTGCGACATTCTCAAGCAGGCGGGCGCGAATATGGATGCCGTTGAAAAAGCCGTCGATGATCTGCGCGGCGGCGAGCAAGTCGTCGATCCGAACGCCGAGGAGCAGCGCCAGGCGCTGGAAAAATACACCATCGACGTGACGGAGCGGGCCGAGCAAAGCAAGCTCGATCCGGTGATCGGGCGCGACGAGGAAATCCGCCGTTGTATCCAGGTCTTGCAGCGCCGCACGAAGAACAACCCGGTGCTGATCGGTGAGCCCGGTGTCGGCAAGACCGCCATCGTGGAAGGTCTCGCGCAGCGCATCGTCAATAATGAAGTGCCCGAAGGCGTCCGCGGTAAGCGGGTGCTGAGCCTCGATATGGCATCTCTGTTGGCGGGCGCCAAGTTCCGCGGTGAGTTCGAAGAGCGCATGAAGGCCGTTTTGAGCGATCTCGCCAAGCAGGAAGGAAACATCATCCTGTTCATCGACGAAATGCACACGATGGTCGGCGCCGGCAAGGCGGAGGGTGCGATGGATGCCGGAAACATGCTGAAGCCCGCGCTGGCCAGGGGCGAACTGCATTGCATTGGAGCGACCACGCTGGATGAATACCGCCAGTACGTGGAAAAAGACGCCGCGCTGGAACGCCGTTTCCAGAAAGTATTTGTCGGCGAACCGTCAGTGACGGATACGATCGCCATTCTTCGCGGACTGCAGGAAC
>CAMYKC010000130.1 GCA_947258865.1 uncultured Lysobacterales bacterium
CACTGCGCAAGACTCGAGCACCGCCTCGTGGGAACTGATCACAGTTTCAACTTCGAATGAGGAAATATTTTCACCGCGGCGCCGAATCGCCTGCTTCTTGCGGTCGACAAAGAAGAAATAACCGTCTTCGTCCATGCGGCCAAGGTCGCCGGTATGGATCCAGCCGTTTTTGAACAGTTCCAGTGTGGCTTCAGGCTTGTTGTAGTAGCCATCTGTGCCAACAAACATCTTGTTGGAGCGTGCAATGAATTCACCCAGGCTGCCAGGTTTGCACTCGTTGTCGTCATCATCGACGATGCGCACATCCCAGCCGGTGATGGTTTTGCCACAGGCCCCGGCACGGGGTTCGTCATAGGGGCTGACCAGGCAGCAGTAACATTCGGTCATGCCGTAGACTTCGAGAATCTTGGTGTTGAAGCGTTCCTGGAATGCGTGCCATTCGTCCTGCGGCGCTGCCGCGCCCACCATCAACCGGATCGGGTTATCCGCATCATCCTCTTTTTCCTCCTGTTTCAGCAGGATCGGGATGATACCGCCAATGTAATTGGCCTCGGTGCAGTTCCATCGGCGGCAGTCATCCCACAGACGGCTGGCCGAAAATCGATCAACGATGACGGCCTTCGCATCGGCCAGGATGGCCGGTCCAATGGTTATGCCCTGGGCGTTGCCATGGAAAAACGGCAGGCCGGTGTAGAGAATGTCGTCCTCGGTATAGCGCGAGTACTTCACCGACTCCGCCCAGATGTCGTACCAGTAATGGTGGCTGAACATCACGCCTTTGGATACACCGGTAGTCCCGGACGTGTAGAGAATAGTGGCCAGGTCGCTGTAGTGCACGTTGACGCCGGGTGAATCGGAGGAATGGTCCATCAGTTCACCGAAGGCCATGTGTTCGAAACCCGCCCATTGCGGCATCGCCTCCCCGCTCGATGTCGCGTCTGTATACGCTATATGCCGGATGTCCTCCAGGTCTCCCGCAACGCCTTCGAGGCGGTCCAGGTACTGCAGGTCAGCCACCAGGGCAACGCAATCGGACTGGACCATCTGGTAAGCCAGTCCCTGGCCTTTGAGTGCAACATTGATGGGCACCTCGACGGCGCCGATCTTGTTCAGTGCGAACCAGGTATACAGGAACTCGGGGTTGTTTGGCAGCATGAGAGCGACCTTGTCGCCATGTTTTACCCCGAGCGACAATAAGCCGTTGGCGGTTTTGTTGACGCGCTCGTTCAGTTCCCCCAGCGTTAGCGGATCATCCCGGAACTGGAACACCACGTGGTCGGGATGCTGCCGCGCCTTGTCCTCGATGATTTTTGGCAATACACGGTCATGTTGTGAATACTCCTGCATATTCCAGGATTCCCACTTTTTCGCGTGGCGTTCGAATTTGTCATCCCAGCGGCCCATGACTCAGCTCACCGAAAGATCCAGGTGTTCCTGGGCCATGAACTTGTTGATCAGTTTCTGGCTTTCGCCGTACCACACGCCTTCATCATGCGCTTCCAGCATCTTGCCGAGGTCCCAGGTCATGATTTTCTCGGGCACGACCTCGATGATGCAACGGAGCGGGGTGTGCACGGCTTCGAAAGCCACTTCACGCTCTTCATCCGTGGTCAATTCGAAGAAATATTTATCGATGATCTGCCAGTGGATCCCGCGCATCATCGCGTCGTCATCATGAATCTTGGCCTGGCCCATGATCAGGATGGCTTTCTGGTGGCGAACGTTGGTGCCGTCATTGTGAATAGCCACCGTGATCTTGGGGTTTTCCATCAGGCAGCCCACCTTGAGGCGATAATTCTTGATCGTGCTCATCATGATGTTGTCGTTCTTGATGACATAAAACATCGGCGACACGACGGGGTAGCCCCGCTTGTTGACGTGAGCCATGTTGCAATAGGCGTTGTGGTGGTACAGCAGATTGAACTCTTCCTCTTCCATCGGGTAATCCTGGGCGACCTTGAGCTGCTCCAGCCTGACGGGATCAAACCTTACATCTGATGCATCTGACATTTGTAAAACTCCTTACTTAAGGTGAACGTTCTCTCATCGAGGACAGCCGGTTTGCTGATTCCTCTTTCTGTAAAAGATTACAGGGGCGCAGTTGCCCCTGTAAATTCCGGCTCGCGTGGCCTCTTTGTTTCGATTACCAGGAAACACCCACCTCGAAGCCATACGTACGTGGAGCCCTGGGAGATGCGTAAGACCACAATCCGGCAACGTCGAAACCGATCTGATAGCCATCCTCGTCGGTCAGGTTACGGCCGAATGCGCTGAAGTACCAGTCACCCATGAAATAACTGATCGAAGCGTCGACCAAGGTCTGCGAGCTGTTGTGGAGTTCCGGTTTGTTGGCGAAATCGACCTCATGGCTGCCCAGGTAGCGCAAACCGGCATGCAGCAGTAGCGAACCTGAACCAAGCTCCCACTGCTTTTCTCCCGAAAGGCTGGCCGTGGTCTCAGGCGCCCTGCGGAAGTCGAGATCGGAGAAGTCAGATATCATCGGATTTCCAGGCGTTCCCTGATCGACCAGGAAGTCGTCATACGACGCGTCCAGCAATCCGAGATTGGCCCGCAATGTGAGACCGTTTTCGAACAGGTACATCAATTCCAGTTCCGCTCCGTAAATTGTGGCGTTGGAGGCATTTACCACGCGCGTCACCTGGCCTGTTCCACTGGTCTCAGATGGCTCCTGGATCTCTTCCTGCTTGTCCTTGTAGTCCATGTAAAACAAGGTGGCATTGAACTGCATGCGGTTGTTCATGAACCTGGACTTGTAGCCCAGCTCGTAGTTGTCCACGGTTTCCGGATCGTACGGTGTGGTCGCGGTCTCGACGCTGTCAACACGACCGTTGAACCCGCCGGCGCGGTAACCACGGGAATACAGGGCGTAAGCCATGGAGTCATCATCCAGGTCCCACTTGAGGGCGACCTTGGGGGTGAACTCGGTCCAGTCAGCCTCGGCGTACGCCAGGGTGGTAAATGGATTACCTTCATTGTTCTGATCAGAAGTTTTTTCGTCGTCTGTCCAGCGACCGCCTACAGTCAGTGTCCATCGCTCGTTGAATGCATAGTCGCCCTCAAAGAACAGGGCCTTGGATTTGCTCGTTTGCTTCGTGGTCTGCGGCAGGTCCAGCAGGAACCCGTCGAACGGGGTAAAGAAGGCGATCAGGCTTCGTAAGCGGATTTCGTATTCTGAATCCCAGTAGTAGGCACCCACGGTATAAGCCAGTTTGCCACCGGCATCATAGGTCAGGCGCAGCTCGTGGGTATCCTGTTCGTATTCCGCCGGCCGGTCGGTATGGAACAGCAAGTCCTGCACGGCGTCCCAGTCGGTGATGACCTTCTCCTCGGTCTCCCAGTGCCCGAAAATGTAATCGATGCGGTAATCGTCGTTAAGGTCCCAACGCACTTCGAGTTGATGCGTGTCGGCATCAAAAGTCGAGTCATAAGGAGAAAGTCCGAAATGATCGAACTGGGGATCAGGCGTTTGATTTGTAGGGAAGGATTCGGTTGGCCACGTGTAGTTGTCAAAAGCCTGCCCGACCACGTAACGATCTCCGCTGACCGGTACGCTCAGGCTGGGCGAGCACCAGCCATAAACATCGCAAAACGCCTGGCCCGGCTGCCCGGCATTGAGCAACTGGCTAGAGTCCTGGTCGGTTCGCTCGATCAGACTGGTCCATTCGATCTCCAATCCTTCACGAGGAGCGAACAGCAGATTGATGCCGCCGGCCATATACTCAGACTGGCCGTCTTTCCTGCCGGTGGTGGAATTATGGAAATAGCCTTCACCCTGGTCGCGGTAGGAGCCCGTCAGCTTGACACCAAAAGTCTCACCATTGCCGAAGTTGAAAATGCCGTCTAAAACCGCGGTTTCGTAATTGCCATAACCGCCGCGAGCCTTACCGCTGGTCTCCATCGTCGGTTTGCTGCGTTCCAAGTTGATCACGCCACCGATGGTGTTGCGGCCGAACAAGGTACCTTGCGGTCCGCGCAACACTTCTACGCGTTCCAGGTCAATGGCACGCACGATGCTGCCCGTCATGGTGCCGCGGAAAACGCCGTCCACAACCACGCCGACCGCCGGGTCAAAGTTTTTCTCGACTTCCGATACGCCAATACCGCGGATATAAGCGGCTGCTACGCCACCCGGGCCCTGGTTGGTGTCATCCAGTACCAGGTTGGGAGAAATGTAAACCAGGTCGCGAAGATCGGTGGCGAAATTGGCCTGAATTTCCTGCTGCCCCATGGCACTGACGGACAGTGCGACGTCCTGCAGGTTTTCCTCCCGTTTGCGGGCGGTGACTGTGACTTCTTCAAGTTCAGTATTGGCGCTGAATTCAGCGGCGTTCTCGTCCTGCGCGAGCGCTACTGTCGATGCCATCAAACAGAATCCTGCTGTCAGGCAGGATGCTAGATACAATAGATTCAAGTGTTTCATTGGTTCTCTCTCCTGATCCCCGGCGGCATATGCGAACCAAATAATATTTTGCTGGTAGCTCGCTCGTTTGTGCAGTTCAGTCGGGTCTTTGGACTGCCTTATCTCTAAAAACTTGAACTTTGTTCAATGTTTCCACATTATATGAAGAATTGTCAAGCATGGGAAAAGGGAGCCGAAGGCGGGCTTCCTGTCCGACTGTTTGTTGACAAGATTCAGTTTTAACAACCTGGTTTATCAGCCGAGGTCAAAAATGTCAGATATCGAAGTCGAACGCAGGGGCGAAGTTGAATGGATCCGCCTGAACCGTCCGGAGCGCATGAACGCTTATGATGCGGCGATGGCGCGTGAGCTGATTGCAGCCGTGGAAAATGCGTCAGACGCCGGCGTGATCATTCTGACCGGAACAGGTCGGGCATTTTGCGCAGGCGGCTACCTGGCCAACCTGAGTGACCCGGACCCCGAGGCTCTGAGGAGCATGTTCTACGGATCTCTAAAGGTTTACGAATCGCTCAGAACCAGTCCGCGCCCGGTCATCGCGGCGGTCAACGGGGCAGCAGCCGGCGGCGGCAATGAACTGGTCGTTGCATGTGACATGGCTATCGCAGCCGAGAACGCAACTTTCGGGCAGACCGGTGTCAGGGTCGGCAGTGCGCCGATACTTGGCGGCACCAATTTCCTGACCATGAGCGTGGGTGAAAAACGCGCCAAGGAAATTTCCTTCATGTGCCGACGCTATCCGGCCAAAGAAGCGCTCGAAATGGGCCTGATCAATGCTGTGGTGCCCGCCGATGAACTCGAAGATGAAGTGACCAAATGGGCCGACGAACTGCTTTACATGAGCCCGCGCTACCTGGAGATTGCCAAGATCAGCTCGAATGTGTGGTGGAACCAGTGCCGGGACAATTATCTCAGCGGCCTCGGGATGCTGGTGCAGGCGATCGGCTCGGCGGACATGATCGAAGGTGCGTCGGCTTTCATGGAAAAAAGAAAGCCGCAGTTCGAAGGGCGCATTAAGAAACAGTGATCCGTGGCGACACGACCACGCAATAACAAAGACCGCCAGACTACCAGGGACTTCACCGCATGAATTTTGAACTTGACGGACCATATCTGGAGATTCAGCAGCAGGCACGGGAATTCGCCCGGGCGATTGAGCCGATAGCGGCGGAAGCTGATGAAATGAGTGAAATCCATCCTGGCGTGCTCGCTGCGCTCCGGGAGAGTGGATTGAGTGACTTGATGGTTCCTGCGGATTATGGGGGTCGCACGGAACGGCTGGACCCCCTGGCCATTTGTGTCGTGCGCGAGGTTCTTATGGCCACGTCAGCCCATGCCGATTCGATGTTTGCCCTGCAGGGCATCGGTAGCTATGCCATCACAGTCGCGGGCTCCGGCGAACAGCGAGAACATTGGTTGCCAAGTGTTGCAACTGCACAGGCCCTGCCGGCGTTGGCGCTGACTGAACCGGATGCCGGTTCGGATCTGAAGTCAGTCACTACGGAACTCGTAACCGGCCCGGATGGTCTGTTGCTGAACGGAACCAAGTCCTATATTTCGAATGCGGGCGCCGCTGCGTTCTATGTGACGTTTGCCCGGGAGGAGTCCGGATATTCGATGGTTCTGGTCCCCGCAGATGCCGCCGGGGTTTCGGTGACACCCACCCCCGAGCTGATTGCTCCGCATGTGTTGGGCGATGTCCAATTCGACAATGTGAAGCTACCGGCGTCCGCTCGCCTGGGCAACCCCGGGCAGGGTCTGGACCTGGTGCTGGCCACCCTGGGAGTTTTCCGTGTCTCGGTCGCGGGGGCCGCGGTGGGCCTGGCCCAGGCCGCGCTGGAGGAAGCGGTTCGCCATACGCGTAAGCGGGTGCAATTCGGCAGGCCGCTGGCTCGCCTGGGGCCGGTGGCGCAGATGCTCGCAGATTGCTGGACCGAGGTTGAAATGACCCGCTTGCTCACATACCGGGCAGCCTGCCTGGCGGTGGATGATCCTGCTGCCTCCCTGAACCACTCTTCTATGGCCAAACTTGCTGCCAGTGAAGCGGCATCCCGGGTAGTGGACCGTTGTGTACAAATGATGGGTCGCTATGGACTGGTCAGGGATTCGAAAATCGAGCGTCTCTACCGGCAGGCCCGTCCGATGCGAATATACGAAGGTGCGTCAGAAGTGTTGCGGCTCGGGATCGCTCGCCAGTTGACGCAGGAAGTCCAGTGAGCGAAACGACTGGCTGACCCTTCTTTCGATGTTCTCTGCCGCCAGTTCCAGCCCGATATGCGCGTTTTGCAGCAGCCAGGCGGAATATTGATCGTAGGGCAGCAGAGGCCGCTGGCTGGTTGAACAGGGAGTCAATGTTTTGGCCGTGGCACGTTCGCTGGATGAGCTGAATAAACTGGAGAGCCGGGTGCCGGGAAAGATAAGGGCCGTGCAGTGCGATATGAAGGATACATTGGCGGTGGCGAAACTTCCTGAAGAAGCGATCGACGCCTTCGGACGCCTGGATATCGTTGTCAACAATGCCGGAATTGCACCGGCCGGATTTTTTCTCGAACAGAGTGAGCAAATCTGGGATGACGTGATGGCGGTCAATGTCAAGGCGCCAGCAGTTCTTGCACGAGCTGCCGGACAGCATCTGGTCCGGCAGGGATCGGGAAAGATCATCAATATCGCGTCAACTTCCGGAATACTGGGAAAAGCGATGCTGGTGGCATATTCCTCATCCAAGGGCGCCTTGATCCAGTTCACCAAGGCGCTGGCCGCTGAATGGGCGAAAAAGGGCGTGCAGGTCAACGCAATTGCCCCGGGTGCTTTCGAAACCGACGCACAGCGTGTCGTGCTGGAATCACCGGACATACTCAAAAAGCGCCTCGGCAAGATACCTGTCCGGAGAATGGGCGCGATCGACGAAATCGGTCCCATGGTCTGTTATCTGGCTTCGGGTAAATCCAACTTTGTAACCGGGAGCGTATTCGTGATTGATGGGGGTGAATCGTGCAAGCTGTGACCGGGGACAAAAGGTAACGATGGCCACTCGAGCCAAGGCAGAAACAGCCCCGCCGGTGCCGGGATCGCGTGGTGGCAAGCGGCGCGCCCGAATTCTCGAGGCTTTCCACGCGTGCATTATTTCGAAGGGATATGCGAAAACCACGCTAAGGGATGTCGCCAAAGCGGCGGGCATGTCCGCCAGCCCCTCGAGGACGTATTAAAAACTTTCGCACCGAGAGTCCGGAGAAGCAGATCAGTCTTCTGGCGGATCTTTTTTTCGCTGGCAAGGGCATCACCCGATCGGAGATCGGCTTCATGCTCGAGTGCTTCGGTGTCGCAGTGCATGACAAGCAATTGCGCCGCGAAAAAAAGGCGCTCGACCGGTTCTGCAAGGCATACCTGCAGGAACTATTCGAGAAATCACCAGGTGGAGCGGAGAGGGCCAGGGGTTTCGCGGAAATTTCCTATGCCCTGCTTATCGGATTGCGTACCGCCGCCTACTTTGACAAGCGGCTTGGAATACCCCGGGCGCGCCGGCTGTTTCATGAAGAGATGTTGAACCTGGCCGGGTATACGCCCCAGGATTGAACAGCCCTTTTGCCCGGGCCGGACGTGTTAGGGTCCTCACAGGCTCGTTTGATGGCAACTTCCGGGTATGGCACGATTGATTGCCATTCGAACCGACTGAGACAAACTGACTGACAGCCAATGATGAAAGCAGCAGATAAATTAGCGATTCATGAATTACTGAGCCGGGCAGCGTACAGCTTTGACGAACGCAAAATGGACATGCTTGAACAGTGCTTCACCCCCGATGCGACCATGCTGGTCAACATCACCGGCACGGGCGAGGTCGGACCTTTCGAAGGCCGCGATGCCATCATGCAATTGATGAAAGCCACGCTGGACGCACAGACTGATGTTCGCCGGCATGTTATCTCCAACTTTTTTTTCGAATCCGAGGGTGAGACTGAGGCGACCGTAGTTTCCAGCCTCGTGGTTTGCTCGGTGGAGCACGGAAAAATCGATGTCATCATCA
>CAMYKC010000131.1 GCA_947258865.1 uncultured Lysobacterales bacterium
GTGCAGCAGATCGGCGCCACACTGATCGTTCGCGGGTTACGGGCAGTATCCGATTTCGAGTACGAATTTCAGTTGGCCAGCATGAATCGGCACATCGCGCCGTCGGTGGAAACGTTATTCCTTACCCCGGACGAGGACTACAGCTTCATATCCTCCACCCTGGTCAAGGAAGTTGCCCGCCTGAACGGCGATGTATCGGAGTTCGTGTGCGAGGAAGTTGAGCAAGCCATGCGCAAACGCTTCGAAGAACTGAGGTAAAAAGCCTTGGCGCTCAAGATCACCGAGGAGTGTATCAATTGTGATGTCTGCGAACCGGAATGCCCCAACGAGGCCATTTCGCAGGGCATCGATTATTACGAAATCGATCCGATGAAGTGCACGGAATGCGTCGGTCATTTCGACACGCCCCAGTGTGTAGAAGTTTGCCCGGTGGAGTGCATACCCAATGACCCGGATCACGACGAAACAGAGGAACAATTGTGGGAGAAATACAGGCGGCTGATCGCCCAGGCCGAGGTCTGAAGACCATTTTCATCCGCCAGGCACTGTTATGCCTGGTTCTGATAAGCAGCAGCGGCGCGCTGATTGCCGGCGCAAAGCCGGGCAAGGCCGCTATCGCGAGTGCGCATTATCTGGCCACGGAAGCCGGGCACGAAATCCTCGAGCAGGGCGGCAATGCCTTCGATGCCGCGATTGCAGTCAGTTCCACACTGGCGGTCGTCGAACCGACCAGCTCCGGTATCGGGGGCGGCGCATTCTGGTTGATCCACCGCGCATCAGACGGCTTCCAGACCATGATCGATGCCCGGGAACAAGCGCCGGCTGCAGCGCACAAGGACATGTACCTGGATGAAGAGGGCAACGTGAACCGCGACCTGGCGGTAAACGGCCCGCTCGCCGGCGGCATTCCGGGAGAAATCGCCGGGCTGGAGCACCTGGCGAAAAACTACGGAAGGCTTTCCCTGGCCACGAGCCTGCAGCCCGCCATCCGCATTGCGCGCGAAGGCTTTCCGGTAGACGAGAAATACCACGCGATGATGGGCTGGCGTATCGACACGATCAAACGCTGGCCTGCCGCTGCCGAGGTTTTGCTCGCGGATGGCGAAAAGCCGCCGGTCGGCCATATCATCAAGTTGCCGGACCTGGCATGGGTGCTGGAACAGGTGGCGGAACGGGGTGCGGAAGGATTTTATTCAGGCCCGGTGGCTGAGCGCCTGGTCAAGGGTGTGCGCGAAGCCGGGGGTATCTGGACCATGGAAGACCTTGCGGCCTATGTTGTAAAAGAACGTGATCCGATTCGAACCATGTATGGCGACTACGAATTGGTCACCGCACCGCCGCCGTCATCCGGCGGCGTCGCCATTGCCGAAATCCTGAACGTGCTCGAACCGTACCCGATCAACGACCTGGCGCCGGTGCTGAGAACGCACCTGATCGTCGAGGCCATGCGCCGCGCCTATCGCGACCGCGCCATTTACCTCGGCGATCCCGATTTCGTCGAGGTGCCGGTGGAGATGCTGACCAGCCAATATTACGCAGACGGGCTGCGGGCATCGATCCGGCCCGACCGGGCTACACCCAGCAGTATGCTGGCGGGTAACGACCAGATTCAGGAAGGAACGGACACTACTCACTTTTCCATCATCGATGCAGACGGCAACATGGTGGCTGCCACGCTCACCGTGAACCTGCCGTTTGGCTCGGCTTTCATGCCGCCTGGAACCGGTTTGCTGGTCAACAACGAGATGGATGATTTCTCGGCCAAGGAAGGTGAGCCCAATGCTTTCGGGCTCATCGGATTCCAGGCCAATGAAATTAAACCCTTCAAGAGGCCGCTTTCCAGCATGAGCCCGACCTTCATGATCGGCGCAGACAAGCGGGCCGTGATCGGCACGCCCGGTGGCGGCCGCATCATTACCATGGTGTTACTGGGAATCCTGGACTTTATCAAGGGCAACGAGCCTGAATCCTGGGTAAGCCTGCCGCGGTTTCATCACCAATACGTGCCGGACCAGATATCGGCCGAGTCCAATACGTTTTCGCCCGAGCAGGTTGAAGGGCTCCGTGCGATGGGGCACGAGGTCGAAGTGCGGGATCGTCCCTGGGGAAATATGCATGGCGCCATGTGGAACCTGGAGACCGGTGAAGTAACGGCCGGCTCCGACCCGCGCTGGCCTTCGGGAAGGGCAATCGTCAAGTAGGTGGCCGATCGCGCGCCCAAATAATTGAGGAACCTTATGCCAAAGATTATTGTCTGCCTGATTTTCTTGCTGCCCCTGATCGCTCAGGCCCAGATTTCTCCGGAACGGCTTGACCGGCTCGCTTCGGAGGCCCAGACCCAGGTAGTCGAATGGCGGCGCTGGTTCCACCAGAACCCGGAGCTGAGCAATCGGGAATTCAATACTTCGGCCAGGGTGGCTGAAATCCTGAGGGAAATGGGCCTGGAACCGGAAACAGGCATTGCCCACACCGGAATCGTGGCTGTGATCGAAGGCGGCAAGCCCGGTCCCCTGGTCGCCATCCGCACCGACATGGATGGGCTGCCGGTCACGGACATGGATGGGCTGCCGGTCACGGAGCAGACGGGCCTGCCGTTCGCGTCGCAGGTCCGCAGCGAATACAACGGCCAGGAAGTCGGCGTAATGCACGCCTGTGGCCACGATGCGCACATGTCCATGCTGCTGGGCGCGGCCTGGGTTCTGAACTCGGTGAAGGATGACCTTGCCGGCTCCGTCATGCTGATTTTCCAGCCGGCAGAGGAAGGCCCTCCCGACGGCGAAGAGGGCGGCGCCAGTCTGATGCTCGAGGAAGGCATCTGGGCTGAACGCAAACCCGAAGCCGTATTTGGCATACATGTCGGCTTCAATCAACCGAGTGGGGAAATATCCCTGCGCCCCGGTCCCTTGATGGCCGCGGCGGATCGTTTCAAGCTGACGGTCAAGGGCCAGCAAACCCACGGTGCAAGGCCATGGAACGGAGTGGACCCGATTGTCATTGCTTCACAGATCGTGCTCGGGCTGCAGACCATTGCGAGCCGGCAGGTTGACGTCACACTTGCCCCGTCGATCGTCAGTGTCGGGCGGATTTCGGGTGGGATCCGAAACAACGTGATTCCCGACGAAGTGGAAATGGAAGGGACCATCCGCACCTTCGATAAGCAGATGCGACGCGAAATCCACGCACGTATTGAACGGACTGCGAGGGGGATAGCGGAGGGCGCGGGCGCCGAACTAGAGCTGGAACTGGATCTCGGCACGCCGTCTGTCATCAACGACGCCGGGCTGGTTGCCCGCATGATGCCGACGCTGGAGCGGGTTACCGGCGAGAGGCCCGTCAACGACATCAATCCGCAAACGGTTGCCGAGGATTTTGCAATCTACGCCAATGAGACCCCGGGCCTATTCCTGTTTCTTGGAAACGGTCCGCCAGATGTGGACCCGGTTACGCTGCCAACCAACCATTCACCGTTTTTCGATATGCACGAGCCCAATCTCGAAGTGGGCGTGCGGGTGTTCAGCAACCTGGTTGTGGATTACCTTCAGGACTGACCGTCGTCGTCCAATCCGGCTTTTGCCAGCCCGGCCACCAGCGTTTCTACCAATTCCGGCTGGAACGGAAAGGTCATGCCCAGCGATTCCAGGGCTAATTGCCGCGTTATTCCGGGTTGAATGCGGCGCAGGTCACCAAGTTGACGCGCTGCGTCATCGGCGCGGCCCAGCATGGCGTAGCAGGAAGTCAGGAACATCTGGCAAAGCGGAAAGTCGGGCAAATTCGCTTTCTGTAGTTCTTTCAGGGCCTTGCTGTATTCGTGTTTCGCGAAGTCTGCACTGCCAAACACGAGGTGATAGTAATCCGGGTAGTTCGGATTAAGCAGCTTCGCTTTGCTCATCATTTCCATGCCGCGATCCCACTCGCCGGCCCAGGCAATATACATGCCGATCAGACCGAGCGTGGTGCCATCGCTGGAATTCAATTCCAGTGCTCTTTGTGTTGCGGCCAGGAACAAATCACGGTCACCCATGAAATAGTGAACCCTCGATAACAGCCAGTGGTTGTGATAGTTACCGGGCGCCAGGCGTATGGCTCGCTGTGCAGCTTCCAGTGCCCGTTCCATGGAACCGGGCAGCGGGTTGAAGCCGAAAACATGCTCATCGGTATAAATCCATGAAAGGTGAGACCAGGCCTCGTCGAATTGCGGATCGAGTTCAACGGCTCGGTCCAGGCTTTCCCTTGCCCGCTTGTGATTTTCCGGACTGATGTACTTGTCGTAGGCCAGTGCCACTGAAAGGCACTCATAGGCATTGAGGCTGCTGGTCGGGCGGTGGACATTTTTCTGCGCTTGCGTGGAATAGATAACGCCGTGCATGTCGCTGAGGGTTGCCACGATCTGCTCACGAATGTCGTCCTGGACGGTGAACATGTTCTCAGCGCTGAGTTCACGGTCATAGTTTTGTGACCAGATTTGCACGCCGTTCGAAACGTCCATCAGTTGAGCTGAAACGCGCAGGGCATCACCTGATTTCTGAACCGAACCCCGGAGCATGTAACTGACGCCCAGCTTTGCGCCGAGTTCCTTGCTTTCCTGTTCACCCGTTTCGATGCCGGCAGTTGCACCGGCGGTCAGTACGAAGAGGTGCGAGGATCGGGTGAGGCCGGTAATGATGTCGCCGCCGAGTGCTTCGGCAAACAGGTCCTGTTTGGCATCACCGCTGAGGTTTTTGAACGGAAGAACGGCAATCGATGGACCGGTGGGAAGTTCGACCGCAGCGAAGGAATCACTGGCCGGGACCTGCTGCCTTGTTTCCTTCAGTTCGTCTTTGCTGCTTTCAGCTAACCGCTTCGTCCTCTCGATACCGCCGGGTGTCATGTCGTACGCCCAGGCCAGGATCAATGCCACAGGGAAGCCCAGGAACAGGAAGGTGGCAAAAGCCTTCAGCACCCAGCCCGGTGCGTCGTATATGGGAAACACGGTATCAGCCACCTGCAGAAGCAGCCAGGCAACGACCACGTAAGCTACGCCGATGGTGTACACCCTGCGGCGCTGTAATTCTTTCAGAAAAGCTTTCATCCCGGCCAATGTAAATGCGTCCAAAATCAGGGCGTTAGATAGGCGCGAGGCAGTTCCGGATCTTGCGAAAGATACCTGTCACGCAGGAGGGTCGCGTTCTCGATCAATACGGGGCCGGAACGCATGGGAGTGTAGGTCGAGGGATAGATTTCGCCTCCTGCAGACTCGGCTGCATCAAGCACAAGCGAAAGTGCGCTGAAAACGATTATTCTGACGGTCATTGCATTTCCCAATGTTATTATCGACAGCAATTCGAAAGACGTAGCCGGTCGGGTACGCCATGATAAATGAAAAAGCTGGCATAAATGAAAAAGCTGATCAATCAGCCTGAATTCAAACAGTGGGTCGAGCACAGCCTGAACACCGGGGAAAACATCCTGGCCGTCAGCAATCAGGGAACCATTCTGCATTACCGGGAGGGGGGCCGGGATCTGATCGTAAAAACCGCGATGGGCCGGGGCCTGATTCGCAAGGCGAGGCAAAGGACGCTGCTGCGTGAGTTCCAGGCCTACCGGCGCATGGAAGGTCTGAGTGGTGTGCCGCAATGCTATGGCATGATCGATGGCCGCTACCTGGTCATCGAGTTCATTCACGGAACGCCCTACCGGCAGTCCAGCTGGACCGACCGGGAGCGCTGGTTCGAGGAGTTCCTGGTGGTCTTGAGGTCAATTCATGAACGCGGCGTGAGCCACGGTGACCTGAAGTCAAAGTCCAACATCATGGTGACCGCCAATGAGAAACCCTGTGTCATCGATTTTGGCACCGCCTTTGTCCGCAAACCCGGTTTTCATCCGCTGAACAACTGGTTTTTCGAACACGGCAGGCGGATGGACATCAATGCCTGGGTTAAGCACAAATACCATGGGCGGTACGAGGAAATCGCGGGGGAAGATCTCGATCTGCTCGACTATAGTGTGATTGAGTACTACGTCAGAAAATTCAGAGGACGCCCGATGGATGCAACACACAAGAACAGCAGGAAGAAATCATGAGTAGCCAGAAGCCGGCAGCGCGCTTTCATGAGCGGCGCTACCCCGGGGAATCCGATGCTTACCGGAAGGCCCGTGATGAACTGCTTCAGGCCGAACTTGACCTGATCGACCAGGTCGAGGGTGTGGCGGCAATGCGGCGCAGGCTGCCGGCCGGCGGACTGTTGAAGGAAGACTATGTGTTCGAGGAAGGGCCGGCGGACCTGCGTGAGACCCAGCAAGTGAACGAGGTCAGGCTCAGTGAGCTTTTTGCTCCCGGCAAGGATACGCTGGTGGTGATCAACACGATGTATGCGCCCGAAGACGATGTGCCCTGTCCGTCCTGCAATTCCCTCGCGGATGGTTACAACGCGACCGCGCCGCATCTTTCCGACCAGGTCAATTTCGTCCTGGTGGCCCGGGCGCCGATCCGGAAATTACGCTTTTGGGCGGCCTCCCGCGGCTGGACAGACATCCGGCTGCTGTCCAGCTTCAACAATACATTCAACGCCGATTACCACGCCGAGTTCGCGATCGACCGGCAGGTTCCTTCGATTACCGTGTTCAGGAAGGATGACGAGGGCAGGATTCGGCATTTTTATTCAGTTGAAGCCCACCTGGTGCCCGCGCAAGGTCGGGACCCCCGCCACCTGGACCTCTATTGGCCCTTGTGGCAGTTGCTGGACCTGACGCCCGAGGGACGAGGCAGCGACTGGTATCCGCGCTACAGTTATTCCAGCGGCTCTTCATGCTGCAGTTGATCCTTAATCGCTAAAAGCGGATTCGGCCTGGCTGGCTGTGCTGGCCGGGATCTTACAAACCAGACTGGCGCAGGAGATCGAGGCCCTCGGCGATTGAGATTTGTGGTTCATAGCCGAAATCCCTCTCAGCGGCGCTGGTGTCGAACCAGTGCGCCGTGGCCAGTTGCTCCACGGAAAATCGCGTCACCGGCGGCTCCGAGCTGAGCCTGAAAGTGCGCCAGATCGTTTCGCAGACAGCCCCGGCCAATTTTGCGACGCCTGCAGGTACCGCGCGAATTTCAACGTCGATGCCGATGGCCGCCAGCAGTTTCCTGATGATCTCCCCCTGGGGCATGGGTTCGTTATTGGTTACGAAGTAGGCCTTGCCGGCGCAACGCGCCGGCCCCAGCAGTTCCTGCAGCGCATTCACGTGGGCAAGCGCAGCGTTCTCCACATAAATCGTATCGATGACCTTGTCCGGACCCGGCAGGGCTATTCTTCCTCCACGCGCTTTTTCAGCCAGCCGGGGCAGGATGTGCGGGTCCCCTGGGCCCCAGATCAAGTGGGGCCTCAAGGCAGTTGTTTTCAAATTCTCGTCATTAGCCGCAATCACCCTTTTTTCGGCTTCAGCCTTGCTGGCGGGATAAGGGGCTGTGAAATGATCCGCGATCGGCAGTGACTCATCGGCACCACCGATGTCACCGCCGGAATGCACGATGCTGGGGGAACTGGTGAATACCAAAGTGGGAATGAGGTGTTCCCGGCAGGCCTTGATCACGTTGGCGGTTCCATCCACGTTGATCCGCTGGTAATCCCGGGGATCACCCCAGACGCCGGCTTTTCCAGCCGTGTGGATGATTGCCTCGCAGTCACGAGTCGCGGCCATCACATCTGATATATCAGAGATGTCACCTTGAATGGAACGAATGCCGTGGGCAATCAGGTGGCCTGCCTGGCTGCGTTGAAAAGTGCTGACATCGAAGCCGAGTGCTGCCAATTGGCGGCAGACGGAGCTGCCGAGAAAACCACCTCCGCCGGTGACCAGTATGTTCAAAATTTCAGCTCTGCATCTTCTTCTCGGCCCATACAGCCAGTTCTTCGCGCCCGATCTTGGAGTTGTGGCGGATGTCCACTGGAAACCCCGGATGAAACAGAACGGTGCGAATGCTCTTGGTAATTGAATAAGCCTGGGCCAGCTGAAGAAGATCGAAGTGAACACGTTCGGTGTCGACCGCGGAAAGCTTGCTTTTTACTTCAATGCAAAGGACCGGCGTTTGGCGTCCCTTGGGACCGGTGCCGACCACTGCCGAACGGGCCAGGTCGGGATGCTGGTTGAATATGGCCTCGCACTGATCGGCAAACAAAACCTCCTGGCCGGTGTCCACCCGCTGGGAGACGCGGCCGCAGTACCATAGCCGCCCGAGGCCATCCATGATGCCGACGTCCCCCATCCGGTGCCATGTGTTGCCATCTCCGTCCGTGAACTTGGCCATCGTCGTGTCGGCATCGCGTTCCCAATATCGATCGGTGCAGGTGGGCCCGGAAACAACAATTTCGCCCGCCATACCAAACGGCATTTCGGTGGTTTCTGAAAGATTATTGAACGCCATGTCACTGATCTTGATAATCCTGACGTTATTTGGCTCAACCGGCCGGCCCACACAGATGCCATCGCCCGATTCAATCCTGTCGATCAGGCTGTCGTCTATCTGTGACGCCGAAATGCTGCTCACGGGGAGGCACTCGGTGGCGCCGTAGGGCGTATGGATCTCTGCGTCACGATACAGTGATTTCTGCATCCGCCGGATGGTCCGGACCGGTACGGCTGCGCCGGCGGAAATCACCCGGGTGACGCTTTCCAGGCGAATCCCATGGTCGACGCAATGGCGGCTGAGCGTATTGAGTAAGGCCGGAGAACCGAAAATATTTGTCACCTCAAACTGGTTGATGGCCTCAACCAGCTTTTCCGGGTCGGCTTCCGCCGGCCGGGTTGGGTCCATCACCGGCACCACCGTTGTCATACCCAGTGCAGGATCGAACAAGGCAAAGGGAGGAAATGTAGGCAAGCTGACTTCACCGTCCTTGATGTCAAAAGCATTCCTGAGCATCTCCACCTGGGCATTGAAATGCCGGTGCCGGTAGACCACGCCTTTTGGCACACCGGTGCTTCCTGAAGTGAACAGGATGGCCGCCATATCTTGCGGTTTGGCGGCATGCTCTACTTCATCGGTTTCCAGTTCGCCCATTTCCTTCAATTTTTTGAGATTGATTCCGCCCAGGCCCAGGGTCGGGCCGGCGGAAATCAGCAATTCACAGCTTTCTTTGGCCCAGCCCAGAATTTTGCGTGCAAAATGGGCTTTGGTGACACCGATAAAAGCTTTGGGGGCTGCTTCGGCGAGACATTGTTTGAGTTGTTTCGTTCCGATGCCCGGATCGATGAGTACCGGAACGGCCCCTGCCTTGAACAA
>CAMYKC010000132.1 GCA_947258865.1 uncultured Lysobacterales bacterium
ATGCCTCCGGCCGGGCTGTTCAGGTGGGCTGAATCTCCGGCGAAAAGGACATGATCTACCCTGAAAGCATCCAGGCAGCGCTGCTGCAGGGAGTAAAAGTGACGCTGCAGAATCTCGTATGGCGGGGATTTTGGGAAAATGGCCTGCAGATGAGATTGGGTGACCGGTGGCGACGTTGCCTGCTCGATGGACTGATCCGGATCTGGTGCGTAGGAAAATCGCCACAGGTCGCGAATCTGCATCAGGCTATAGTGCCCGGTGTCGGTCCAGACGTAATTGACGCCGAGCAACCCCGAAATGTCCTCCTGGAAAGGATGGTTAAGCACCAGGGTAATCGATGTCTTGGGGAAGACACTGCCCTCGAATGCCAGGCCCATGAACTTACGGACCGGGCTCTTGCCGCCATCCGCAGCGATCAGCCAGGGGGCGACGGCATCGTAATCACCACCGGGCTCCCTGATTTTCAGGCTCAGGCCTCCGCCTGTTTCCTCGACACCGGTCAGCTCATGGTTGTAGCGGATTTCAAACAAAGGGTTCTCTTCCAGCCGATCCACCACCAGGCTGGTGAACTGGTATTGTTCACACTGCAAGCGGTAGGGATGAGCGGTCTGGTCGCCGATGCAATCCAGGTCGAAGACGGCGTGTTGTTTCGTCCCATGAATCATGTATTGCCAGGCATGCGTAATGGAGCCGCGCGCCGCCAGGGGTTCCGCCAACCCATGCGGGGCAAGAAGGTCCAGCGTGGCCGGGTGGAAGGTGGACGCGCGCATATCCGCCGCCAGGCCACCACTCTTCTCAAGCACGACAACCCGGCGTCCGGCATTGACCAGCAGGACTGCTGTGAACAGGCCAACCGGGCCGGCGCCCGCGATGAAAATGGCGTTGTCGCTGGATGTCGGATTCATTGACTAATGATTCCTGCCGCTTGATTATTTGGCATATTAGCATGTCTCTATTTCACTACCGGGTAGCAGGATGCACGAGAGAGGCTACGGCAGTTCGGGGAGAATCGGGCTGGTCACCCCGCAGTGCATTTAGCCGTTCGCGCACTTCATACACAGTCACATTGATCTCAGGTTCGTTGGGGAAATCGGTGTATTTTTCGAGTTGGGATTTATCCGGCACCGCTCCTGCCATACCGTCCTCGGTCGCGGCCGTGTGCTGATCGAGATTCAAATTGATCCCTCTCCTGGCAACTGAAACTGATTCGGAATATGGTACGGCCTGAATTCCAGCGAGTATACTCTGGCCCATGTCTGCCGTACTCGCGATCGATCAGGGAACAACGGGTTCAACCGCCCTGGTATTCTCGCGCGAGGGTGAAATCCTGGGCCGCGCCTACAGTGAAGTCACCCAGCATTATCCACATCCCGGCTGGGTAGAACATGACCCGGAAGAAATATGGCAGGTCAGCCGCAAAGTGATGTCCGAAGCTCTTGAGGCATCCGGCATCGACCTCGCCACGCTGGCTGCCATCGGGATTACCAATCAGCGTGAAACGACGGTAATCTGGGACCGCGCGAGTGGCGAGCCGGTCCACCGTGCCGTCGTCTGGCAAAGCCGTCAAAGTGCCGGAATATGCGAGAGTCTGAAGGCCGAGGGCCATGAGCCCCTTTTCCGCGAGAGGACTGGCCTGGTGCTTGATCCGTACCTGGCCGGCAGCAAGATCCGCTGGATACTGGATCAGGATCCGCAGTTGCAAGTCCGGGCCGAAGCCGGCGAGTTAGCCTTCGGCACTATCGACAGCTGGCTGTTGTGGAAAATGACCGGGGGCAGCACTTCGGCGGGGGCCCTGCACCGAACAGATCCGACCAACGCTTCGCGATCGCTGCTCTATGACATCCATGAACAACGCTGGGATTCCGAGCTTTGTGAAATCCTCAATGTGCCGCCGTCCATGTTGCCCGAGGTGCTGCCCAGCGCTGGTATGTTTGGCGAAACCGACGTCATCGAGGGCCTGCCGGCGGGCATACCCATTACCGGTATTGCCGGGGACCAGCAGGCTGCGCTCTATGGCCAGGGCTGCTGGGAAGCCGGCCAGGCCAAGAACACCTACGGCACGGGTTGTTTCCTGCTGATGAATATGGGGCTCAAGCATCCAGTCAGTCACCATGGGCTGCTGACCACCATCTGCTGCGATGCTTATGGCGCACCGGCGTATGCTCTCGAGGGGTCGATCTTTGTCGCCGGCGCTGCCGTGCAGTGGCTGCGCGACGAACTGGAAATCATCGACGATGCCGCAGAAACGGACGAACTTGCCCGTCAGATTGATAGTAACGAAGGCGTTTACCTGGTGCCTGCGTTTGCCGGTTTGGGCGCTCCGTACTGGGACATGGACGCGCGCGGCGCCATCATGGGACTGACACGCGGCTCGGGACGGGCGCATCTTGCGCGGGCCGTGCTCGAATCCATCGCCTACCAGTCGAAAGACATCGTTGACGTCATGAACCTGGACTCCGGCATCGAATTGACAGAACTTCGCGTGGACGGCGGTGCATCCAGGAATGACTTCCTGATGCAGTTCCAGGCGGATATCCTGGGCGTTCCGGTTGATCGGCCCGAAATGGTTGAAACCACCGCTGCCGGCGCCGCCTTTCTGGCAGGCCTGGCTGTGGGCGTTTGGAACAGCCCGTCAGACCTCGACCGTGCGAGGCGCCGCGACTGCATCTTCGAGCCGAGCATGCAAAACAGCCGGCGTGAAGCCCTGTACGCGGGGTGGAAACAGGCCGTGGCGCGCGTGCGCAGCGACCAGGGGGAAGACGAGGATGACTGAAGAAATTCATGGTCAGCCAATAAGGGAAGCGGAGCCGGGTTTCAGGCACCAGGGCGGCCATGCGAGAACAGCGGATCGACTCGAGCTCGTTTGGCAAACCTGGGCGCCGCCCGCGCCAAGGGGTGTCCTGGTCATTGTCCATGGATTAGCGGAGCACAGCGGCCGCTATCAGGAAACCGCGGAACACCTGTCAGCCAGGGGTTGGGCAGTGGTGGCCGGCGACCTGCGGGCGCATGGACTCAGCGCCGATCCACCCAAGGCCGGGCGTGTGCATGTCGATCACTTCGAGGACTATTTCAAAGACGTCGACACGCTGATCGGTGTGGCAAGGGAGCGCTATCCGGAATTGCCGCTTTACCTTGTTGGACATTCAATGGGCGGCCTTATTTCCATTCGCTACTCGCTGGACTACCCCGAACGCCTGGCGGGCGTTGTCATATCCTCGCCTGCCCTGGCCATTCATCCCGAGTCAAAACCGCCGCTGTTGCTGAGGCTGATCGTCGGCATCCTGTCGCGCCTGGCCCCGCGAGTGCGGTTTGCCAGCGACCTGGACACCGAAGCCATTTCGCGTGACCCCGACGTCGTCAAGGCCTACATCGACGATCCTCTTGTCTCCGATAAAATATCGGCTCGCTGGTATGCGGAATTCCTCAAATCCATGAAAAAGGCCCACAAAGATGCCGCTTCGCTGAGCATACCCATGCTATTGATGCAATCAGGCGCAGACCTGCTGGTCGATCCGGATGCACCCCGCCAATGGGCAGCCTTGGCGCCAGATAGTCTGGTCGAGTTGGTGGTTTGGGAGGATTTTTATCACGAGATGTTCAATGAACCGCAAAAAGACCGCGTGCGCGAAAAGCTGGTCACATGGCTGCAAAAACACGCGCCCGACAGAACGGTGCCCGCCGCCTGAGCAGGTTCATGAACTGGCCTGGAATCTTGAATGTCGGGACCGAAATAGGAGATTACCTCACAATCTGGCCCCGTTTTGACCTATGCTTTTAGCTGACATTCGTTGAGGAACCTCATCATGGGCAATTGCTATAACTCCACTGTTGTTGACAGCCCCATCGGGAAAACCTGGGAAACAATCCGGAATTTTCATGAGATGAATTGGGCTTCACCTGTGATCGAGCAGGTAGACAAGGTTGGCGACATATCAGGCGACCAACCCGGGGCCCGAAGAGTGCTGAACGGCGTTTTTCATGAAACCCTGGTTACGCTGGATGATGAGCATCGGCGTTTTTCCTACAGCATTGACGACGGGCCCGGACCCGTTGCAAGGGATGCTGTGTCCAATTACCTGGGAGCAGTCGAACTTCATCCCGTGACCGACACCGGGCAGACCCTGGTCGTCTGGTCTTCGTCTTACGATTCCGATGCAAGCGAGGCCGTGGGAGATTTCTGCAATCCCATTTATCAGGCCTTGCTTGCTGCCTTGAAATCCCATTTGGGTGACTGAGGCAACTTTCATTCCACATCCTGGCGAGCGCTGTCTCATAGGAGCCACAGGCGAAGAATCGCTGCTGGAGTGCCGTCGCACGTGGGAACAGGGAAGCGATAGTCAATCATGGCCGCTCACTGAAGCGCTTCACACAGGACGACGTTGTCGAGCACGATCCGCTCGATCGGGATGGTGCCCATCAGCCCGAGATCCGGCATGTCGTACGTCACCATGCCGGCGTTGCAGCCGGTCCACTTGATGGTCATGGTTCCGATTTTATCTGGCGGCCCGACGGCCGGCTGCACCGAATCGAAGACGCCTCCGGAGGACTCGTAAAGGTCCAGCGTCGCCGTGTCGCCTTGGTAGCCCCCCTGGCCGGTGAGCCAGCGATGACCGGGTTCACCGAGAATCGCCAACACGTCTTCCGGGGGACGTTCCACGTCGTAGGTGAACCAGGCGAGGAACACCTGCGCGAGATCCTCCCAGATGATGATGAAGAAGCCCTGGCCGCCAGTGACCGGGTAATACCATGCATCGCTGAAGCCCGCGTTGATTCCGAATGAAGGCTCGGGCTCGGGTTCGCCGTCACTGAGCAGGTAGGTGCCGTCGAACTGGTTGGTGACATAAACGCTACCATCTTCACCCAGGCCGAAGGTCGATATATTGAAGGACGTTTCAGCCAGAAGCGTCTCCGTCCACTGGTTACCGTTCCGGGTCAGGCCCCAGATGTTTCCACTGCAATAATCACCATAGAAGTAAATGCCTTCCATATTCGGGTAGGCGCTGCCGCGATAGACTTCACCCCCGGTAATCGAACAGCCGTCCTGGTGGCTGTATTCCGCCACCGGCAGGGTAAAGCCGGACGTGTTGCACCCGGATTCCACACACAATGAACCTTCCATGACGCTCCATCCGTAGTTTGCACCACCGGCCGATTCCACCGGCTGGAAATTGACTTCCTCGCGCTGATTCTGGCCAACGTCCGCGATAAAAAGATCACCGGTACCTCGATCGAAACTGATTTTCCACGGATTGCGTAAACCCAGGGCCCAGATTTCATCCTTAACGGAGCCATCGTTAACGAAAGGATTGTCGGCGGGGATGGCATAGGTGCCGTGAACCGGATTGACGTCTAACCTTAGCAGCTTGCCCAAAAGGGTTCCGCCATCCTGTCCCGCACCCTGGGGATCGAACGACCCACCGCCATCGCCCACGCTGACGTAAAGCATGCCATCCGTGCCGAACCGCAGCCGGCCTCCATTGTGATTCATGGCCGGTTGAAACACCGTGAGGACGACCTCTTCGCTCTGGGAATCCGCGACATTCGGGTCATCACTGACTTTGAAGCGCGAAAGGACCATGGTTCCGGAACTTCTGGTGTACCAGACGTAGAAATAACCGGAGGTCGAATGGTCCGGAGCGAATGCCAGGCTCAGCAGCCCCTGTTCTTCGCCGTTGTTTTCAACCTTACTGGCGATGTTCAGAAATGGCGTCGCGAGATCCTCGCCGTTATCGTGGATGAATATCACCCCGTTCTGCTGCACCAGGAACAGACGGCCGCTACCGTCGCCGGCATTGGCAATATCCACGATACTGCGGAGTGAACTGATCTTCGTGAACTGGAGATCAGGATCGTCCGCGATGGAACCATCGGAGAGCAGGGAAATTACCAGGGCCAGGAAGGCCAGCCTAGCACCTGCTCGGAAACGGAGAGTCGATGTGCAGGTCATCAATGGGTTCCTGTCGCGAATCAGCGGCTATATATAGATGAATAATCGGTTTGCCGCAAATCGATGAGCTCACCTCCGGAGCAGAAGCAAAGCCGCGCCGCATAGCGCCAGCGCCGTCATCGGAACCACGATAAATCCGAACTCGATGGCCAGCAGGGCCATTCTAATTCCGCTGCTACCCCCCTGAATTTTAAAAAAGTTGGTTTACTTTTCTTAGGAGCCGCAGGTGACCCACGGCCCACCGTCACTACCTCAAGGCTGATATACCGAATTTTTTTCTCGTTACTCGCTTTGACGGTTTTGCCCACTTGCCGGGTAGCATCAGAGCCGGAAGCAGAGTTAGCTGACAAGGTGTTCCTGCATGGAGCTATCTACACCGTGGACCAGGAGCGGACCTGGGCGTCTGCATTAGCGGTGAAGGGCGGCTTGATCGCGTACGTCGGCGATGAAAGTGGCGCAGAGGAATGGATAGACGAACATACGGAAGTCACTGATCTTGCAGGGCGCATGATGCTTCCCGGTTTCCATGACTCCCACATTCACCTGTTGATAGGTGTAGCCACGTCGACAGAATGTGACTTGCTGCGGGGGGGTTATTGTCCGTGATCCGCAATCAGGAGAAGCTACCGGGACACTTCGCGACGCGGCCATGATGCTGCTTGACCATGTCATGCCGGCCAAGAACATGCAGCATCGCCTGGCAGGTGTGCGCGCCGCAATCAATCTTGCGCATTCCGTGGGTATCACGGCATTGATCGAGCCGGGACTCAATCCGGAGATGATAGAACCGATAGTGCGCCTGGCAGATGCAAAC
>CAMYKC010000133.1 GCA_947258865.1 uncultured Lysobacterales bacterium
CGGTGTTCTGTCCCCAGGGAAAAGCGCTTGGCGGGGGCAGCGCCATCAACGCGATGATCTACATCCGGGGCCACCGGTCTGACTATGACCACTGGGCATCACTTGGGAACAGGGGCTGGGGCTGGGACGACCTGCTGCCTTATTTCAGGAAGAACGAGTGCAACGAACGCGGGGGGGACGAGCTACATGGCGGCGATGGGCCTTTGTACGTTTCCGACTGCCGCAACTATTACCCTATCAATGAGCGCTTCCTGCAGGCGGCCAGCGAAGCCGGTCATCCGGCGACAGACGATTTCAATGGCCCCAGCCAGGAAGGCACGGGCTTCTACCAGTTCACCATAAAAAACGGCAAGCGCTGCAGTTCATCTCACGCCTACCTGGAGCCGGTCAGGCATCGTGAGAACCTGAACGTCCGCTGCGGCGTCCTGGCGACGAAAATCCTGTTCGACGGGAAACGGGCGATTGGCGTCGAATTCCGGAAAAAGGGCAAAACAGAACGCGTATTCGCGAACCGGGAAGTCATCATCAGCGCAGGCGCCTACAACTCACCGAAACTGCTGATGCTGTCCGGAATTGGAAATGTTTCGTCCCTCTCGGAAGTAGGGATCGACGTGTTTCACGAACTCCCCGGAGTTGGCGAAAACCTGCAGGAACATGTCGATTCATGCGTGCTGCAGGAGAGCAAAAAAAAGGATGGTTTCAGAGCGTCCCCTGGAGGCTTGCTGAGGATGGCGCCGGAACCCTTCCGATACCTGTTCGGCAAAAAAGGCAGGCTCGAGTCATCGGTTACCCAGGCGGGCGCTTTTCTCAAGACATCGGAAGATCTCGACGCGCCCAATATTCAGCTTCATTTTATTCCTCTGCTTTACGACGACAGCGGCCGCGATCTGAAACTCATGTCGAAAAGTGGCTATTCCTGCCATGTCTGTGTTTTGAGACCAAAGAGTTTTGGCCGAATGACTCTCAGGTCCCCGGACCCGGCAGCGCCGCCGCGCATCGACCTGAATTTCCTCACTCACCCTGACGACCGGAAAACCCTGGTCGACGGCGTTCGTATTGCACGTAACATCCTGGCCTCACCCAGTTTCGATGACTACCGCGGGGCTGAATTGAACCCGGGAGAAGACGCGCAAAGCGATGATGAGATCCTGAAACGATGCAAGGAAAAACTGGGGCTGGCTGCGGGTCGTGGATGCTTCCATCATGCCAACCCTGATCGGCGGCAACACCAATGCGCCGACCATGGTGATCGCGGAGAAAGCCGCGGACCTGATTCTGGAGGCCTGACCTAAAACACTTCGATCGAGGGCGTGTCGTGTATCTGTTTACCGGACCATCATCTGTCTGGAACAGATGATGAGCGCACAGGGATGTCTCGAGCGTGTCCAGTAAACAGATACACGACAAGCCCAGACAGCAATTTTTATGACCGCCGGAATGATGGAACCCTCCGTTGGCCCTGCATAAAAAAACGGCGCTCGATGAGCGCCGTTTTTCCGTCTTTCTTCTAGCAATGGTCAGTCACTTTCTTGCACGGCCTTCATACTCAGGCGAATACGGCCCTGCTTGTCGACCTCCAGGGACATCGGTTACGTTTTCCACGCGTTCATCGGACAACTGGGAAATATGCACGAGGCCGTCGCGGCCGGGGGTCAGGGTTACGAAAGCACCGAAGTTCATGATCTTGATGACCTTGCCTTCAAAGATCTGACCCGGTTCGATATCGGCAGTGATCTGCTCGATGCGCTTGCGGGCGTCGTCAGCGGCTTCCTTGTTGACAGAAGCGATGGTGACTGTTCCGTCGTCTGCAATATCGATGGTACAACCGGTCTCTTCGGTTATTGAGCGAATGGTGACACCGCCCTTGCCGATCACGTCACGGATCTTGTCCGGATGAACCTTCAGCGTCATCAGTCGCGGAGCATACTCGGACATCTCAGCTCTGGGTTTGCTGATCACTTTATTCATTTCCTCGAGGATGAAGTTACGGCCTTCGCGCGCCTGCCCCAGCGCTATTTTCATAATTTCCTCGTTGATGCCCTCGATCTTGATATCCATTTGAAGTGCGGTGATGCCTTCCTCACTGCCGGCTACTTTGAAGTCCATGTCGCCGAGGTGATCTTCATCACCGAGGATGTCGGAAAGCACCGCGAAGCGATCGCCTTCCTTGATCAGCCCCATCGCAATGCCCGCGACCGGCGCCTTCATCGGAACGCCGGCATCCATCAAGGCCAGGGAGGTGCCACACACTGAAGCCATGGAACTGGAGCCGTTCGATTCAGTGATTTCCGAAACAACGCGCATCACGTATGGGAATTCCTCAATCGTGGGCAGCATGGCAGCGACACCGCGGCGCGCCAGGCGCCCATGTCCTATTTCACGGCGTTTGGGCCCACTCATGAAGCCGGTCTCCCCGACGCAGAACGGCGGGAAATTGTAGTGGAGCATGAACGGATCCTTGTACTCTCCGGTCACCGCATCGATGATCTGCGCGTCACGGCCCGTGCCCAGCGTGGTCGCGACAATCGCCTGTGTCTCGCCTCGCGTGAACAGCGCCGAACCGTGGGCGCGAGGCAGCACGCCACATTCCACACTGATCGGGCGTACGGTACCCAGATCGCGGCCGTCGATACGCGGGTTGCCGGAAAGAATATGCTCCCGCACCAGGGTTTTCTCCAGCTTGGAGAAAGCGCCTGACACGTCGCCTTCGGAAGGCGCATTTTCATCTTCAGCGTCACATAACGCCTCGATCACGGATTTCTTCACTTCCGAAATGGCGTCGCGGCGCTGCATCTTGTCTGCAATCGTGTATGCGCTGGTGAGACGCTCGGTGGCGGCAGCGCCGACTTTCTCAGCGATGCTCTCATCAATCACCGGAGCTTCCCAATCCCAGGCTTCAACACCCACTTCTTCCGCCAGTTCCCTGACCGCCTGCACGACGGCTTTCGACGCTTCGTGGCCGAACGTAACGGCACCCAGCATAATGTCCTCAGACAACAGTTTGGCTTCTGATTCGACCATCAGAACCGCACTCTCCGTGCCTGCGACAACCAGGTCGAGAGCGGATTCCTGTAACTGGCTGGCGGTGGGGTTCAGCACGTAGTTGCCGTCGATGTAACCTACCCGCGCCGCGCCGATTGGGCCATTGAACGGCATGCCCGAAAGCGCCAGCGCCGCCGAGGTGCCAATCAGTGCAGGGATATCGCTTTCGATCTCCGGGTTGGATGACATCAGGGTGGCGATGATCTGAACTTCATTCATGAAGCCCTTGGGAAACAGGGGGCGTATGGGCCGGTCGATCAGCCGGCAGGTCAGTGTTTCTTTTTCAGTGGGACGACCCTCCCGTTTGAAGAATCCACCCGGGATGCGGCCCGCGGCGTAAAATTTTTCCTGGTAATTGACGGTCAACGGAAAGAACGGGCGGCCTGGAGCAGCCTCTCTGCGGCCTACTGCAGTCACCATAACGCCGGTGTCACCCATCGACACCATCACGGCGCCGTTAGCTTGACGGGCGACCTGGCCGGTTTCCAGTGTGACCTCGTGGTCACCGTATTTAAAAGTCTTGGTCAGTTTTTGCACGGGACAATTTCCTGTTTGTATTGTTCAAAGCTGAATACGCGAACGCTCCGGCAGACAGCTTATCTACCAGAGCGAAGGCCTTAGTCCTTGTTTGCGGAAGTGCTAGCGGCGCAGGCCGAGGCGCTTGATCAGGCCGCGATACCGCTCGATGTCTTTCATTTTCAGATAATCGAGCAGGCTGCGGCGCTGATTCACCATGCGCAGCAAACCGCGGCGTGAATGGTGGTCGCCCTTATGAGCCTTGAAATGGTCGGTGAGATACTGGATTCGGCCCGTCAGCAACGCTACCTGGACTTCTGGAGACCCGGTATCGGTATCTGAACGAGCGTACTCGCTGACAATCTTTGCTTTTGCTTCTGCATCAAAAGACATGGTTCCTTCTCCATATCTAGAGCCGCGAAGCCTTTGAAAAAACCCGCCGGGCGCCTGGCCCGGAAATCCTCTAGGGTCTTTGCAAAAACTTCGAAGCCCCGGTTAAAAATAGCGCGCCATTGTATATCGGGAACTGCCTGTAAACAAGCAGTTTGTACCTGCGGCTACAGGTTCATTATACGCTTTGCCTTAAGTATTTTGCCGGGCATTATTTCGCCCAGCCCGAGGAGCTGATCGCCAGGCCCATATACCCGGACAGGGCCATCAGGACCGGAAACTGATTCGATTGGATTGCCGTGACGAAATCGCTTCATTTCCGCTGCTTCGAGGACGACCACCGGCCAGTCGGCGAGGCCCGCGTCGGGGGGCAAAAGGCAGTCATCGAGCGTGCCCTTTTCCGCCATTGACAGCAGCTTCTCGAAACCGACCATGCCCTTTTCCAGAAACGGCTCCACGGACAAGCGTCGCAGGGCCTTCAGATGGCCGCAGGTTCCCAGCTTCGATGCCAGGTCCTCCGCCAGAGTCCGCACGTAAGTTCCTTTTGAGCAGTGCACCCTGAATTCAAGGACCGGCGACTTCCACTGCAGAAGTTCCAGGGAATGAATGACGATCGTACGCGGTTTCCGGCTGACTTCCTTACCGGCTCGCGCCAGTTTATACAACGGCTGTCCCTGGTGTTTTAAAGCAGAATACATCGGGGGAACCTGGGTTGTCTCCCCTGCGAATTCTCTGAAGACGGCTTCAATTTCAGCCGGCCTCAGCTCAGGAACCGAAGATTCACGGGTGACTTCTCCCTCGATATCACCGGTCGCCGTGGATTGGCCGAGCGCAGCCGTGGCGATATAGGTTTTTGATGCATCCAGCATGAACCCGGCTGTTTTACTGGCCTCGCCGAGGCAGATGGGTAACATTCCGGTTGCGAAAGGATCGAGGCTGCCGGTGTGTCCGGCTTTACGTGCCTCGAACAGCCAGCGCACCTTTTGCACCGCCTGGCTGGATGAATATCCGGCTTGCTTGTCCAGCAACAGGATGCCGTGAACATCTCTGCCTTTGCGTCGCCGGCTCATTCTTCCTTGTTCGGGTCCGCTTCTCCGGAATCGTGGTGATCGGAAGCGACAGCGGCTTCGATCAGGCTGTCCATACGATGACCGGTCTCCACGGATGCATCGTGCTCAAAATGCAACTCGGGGACGGAGCGTATGCGCATTTCCTGGCCCAGGCGGCGGCGCAGGTACCCAGCTGCCTTGTTCAGAGCCTTCAGGCTGGATGCCGCTTTCTCAGGTTCGAAAACGGTGACGAAGACCTTGGCGTGACCGAGGTCCCGGGAGACTTCGACGTCCGACAGGCCGATGAATCCGACATCCGGGTCCTTTACTTCCATCTGGATGATCTGAGCCAGTTCCCTGCGAAGGGAACCGGCAACACGTTCGGATCTGTTGAAGTCCCGCGGCATGACAGTTCCTCAGAGGGACCTGGCTACTTCGATCCTCTCGAAGCATTCGATATGGTCGCCAGGCTTGACATCGTTGTACATTTTTACGCCAATGCCGCACTCCGTGCCCGACTGGACTTCGTTTACATTGTCTTTGAACCGGCGCAATGACTCGAGTTCGCCTTCGAAGATCACGACATTGTCGCGCAGCACGCGTATCGGGTTGCGGCGCTTGACCACACCTTCGACGACCAGGCAACCGGCAATAGCACCGAGCTTTGAGGAACGGAATACATCTTTCACCTCGGCCAGGCCAACGATCTGTTCCTTGACCTCGGTGCCGAGCAAGCCAGTGATAGCGGACTTGACCTCATCGATCGCATCGTAAATGACGCTGTAGTAATGCAGGTCCAGCTCATGTTCCTGGATGACCTTGCGCGCCGTCGCGTCCGCACGGACATTGAATCCAATGATAATGGCATCGGACGCCTGTGCCAGAGAGGCGTCGTTTTCGGTGATGGCGCCCACACCGGATGCCACCACGTTGACCCTGACCTCCTCGTTGCTGAGCTTGGTCAGCGCATCCCGGAGCGCCTCCACACTGCCCTGCACGTCAGCGCGAATGAGTAAGTTGACGCCCGTCTGCTCTTCCTTACCCATGTTGTCGAACAGGTTTTGCAGATTTGCTGCCTGCTGCCGGGCAAGGCGGGATTCCCGCTGCCGCTCCTGTCGTTGCGCGGATGCATCCCTCGCTTTGCGCTCGTTGGCTACAGCCAGCATTTCATCGCCGGCGGCCGGGACGCCCGAAAGCCCCTGGACAACTGCCGGCATGGAGGGGCCGGCCGATTCGATCGTTTCGCCGCTTTCATTGAACATGGCACGGACCCGGCCGAACTCCTGGCCTGCCAGTATCATGTCGCCGCGGTTCAGCGTACCCTGCTGGATCAGCAGGGTGGCAATGGGTCCACGGCCCTTGCACTACGCCACGAGCCTTGGATTCCGGGTTCGCTCTCAGTTCCATGACTTCCGCCTGCAACAGAATACTTTCCAGCAGGGCATCGATGCCTTCGCCTGTTTTCGCGGAGACGTTCACGAAAATGTCTTCACCACCCCAATCCTCGGGAATGACTTCCTCCTTCGAAAGTTCGGTACGGACACGGTCGAGGTCAGCTTCCGGCTTGTCGATCTTGTTGACCGCAACGATAACGGGCGTGCCTGCCGCCCGTGCGTGCTGGATGGCTTCCTTGGTCTGCGGCATGACCCCATCATCAGCGGCGACCACCAGGATAACGATGTCCGTCGCCTGTGCTCCTCTTGCCCGCATTGCAGTAAACGCGGCGTGGCCAGGTGTATCCAGGAAGGTGATGATGCCGCGATCGGTTTTGACGTGATAAGCACCAATATGCTGGGTGATGCCGCCCGCTTCGGCGTCCACTACGTGTGAATGGCGAATATAGTCCAGCAGGGACGTTTTGCCGTGATCGACATGACCCATGACCGTCACGACCGGAGGCCTTGTAACCGCTTCTCCGACGGTGTCCTCTTCCTCGGCGATCAATTGCTGCTCGATATCCTTGTCCTCAGCAGGCTTGGCCGAGTGACCCATTTCTTCAACCACCAAAATAGCCGTGTCCTGGTCAAGGCTCTGGTTGATGGTCACCATCATGCCCATCTGCATCATCACCTTGATAACTTCGCCCGCCTTCACGGCCATTTGCTTGGCCAGGTCGGCTACTGTTATCGCCTCGGGTACTTCGACTTCCCGGGTTACCGGCGCCGTCGGACGCGAGAAACCATGCTCGGAAGGGCGGCTGGAAGAGGAACGCATCCGCACACCGGGTTTGCGGCGCCGGGCGGCTGTTCCGCCGGCCACATGAAGTTCCTTGCGGCCATAACGGGTTTTCGGCTTGCCTTTTTCTTTTTCACGTCGCCGCTGCTCTTCAGCCAGCTTGCGGGAACGCTCCTCTTCGCGTTTACGTTCTTCGTCCTCGGCACGGCGGCGCTCCTCCTCCTGCTGAGCACGTTCCTCGGCTTCTTTGCGTGATTTTTCTTCGGCTTCCTGGCGGGCCTTTTCCTCGGCGACAACGCGGACCGCTTCTTCCTTTTCCAGGCGAACTGCATCTGCAGCTTCCTGTTTTGCCCGCTCTTCGGCTTCTCGCTTCGCCAGGGATTCCTCGAGAACCTTTCTGGCTTGTTCGCGGTCTGCAACATCCGTCCCGATCTGCTCCTGGACGACTTCGCGCTTGACGTATGTGCGGCGTTTGCGAACCTCCACATTCACTGTACGGGCTGACGCCCTTGGCCCCGATCCGGGTACGCGCAATTCACTAACCGATTTGCGTTTCAGGGTGACCTTTCGGGGCGCCGTCGCATCGCTTTCCACTTTTCCATGACTGGCCCTAAGGTGGGCGAGTAATTTCTTCTTGTCATCGTTGGAAACCGCGTCATCGCCACTACCGGCTTGGATGCCCGCATCGTTGAGCTGTGCGATCAGCTTTTTTCTGTCGACGCCCAGGACATCAGCCAGTTGTGAAACGGTTACTTTGGACATATTCTGCTCCTTGAGGACTTCCGGAACCCGGATTGCCGCTTATTCTTCCTCGGCAAACCACGGCGCGCGAGCTGCCATAATCAGCTCAGCCGCTGCTTCGTCACTCATGTCATCAATTTCTTTCAATTCGTCGACCGACAGTTCGGCCAGATCTTCCTGCGAGCGGACACCTTTTTCTGCCAGGCGAAAAGCCAGGCGTTCACTCATACCCTCGAGTTGCAACAAGTCTGCCTCGGGGGCGTTTTCGTCAAGAACCTCTTCCTTGGCAATCAGCTGCGTGAGCAGTGCATCTCGCGCACGGCGGCGAATCTCGGTGACGATTTCTTCGTCAAATTCTTCGATTTCCAGTAGTTCGGATTCGGGAACGTAAGCCACTTCCTCGATGTTGCTGAATCCTTCCTGGACGAGAATGTTCGCCACATCCTCACCGACATCCAGTCGTTGCATGAAGCGCTTGAGGATGGATTTGCTCTCTTCCTCACTCTTCTGCACTGCCTGTTCAATGGTCAAAACGTTGAGTTCCCAACCGGACAACTCGCTCGCCAGGCGCACGTTCTGACCGCCACGACCGATCGCCTGGGAGAGATTGGATTCTTCAACTGCGATATCCATGGCACGGTTCTCTTCGTCCACGACAATGGAAGCCACTTCTGCCGGCGCCATGGCATTGATGACGAACTGAGCCGGATTGTCGTTCCACAAAATAATGTCGATCCGCTCACCCGCCAATTCATTGGAAACCGCCTGGACGCGGGAACCGCGCATACCGACACAGGCTCCAATCGGATCAGTGCGTTTATCGTTGGAGCGAACTGCGATCTTGGCCCTTCGGCCCGGATCACGCGCCCCGCCCATGATGGAAATCAATTCCTGACCGATTTCGGGAACTTCCAACTCGAAGAGTGAGACCAGGAATTCCACGATAGTCCTGCTGGCAAACAGCTGCGGCCCTCTCGGTTCGGCCCTGACTTCATAGAGAAAGGATCGGAGCCGGTCACCCGGCCGCACGGATTCACCAGGTATCATGTTGCGCTGAGAAATGAAGGCTTCCGCGTTACCGCCAAGATCCAGGTACACATTCCCACGTTCAACCCGCTTGACGATCCCGTTGATCAGCTCCCCCGCGCGATCCTTGTACTCTTCGACCACTTGCGCGCGCTCGGCTTCCCTCACTCGCTGGACAATCACTTGCTTGGCTGTCTGAGCCGCAATCCTGCCGAATTCGGCGTTTTCCATCGGTTCTTCGATAAATCCGCCGATTTCGATCTCGGGATCGATTTTCTTTGCGTCATTCAGGAACAGCTGTGCATCCTCGAATTCCATTTCTTCTTCATCGTCGATGACTTCCCAGCGCCGAAATGTATCGTATTCTCCGGTTTCTCGATCGATCGCCACCCGGACGTCGCGCTCTTCGTTGCTGAGTTTCCGCGCAGCCGAAGCCAGCGCTGCCTCCAGCGCACCGAAAATGACGTCTTTACCCACACCTTTTTCGTTGGATACGGCATCCACAACCAGCAGGATCTCTTTGCTCATCGTGTTTCTTCTCTCTGTTGTTTCATACGGTTGTCACTTTTTCGCAGCTGCGAAAATACGTTCATAATCAGGCACCAGCCGCGCCCTGGCGATATTTTCCATAACGAGCACCACCCTGGCGCCGTCCTGGTCAAGTTCAATTTTCTCATCTTCCACAGCGAGGATCTCCCCCTTGAATTTTCTGCGCCCTTCAATTGGTGCATAAACGGAAATCTGCGCCACTTCACCGGCAAACTGAGCAAATTGCTGCGGCGTGAACAGTGGCCGGTCAAGGCCGGGCGAAGAAACTTCCAGGTTGTATTTGCCCGGAATGGGGTCTTCAACGTCAAGCAACGCGGCGACTTCGCGCGAGACTTTTTCACAATCCTCAACGGCAATGCCGTCCGGCCTGTCAATGTAAATAACCAGGACCGGATTTTTCGGGTTGCTCCCGTGCTCCAGGCCTACGAATTCGTAGCCCAGGTCTTCAACCAGAGGTTTCAGCAGATTTGTCAGCCTGACTGAACTCAAATTTTTCTCCGAAACAGGCCCGGATCGCTCATTCGCCCGGACACAAAAAAAGGGCGCATCGGCCCTCCGAATAATAAAGGCCCCTGCCGGGGCCTTATTATTAAAAACCTTGGTAGCGGGGGCAGGATTCGAACCTGCGACCTTCGGGTTATGAGCCCGACGAGCTGCCAGACTGCTCCACCCCGCATCAGCAGGTGGGGAATGATATAGATTCCCCGGCACTAATTCAAGAGTAAACCGATTTACTCTTGACCTGAATATCAGGTCGATCGTGGCCTAAATCAATACCTCAGGCGCAGTCAATGAAGTCGGGGCAGTTTTCGTTTTTGGCAAAGAAATTACGGTTTGGGCGCCGTTACGCGTCAAGCACCAAAGGATGACATGCAAACGGCGATCAGTGAGCTCGAAAATATGCCAAGTCCCAGCATCATCGCACCGTTCAGCGAAATGACGGTACGGAAATCCACCGGCACTTCAATCGGTGATTCGGTAACCGGCTCGTCGAAGTACATCAGCTTGACGACGCGGATGTAGTAAAACGCGCCCACCACGGAGAAAACGACGGCAATGATGGCCAACCAAACAAGCCCGGCATCCAGAGCCGCTTTGATGACCAGCCACTTCGCAAAGAAACCGACGAATACCGGAACTCCGGCCATGGAAAACATCACCATGGCCATGACGGCCGCATACCAGCTATTGCGCTGGTTCAGGCCTTTGAAATCATCCAGTTTTTCTGCTTCCACACCGCGCGCTGAGAGCAAAATGACCATACCAAACGCAGCTGCGGACATCAGTGAATAGACGATCACGTAGAACATACCCGCCCCGTACCCGGTGGCTGAACCGGGGAGCAGCCCCATCAAGACGAAACCCATGTGGGAAATAGTCGAATAGGCCAGCATGCGCTTGATATTCGTCTGGGCGATCGCGGCCAGGTTACCCAGGACGATCGACAATACCGCCAACACGCTGAGCATCTGGGACCAGTCGCCCTGCAGATCGCCCAGGCCTGTCTGCAATAGTCGTATCGCCATGGCGAATGCCGCCATTTTCGGAACCGAAGAAATAAACAGTGTCGTCGGCACCGGAGCCCCGTGATATACGTCCGGTATCCACATGTGAAACGGCACGACGCCAAGCTTGAAAGCCAGGCCTACCACCAGGAATACCAGGCCGAAAACAAGCATCGGATCATCGCTCCCGATATTTGCCACGGCAGCGGAGATCGCATAAAGGTCCAGGCTACCGGTTGCTCCGTAAATCATCGACATACCATAGAGCAGCATCCCTGACGCCATGGAGCCCAGCACGAAGTACTTCATGGCGGCTTCGGAACCGGTACGGGAATCGCGATCGAACGCCACCAGTGCATAGGACGAGAGGGATATCAGCTCCAGTCCCAGGTAAATCGTAACGAGGTTGTTGGCCGAAATCAGTAACATGACTCCCAGCAGCGCGAATAGCGAAAGCGTGTAGAAGTCCGCCCTGAACATGCGGAACTGGCGCAGGTGAAACTTGGAGTAAATGTATACGATAGCCAGCACAAGGTAACTGAACAATTTCAGCATATCGCCCATTTGGTCCCTGATGAAGGATCCGTTGAACGCGAGCGCCGAGCGTACCCCCTCTGAAGCGTAATCGCCGCGCATTGTGATAATGGCTGCAAATATCAGGGTTATTATCGCCAGCAAGTGAATGATGCCGCGGCGCTCTTCGCGCAGGAACAGGTCAACAACCAGGATGACGCAGGCCATGGAGAGCACCCAGAATTCCGGGGCGGCAAGCAACATGTTTGAATTATTCATTGAGACAAGCCCCTCAGATTCCCGCCACCGAGAACTTCGGTTGCTGGATATGCTGCAGTAACTGCTCCACCGAGGCATGCATCAGGTCGACCAGTGGTTGAGGCCAAAGACCAACAAACAGCACGGCAACGGCAATAGTTCCCAGAACAAGTGCCTCGCGTGCGTTAATGTCTTCCAGCATCGCAACCTCATTGTTGGCCACGTCGCCGAATATCACACGTTTCACCAGCCACAGGCTGTAAGCCGCACCCAGGATCAGCGTCATGGCGGCGAAAAAGGCATACCAGAAGTTGGCCTGGAAAGCCGCCAGGATAACCATGAATTCGCCGACGAACCCGCTGGTGCCGGGTAACCCGGAATTGGCCATGAAAAACAGAACCGCCAGCGCTGCGAACCATGGCATGGTATTGGCCACACCGCCGTAGTCGGCGATCATGCGACTGTGCAGGCGGTCATACAGAACACCAACACAGAGGAACAGTGCACCGGAGACAAAGCCATGGGAAATCATCTGGACCATGGCGCCCTCCACGCCCAGAGCCGCGCCCCTGCCGCTGTCGGTGTTCTGAAAAACGGCAAAGGCAATGAACATACCCAGGGTTACAAATCCCATGTGCGAAATGGATGAATAAGCAATGAGCTTTTTCATGTCTTTCTGAACCAGCGCAACGAAGCCGATATAGACCACGGCGATCAATGAAAGCGTGATGATCAGCCAATCGAGCGCGGCTGATGCGTCCGGTGTGATCGGCAGGCTGAAACGGATGAAACCGTAGCCACCGATTTTCAGCATGATGGCCGCCAGAATGACGGAACCTCCCGTCGGTGCTTCCACGTGAGCATCCGGCAGCCAGGTATGCACCGGCCACATCGGAATTTTCACCGAGAACGCAGCCAGGAATCCCAGGAACAGCCACTTTTGTACAGCCAGGCTCAGCGGGAACTGGTGCCAGTCGAGTATCGACCAGCTCCCCGACTGGATGAAGAGGTAAATGAGCCCGATCAGCATGAATACCGAGCCCAGGAAAGTATAGATGAAGAACTTGATGGTTGCGTAGACCCGTTTCGGCCCTCCCCACATACCGATGACCAAGAACATCGGAATCAGCATAGCTTCGAAAAATACGTAGAACAGCATGGCGTCCAGCGCGGAAAATACGCCGACCATCAGGCCTTCCATAATCAGGAAGGACGCCATGTACTGGTGCACCTTATCCTTGATGGACGTCCAGCCGGCGATGACCACGAGTGGACCAAAAAATGTCGTCAGTAAAATCAATGGTACTGAAAAACCATCAACGCCCAGATAGTAATAGACGCCAAAGGTCGCCGCCGTTGATGTGTCGAAGGCGGTGTACAAAAAGATGCTCAGGATGAACGTCGTGCCCGCAAAGACCAGGGCCAGCAACCTGACCAGGGGTGCCCGTTGATCGCCGGCTACGAGCACGATCAGTCCGCCGAAAATCGGCAGCCAGATAAGCAAACTCAGGATGGGCCAGTTAGATGCCATTGTTCTTTTCGCCCCTCTACTTCAACATCACCCAGATTGCGAGGATGCCGATCAATCCAACAATCATCGCAAAGGCATAGTGGAACAGGTAGCCGCTCTGCCAGACCCTGACGCGGGCAGAGAGATTATTCATCAACCGGGCCGATCCATTGACCAGCCAGCCATCGATGAGGCCATCATCCGCCTTCTTCCACAGACCGTTTCCGATTCCGATGGTCCGTGCGACAAACGTCTTCTGATACAGTTCATCGACATAGAATTTGTTTTCCAGAATCCGGTGCAATCCGGGCAACTTCTGCTGCAGCTGGTCGGCGACAGCCGGCCGGATCCGGTAAATAAACGTCGCCAGGACAAAACCACTTATCATCAGCCAGAAGGGCGCCGTCGACAATGCATGCTTAGCCATGGCGACAGCGCCGTCGAAGTGCTCACCGACTGCCGCGACGGTGTCATTCTGCGACAATACCGGCAGCGAATCTGACAACCAGCCGCCAAACAGGACGGGGTCTATCGTCAGGTATCCAATCACGACCGAAGGAATCGCCAGCAATACCAGCGGAACGGTCACGACCAGGGGCGATTCATGGGGCGTGTGCTGCACAATGCCATCGGGCGGATGATCCCCCGCGCCGACATCGACGGTGTATCGTGGCTGACCGTGAAAAGTCAGGTACAACAGGCGGAAACTGTAAAAAGACGTAATCAGGACACCGATCAGCACGGCCCAGTAGGCCACGCCGGCGCCCCAGCGGCTGGAGGCATGCACCGCTTCGATAATCGTGTCCTTGGAATAAAAACCGGACATGAAAGGGAACCCGATCAGGGCCAGTGTGCCGATCCACGCGGTGATCCAGGTGACCGGCATCTGCTTTCGCAGTCCGCCCATGAAACGCATGTCCTGCTGATGATGCAGGGCGATAATGACCGAACCTGCAGCCAGGAACAGCAGTGCCTTGAAGAATGCATGAGTCATCAGATGGAAGATGGCCGCGGAATATGCGGACACGCCGAGCGCGACGGTCATGTAACCCAGCTGGGAAAGCGTCGAGTAGGCGATCACGCGTTTGATATCGTTTTGCACGATACCCACCAGGCCCATCGAAATCGCCGTGACCGCACCGATCAACATAACGAAACTCAGGGCAGCATCACTCAATTCGAACAGCGGAGACATGCGGGAAACCATGAAAATACCCGCAGTCACCATCGTGGCTGCATGAATCAGGGCGGAAATAGGGGTTGGGCCTTCCATTGAATCGGGTAGCCAGACGTGCAACGGCGCCTGTGCCGACTTACCCATGGCGCCGATAAAGAGGCACACGCAGATCAGGGTAATCCATCGCCATTCGAAGCCAGGAATGATGGTGACGGTGTCGCCGGTAATATCCGGCGCTTTCGAGAATACTTCCGCATAATCCATGGAGCCGAAACAGTACAGCACGGCTGCGATTCCCAACAGAAAACCGAAGTCACCAACGCGGTTGACCAGGAAAGCCTTGAGGCCCGCAAAGATGGCCGACTCACGTTTGAACCAGAAACCGATCAGAAGGTAAGAGACCAGCCCCACGGCTTCCCAGCCAAAGAACAACTGCAGGAAGTTGTTCGACATGACGAGCATCAGCATCGAGAAAGTAAAAAGGGCGATGTAGCTGAAAAATCGCTGGTAGCCCGGGTCTTCGGCCATGTAACCGATGGTATAAATGTGAACCATCCACGACACGAAGGTCACGACGGTCATCATCAGCGTACTTAGATGATCGATCAGGAATCCGATTTCGAAATGGATGCCGTCTGAAACCATCCAGGTATAAATGCTGATATTGACCGTGCCCAGACCGCCGTACATATGCTGATACAAAACCCAGGCCGACAGGAAAAACGACATGGCCACGGCCAGGATGGCGATCCAGTGAGCACCAGCTCTGCCGACTTGCTGCCGCAAGAGACCCGCGATCGCTGCCGCCGCCAGGGGCAGTATTGGAATCAACACCAAAATCAATTTCAGAGACATATCAGCCCTTCAGGTCGTCCAGTTCAGCCACGTTGATTGTCTGGCGGTTACGGAACAGCACTACCAGGATCGCCAGTCCAATGGCCGCTTCAGCGGCGGCTACGGTCAAGATGAAAAACACGAACACCTGCCCGTCCATGTTGCCGAGAAAACGCGAAAAGGCGACAAAATTCATGTTGACCGCCAACAGCATTAACTCGATACACATCAACAGGATGATCACGTTCTTCCGATTGAGGAAAATGCCGGTAACACTGAGGCAAAAGAGCAGCGCGCCGAGCGTTAAAAAATGTGCAAGTGTCAACATGGCGTACTCCTCAGCTACCCTGCCTGGGTTCCGAATCCATCTGGACGAGCCGGACACGCTCTTCGCGTCGGACTCTGACCTGCATCGCGGGATTCTGACGCCGGCTGCCGGAACGCTGCCTCAAGGTCAGCGCCACAGCCGCAATGATGGCCACCAACAGCACCACACCGGCCACTTCGAAGGCCAGCAGGTAGTTTGTGTAGAGTAATTCTCCGACCGCCTTGGTGTTGCTGTAGCCATCGGGATTGGGTGCCGGTACCGGAAAAGCCTGCGTATCGAAACGGCCTTTGGTCCACAGTACAAGCATAAACTCCGTAGCCATCAGCAGCGCCACCACGACGCCTGCGGGCAGGTAGCGCATAAAGCCTTCTTTCAGCGGCTCCAGGTTGATGTCCAGCATCATGACCACGAACAGGAACAGCACCATGACCGCGCCGACATATACCAGGATCAGGATGATCGCCAGGAATTCGACTTCCAACAGTAACCAGATGGCCGATGCGCTGAAGAAGGCCAGCACCAGGCTCAGTGCAGCATAGACCGGGTTGCGCACCGTGATGACCATCAAGGCGGCGCCCAGCATGACCAGGGAGAAAAAATAGAAGACTATTTCATAAATCGGCATCTGTTCTGCTCCACTCAGCGATACGCCGCGTCCTGCCTTCGGTTGGCGGCGATACTTTCTTCAAACCGGTCCCCGACAGCCAGCAGTTTTTCCTTGGTCATGATGTGTTCGCCCCGATTCTCAAAATGGAATTCATGAATATCGGTTTCGACAATCGAGTCCACGGGGCATGATTCCTCGCAAAGTCCACAGTAAATGCATTTGAACAGGTCAATATCGTAACGCGTCGTGCGACGGGTCCCGTCTTCTCTCTGGGTGGAATCAATCGTGATGGCGAGTGCGGGGCAGACCGCCTCGCAAAGTTTGCACGCAATGCATCGCTCTTCCCCGTTGGGATAACGGCGAAGCGCATGCAAGCCCCTGAACCGGTTCGATTTCGGGGTTTTCTCATCCGGGTAGTTGATGGTGAATTTAGGCCGGAAAAAATAGCGCAGCGTAACGCCAAGGCCTTGCATCAATTCAAGCAACAACAGGCTTTTGAAATATCGCCTAACAGCATCCATATTCAGCTACCCCTAACCACCAGGCCGAAAACCGAAAAGACCGCCGCCACCATCACCCAGAAAATCGTGATCGGTATCAGCACTTTCCAGCCCAGCCTCATGATCTGGTCATAACGGTAGCGCGGGAAAGTTGCCCGCCACCACAGGAACAAGTACATAAAGAACACGGTTTTGCCGAGGAGCCAGAAGATACTGCCCTCGCCCAGGGGAGTATCGCCGATCAACGGGACGCCTTCGAACGGAGACAACCAACCGCCGGTAAACATGATCGCGGTCAGCGCGGAGATCAGAATCATGTTGGCGTACTCGGCGAGGAAAAACACGGCGAAGCCCGAACCCGAGTATTCCACGTGAAAACCGGCAACGATCTCCGATTCACCCTCCGCCACATCGAATGGGGCGCGGTTCGTCTCAGCCACTCCTGAAATAACATAGATGACGAACAATGGCAGCAGCGGCAGCCAGAACCAGTCAAGAATCCCGCCTTGCTGGGCCAGCACGATTTCCCGTAGGTTCAGGGTACCGGCCATGATCA
>CAMYKC010000134.1:0-2422 GCA_947258865.1 uncultured Lysobacterales bacterium
TTTGTTCGGTTTGGGATTCTGGAAGGCCCAGGACACGAAAATCGGCGATTCTGAAGCCGGGGTACCGGAGCTCAGACCCGAATCGCGCTATAACCAGGACGCTGTCTTTATATCCGAGAAGTTTGCCTTGGGTGTTGACGTGCTCACCATAGTCGCGGAAACCATACCCGACGCCTGCACCGAAAATTACAACGTAACGGAGGCGATGGACCGTTTCGCCTGGAACCTGGCCAACGTCGAGGGCGTTCAGAAAACGATCACGCTGCCCATGGTCGCCAAGGTCGTCAATTCCGGTTGGAACGAGGGCAATATCAAGTGGCGGATTCTACCGCGCGACAACTACGTGATGCGCCAGGCGCTGAGTAACATCGAGACCGACACCGGTCTGCTGAACCGTGACTGCAGCGCCATGCCCATCATGGTGTTCACATCAGACCACCGGGCGGAAACCATCGCCCGGGTCGTCAACCGGGTGAAGGATTTGCGGGAAGAGCTGAACATCGGCGACGTCGAGTTCGAGTTGCAGCACGAAGTGCTGGAAGAAATGGCCGATGAACCGGGCGAGGTGACAGCCGAAAGCCTGAAATTCCGGCTCGCTACCGGAAATGTCGGCGTCATGGCCGCTACCAACGAGGATATTGCGGCCGCCGAGAAGCCGATGCTGGCACTGGTGTTCGGCTCGATCATCATTCTCTGCCTGGTCACTTACCGGACCGTGTTGGGTACTCTTTGCATCGTTCTCCCGCTGGTGGTTGTTTCCACGCTGGCCGAAGCCCTGATGGCAACCTATGGTATCGGCCTGAAAGTCAATACGCTGCCGGTGGTGGCGCTCGGTGTGGGTATCGGTGTGGACTATGGTATCTACATTTACAACCGCCTGGATATCCTGCTGCAGGAGGGCTTCACGCTCCGCGAGGCTTACTACCGGACCCTCAGGCTCACGGGCCGCGCGGTTATCTTTACGGGCTTCACCCTGGCGGCCGGTGTGGGTACGTGGATTTTCTCTACGCTCCAGTTCCAGGCGGACATGGGCATCCTGCTGTCGTTCATTTTCCTGGCCAACATGGTCGGCGCGATTGTCATTCTGCCGGCACTGGTGCGCTGGTTGTTGATGCGCAATCGCGATACCGTGGTGGAGATTCCGCTGGAGGCGGTTTAAGCAGCATTGTCAGGGCGGTTGCAATGGCCCGAAAAATTACTTACATTCAACGGCATGATTACTGTGCCGGCAACTTTCGGTTTTCGCCACCTGCGCCGACCCTGGAATTTAAATCCGGGCTGGGTTGCCGTATAAGTCAGATTCATCAATAAAGTCGAAGAAAACCCAGCCGCTGGCTGGGTTTTTTGCTATGGAGATCAGCAAATGCAGCATTTTTTGAGCACCATGGACTGGACCGTCGAGCAACTGGATGGCTTGTTGAAGCTCGCCGCCGATCTGAAACAGGACCCCATCCACGAAAATTTACGGGGAAAGTCCATTGCTTTGATGTTCCTCAATCCCTCCATGCGGACGCGGACCTCGTTTGACCTCGGGATGCAACAACTCGGCGGAATTGCCATTGTTTTGCAGCCAGGCAAAGATGCCTGGGGGGTTGAATTCAAACCGGGGGCCGTGATGGAGGGTGAGGCGGAGGAACATATCGCCGAGGTGGCCGGTGTGCTTTCCCGCTATTGCGACCTGATTGGCCTGCGGGCTTTCCCATTGTTCAAGGACTGGCCGACCGACCGTGAAGATGCTGTGATTCGTTCGCTCGCAAAACACGCCACGGTGCCGGTGATCAATATGGAGACCATCGTCCATCCCTGCCAGGAGTTGGCCCTGATGATGACACTCAAGGAGCACCAGGGTGAAGTGAAGAACAGGAAGTTCGTGTTGACCTGGACCTGGCATCCGCGTCCGCTGAACACCGCGGTGGCCAATTCAGCCCTGTTGATTGCCAGCAAGTTCGGAATGGATGTCACCCTGCTTTGCCCGGAAGAAGCCTATCGGCTGGATCCACAATTCGAGACGGCTGCAAGCCGATTTGCTGTTCAGTCCGGTGGATCGTTTGGTGCGACTCATGATATTGAAGAAGCTTATACGGATGCGGATGTCGTCTACGCCAAGAGCTGGGGCGCCCTGCCGTTTTATGGCCAGCCCGGGGAAGAATGGGAACTGCGTAAAAACTATCGGCACTTCATCGTGGATGAAAAAAAGATGGCGTTGACCAACAATGGCTTGTTCAGCCACTGCCTGCCCTTGAGGCGTAATGTGAAAGCCACGGACGGTGTCATGGACGCGGACTACTGCGTGGCGCTGGATGAAGCCGAGAATCGCCTGCATGTGCAAAAAGCAATCATGATGAGGCTGTTGGGAGCGAATCTGTAGGAACGTCCCATGGGCGCAACCGCGGACATGTCCCGCTCCTGCGATGAAATTGAT
>CAMYKC010000134.1:2429-9106 GCA_947258865.1 uncultured Lysobacterales bacterium
AGAAGATGAGCGAAAAAATCGTATTGGCCTTTTCCGGCGGACTGGATACCAGCTATTGCGTCCTGGACCTCATACAACAGGGGTTCGAAGTGCACACGGCGTTCGTCGATACCGGAGGAGTGGACGAGGACGGCAAGGCATACATCCGCTCCAGGGCCGACAGCCTGGGCGCAACGAAGCACTACGAGATCGATGCGGCCCAGGAAATCTGGGATGAGTTCGTCAGGCCGCTTTTATGGAGCCATGCCCGGATGCGGGGTGAATACCCGCTGCTATGTTCAGACCGTTACCTGATCGTTAAACGGTGCCTGCAATTGTGCGATGAGCTGGGCACGAAACATTTCGCGCACGGCTGTACCGGCATGGGTAATGACCAGTTGCGCTTCGACCAGACCGTTTACAGCCTCGGAGATTATGAAATCAACGCACCCATACGCGACCTTCAGTCACGGGTCCGGGCGGTGCGCGATTATGAACTGCAGGTGATGGCGGAAGCAGGTATCGAAGTTGAGTCCTCGGCCAGCCGTTATTCGATCAACGAAAACCTGCTCGGGGTGACGATTTCCGGCAGTGAGATCGATGAGTACCAACCGCCGGCTGCTGACGCCTGGACAATGACGGCGGGCCGTGAAGACTGGCCGCAGGGGACGCTGCAGACCCGAGTGGGTTTCGAGCGTGGCGTGGCGGTGAGCCTGGACGGTGAGAGACTCGCCGGTCCTGCAATTCTCAAAACGCTCAATGAGCACCTGGGCGCCTGGGGCATCGGTCGGCACATCTATACGGGTGACGTCACCATCGGGCTCAAGGGCCGCATCGCTTTCGAATGCCCTGGTATCGACGGACTGTTAACAGCTCACCAGGCGCTGGAAGACCTGGTGAATACGAGATACCAGAACCAGTTCCGCCAGGTGGTCAGTGACCGTTGGGCCGAACTGGTCTACACCGGGTTTTTCTACGAGCCACACAAGCAAGACCTGGAAGCCTACCTGCGCAGTTCCCAGGCGGTGGTCACCGGTGAAGTGACGCTGCACACCGAGGGTGGATCGCTAAGGGCGGTCGCGGTCGACACACCTTACGCGTTGCAGAATCCGGATGCCGTATACGCGCAAAGTGCCGATTGGAGCCCGGAAGAGGCGGTGGGCTTCATCAAGCTTCTGGGACAAAGCACCACGCTGGCCGGCAAGGTCCGGGGGTCTCAGGGATGAATTTATCCGCCCTTCTGGGCCATCTCGAGGCGCTGATCGCCTGCGACACCCAGAACCCGCCACGGCGGATCGATGGGGACTCGCCGATTTTCACCTATTGCGACAAAGCGGTGGGCGCGCAATTCGACACATTGATCTGGGATTACGAGGATGGGCATGTCAGCTGGTTTGCACAGCGCGGAATGCCGAAAGTTTTGTTCAACGTTCACCTCGATACCGTTCCCAACGGCGAAGGATGGTCCAGTGACCCGCAGCAGCTGCTCATCGCGGACGGACGGGCCCATGGGCGCGGCGCCTGTGACATCAAGGGCGCCGCGGCAGCCTTGCTGACCCTGGCGCAGCAGGATGCTGAAAATATGGCACTGCTGTTTACCTCAGACGAGGAAGGCGCCGGCGGCTGCTGCGTTTCGAATTTTCTCGAAACAGGCAAGGCGGAGCAATTCGAGCACATCATTGTGGCTGAACCCACCTCCTGCAAGGCAGTGTTGGGACACCGGGGATTCCTCTCCGTAAAAACCCGTTTTCACGGCGAGCCGGGCCATTCCTCGGAGGCCAGGGCCCTGAGGGAAAATGCCAATCACCAGGCGGCGCGCTGGGCGGCCCGTGCGCTGCAAGTGGCGGAATCCGTCAAAACTGCGCCTGCGGACCCAGGAAGCTGTCTGAACATCGGGATCATCGATGGCGGCACCAAGAGTAACGTAATTGCAGGCGGCGCCTTCGTTCATTGGAGCGCCCGCCTGCGGCCGGGACAGTCCAATGAGGCTTTCCTGAAGGAAATTCAGGCCTGCGCCGATCCGTCGGTCAGTGCACAATGGGAAGTCCCGTTCATGGGAGAGCCACTGCCAGCCAGTGGGCAGGACGATACGGCAGCACGGGCGTTTTGTGAATTACATGGCCTGCCGGTCGGGGAGCCGGTCGATTTCTGGACCGAGGCCTCGATTTTTTCATTGGCCGGATTGCCTGCCCTGGTCATGGGCCCCGGCCATATCGAGCAAGCCCATGCGGCGGATGAATGGGTTGAACTGGATCAACTGGAAACGGCATACGAACTTTACAGGCGGGTGGTGAAGAGCGATGGCTGAACTGAGACGCGTGGTGAATCAGGTCCTGAGCCAGCTGGGAACCAGCCGGGAGGCCCGTTATTACCTGAAGCAGTACAGCGAGGATGACCTCCAGTTCGCAGTCATCAAGATCGGCGGCGTAGTGCTGGAAGAACAACTGGAACCGCTGGCAGCCGCGCTGGCATTCCTGGCCAACCTTGGCCTGATGCCGATAATCCTGCACGGTGCCGGCCCTCAGCTCGACGTTGCACTGGAGCAGGCGTCCATCCAGACGGTGAAGCGCCGGGGCTTGCGCGTGACTACTCCTGATGTCATGGAAGTGGCGAGGCCCGTGATTTACAGGGCCAACCGGCGGCTGGTGAGTGCACTCGAAGACCAGGGTGTGAGGGCGCTGGGTATTCAACACGGCGTGTTTGTTTGTGACTACCTGGACCAGGATGAATTGGGCCTGGTCGGCGACATTCACAGGGTGGACCTGGAAGCCGTTCGGGATGCTGTCCATCGCGGCATTCTGCCGGTGGTAGCCTGCCTCGGCGAAAGCCCGACAGGCCAGGTCATGAACATCAATGCGGATGTTGCCGCGCGGGAGCTCATCCGGGAGGTTAAACCGCACAAAATCATTTTCCTGACCGGCACCGGCGGGCTGCTGGACGAGTCGGGACGCATTATCTCGGCGATCAGCCTGCGCACCGATTACGAGTGGCTGGTGGAGCAGGAGTGGGTTCATTCCGGCATGCTCCTGAAACTGGAGCAGATCAGCCAGCTATTGTCTGGCCTGCCGGACAGTGCTTCGGTTTCGATTACCTCCGTGGATAATCTCGCTCGTGAATTGTTCACGCACCGGGGCGCCGGTACGCTGATCCGCGTTGGAGAGGAAATCATCGAAAATGCCGAATTCAGTCCGGAGTTCCGCGAAAAAGCAGCCCGCCTGCTGGAGCAGAGTTTTGACCGCAAGCTGAAAGGGGATTATTTCGATAACCTGCCGCTGGAATGCATTTTGAGCAGTGAGTCCTGCGGAGCCATGGCCATCGTGCTCAAAGGCATCGATGGCGTGCCCTACCTCGACAAGTTTGCAGTGACGCCCGAGGCACAGGGCGCTGGCCTCGGCGCCGCAGTCTGGCAGGCCCTGGTTCACAGGTGCCCTGCGCTTTACTGGCGGTCGAGAACGGATAACGCGATCACTCCCTGGTACTTCGACCAGGCCGATACGAGTGTCACCAAAGACAAATGGGTGGCTTTCAGTGTAGGAATTGATGACTTCGATCAGCTCAGGCGCTGCAAGGAAGACTGCCTGGAACGAGCGGAAAGCTGGGTAGAGCAAAAAGATGAATAAAGTAATTGTTATTGGCGCGCGCGGATATACGGGAGCCGTACTGCTGCCTTTGCTGCACCGGCACCCTGAATTCGAAATTGTCGCTGTTGGTTCATCAAGCGCCGCCGGCCAGCCGGTCAATGCACATTTAAGGGGTATGGAAGGCAGCGACCTGGTGTTTTCCGAAATCCGGCCGCGCTCATTGGAAAAATCGAAAGCTGATGCCTGCGTACTGGCTCTACCCAACGGTTTGGCTTCACGCTATGTCCAGGTGATCGATGAGCATCATCCCGACACCGTCGTGGTTGATCTCAGCGCGGATTACCGCTTCGATTCCGAATGGGCTTACGGCCAGCCCGAAAGGTTCGGTGAGCAACTTTTCGGCGCGAAGCGTATCGCCAACCCGGGTTGTTACGCGACCGGTGTGCAGCTTGCGCTAGCCCCACTGCTCGATCAGCTCGTTGGAGCGCCCGTCGCTTTCGGGGTGTCCGGTTTCAGCGGGGCGGGTAAATCTCCCTCTCGAAAAAATGACACCGATGTGCTCGCTGACAATCTGCTGCCCTATGCACTGGTAGACCACGTGCACGAAAAGGAAGTGTCTTATCACATTGGCCGTGAAATCCGCTTCCTGCCGCATGTGGCCTCTTTTTTCCGGGGTATCAGCCTGACCCTGGCGGTGGAACTGCTCCACGGACAAACGGAACGGGGATTGCTTGCGTTGTACCGGGAATTTTACGCAGGGAGCCCCCTGATCAAAGTGCGTGCCGGAATGCCCGAGGTCAAAGAAGTCCGCGGCAGCCACCGGCTCGTTTTGGGCGGGTTCTCCGTGAGCGAAACCAATCCCTGCAGCGTCTCCCTGGTCGCTGTGCTGGATAACCTGTTGAAAGGCGCCGCCACGCAGGCTGTGCAGAATCTGAATCTTGCATTCGGGCTCGACGCAATGACCGGGCTGGACGCCCATCAAGGAAACATGGCATGAAGAACTACATTTGGCAGGCTGACAAAGACGAACAGACTGATAGCAGCATTATGGACTTCATGGCGGGTGAAGACGTTGTCCTCGATCGTGAACTGTTTCCGTTCGATATTCGCGCCTCCGCAGCGCACGTGCGCGGCCTCGAGCGCATCGGGATCCTCAGCGAGGAGGAAAAAGACACGCTGTGCGGCCTGCTGGACCAGTTGCTCGAGGCATTCGAAACCGGGCGTTTTGTCCTCGACGAGCGATTCGAGGATGGACACTCGGCTATCGAGATTTTTCTAACTGGCGAGGCTGGTGAAACTGGCGCGAAGGTTCATACCGGCCGCAGCCGTAATGATCAGGTCGCAGTGGCTACACGCCTGTATCTGAAGGAATGCCTGGCCAGGCTGGTGGAACTGTGTGGCCGGATTGCACTGGCCTGTTTGCATAAAGCCGAGCTTCATGCCGATACACCGATGCCCGGGTACACGCATCTGCAACGTGCGGTACCTTCCAGCGTGGGCTTGTGGATGGGCGGTTTTGCTGAAGCGTTCACCGACAACCGGGTGTTTGCGGGCGAGGTACTGGAATTGATCGATTGCAGCCCGCTGGGGACCGCGGCGGGCTACGGCGTTAACCTGCCGCTGGACCGGGATGGCGTTGCGAAGGACCTCGGATTTGGCCGCCTCCAGGTCAACCCGATGTACACGCAAAACAGCCGGGGCAAGTTCGAGATCATGGCATTACAGGCTGCCTGGCACGCCATGCAGGACGTCAGGCGGCTGGCCTGGGACCTCAGCCTGTTTACCACTAGCGAATTCGGTTTCATCGGCCTGCCGGAACAATACACTACCGGCTCCTCGATCATGCCGAATAAATCCAATCCGGACGTGGTTGAGCTGTTGCGGGGGCGGGCGGCTACTCCCGCGGCTGCGATCGCCGAAATCCAGTCCGTGTTGTCTTTGCCCTCCGGTTATCAGCGCGATCTGCAGCTGACCAAGGCTCCTTTGATTCGCGGAATGAAGGCTTCCCTGCAAGCCCTGGCCATCGTGCCGGCCCTGGTGCATGGGCTGACGTTCAATGAGCAGCTTATGGCTGAAGCCATATCGGCTGAGATGTTTGCTACGGACATGGCGCTCGAACAGGCCGCGAGGGGCGTCCCCTTTCGTACGGCTTACCTCGCCGCCAAGGAGAAACTGGCTGAAATGGATGCTCCCGACCCGGCTGCCAGCCTGGCCCAGCGGGTCTCGCCGGGCGCCTGCGGCGACTTGCAGCTCGACCGCATCCGCCGGCGTCTGGAGCGGCAAATGTCAGGCGTGGAAGGACACGCCACCGTCGATTAACCGGCGATCATCCGACTAATGATTCCAAATTGACAAATAGTGCTTGACGCAAGACCAATACCCCCTATAATGCGCCTCCTGTCCGGCTGATCCGTTAGCTGGAATAAGCGCCCCCCGGAACTGTATTTACTAATAATTTTTCCGGTCGAACGTTGACGGTAATTCACTGTCGATATATAATGGGCGGCCCGCCCAGCACCGGGTGGAGATTCTGAAGTTTTGAATCTTCCGGCGCGGCGAACCGAGAGGGTTTTAGCCGTGGTGCTTTTCGTGTGCGGGATGTTCTTTAAAAAGATACAGGTAACTTGTGTGGGCGCTCGCGTTGGTGAATTTGTTATTAACGAAAGCGACCATGCCCTGATTTTATGTAATCGGGAGCAAGGAACAGCTTTCAGCTATAAATACTTAGATGGAAGACTGCAGGTCTGACTTTCGGGTCCGGCTTCTGGTCAGAAATCGAAAATTTTTAAACTGAAGAGTTTGATCCTGGCTCAGATTGAACGCTGGCGGCATGCTTAACACATGCAAGTCGAACGGAAACAGGACGCTGTGAACCCTTCGGGGTGAACTTGTCGCTGTCGAGTGGCGGACGGGTGAGTAATGCATAGGAATTTGCCTTGAAGTGGGGGATAGCCCGGAGAAATCCGGATTAATACCGCATATGCTCTACGGAGCAAAGTGGGCCTCTGATTTAAGCTTACGCTTTGAGATAAGCCTATGTCGGATTAGCTAGTTGGTAGGGTAAAAGCCTACCAAGGCGACGATCCGTAGCTGGTTTGAGAGGATGATCAGCCACAC
>CAMYKC010000135.1 GCA_947258865.1 uncultured Lysobacterales bacterium
CGAGACCGATATCCTGGTGGTCGGGAGCGGCGTGGGTGCCGCAACCGCGGCCATCACTGCGCATAACAATGGCGACTCGGTTATTGTGCTGGAGAAGGCGCCCATTACGGGAGGCACATCCGCGAAATCCGCAGGAGTTTTGTGGGCACCCGACAATTTCACGCTCAAGGCTAAGGGTATCGAGGACAAGAAAGAGGATTGCCTGAAGTACATGGCGCGATTTTCCTATCCCGAGACCTACAACTCCAGCGACCCCCAACTTGGCCTGTCTGCGAACGAATTTGAGCTTCTCGAAGCTTTTTATGACAACGCATCCCGTTGTGTCGACAGCTTGCGCGGCCAGGGCGCGCTCAATGTGGCCGAATGGCGCATGTTCTTTCTCGATCGCCCCGCAACCGACTACCTTGACCACGTTCCGGAAAACAAGGTGCCTGCGGGCAGAGCACTCGGGCCGTTGAAGGAAGACGGAACCATGGGTGGCGGCGCGGAATTGATGAAGCAATTGAACGGCGCGGTGAAGAAGCGCGGAATTCCGCTTCTGACCAATCACCGGGCGATGAAGCTGATTCTGAACCCGGAAGGCCGCGTGATCGGCGTGGAAGCCGAATCCGGCGATGCGACAGTCAGGGTCCGCGCCCGTAAGGCAGCCATTTTTGGCACCGGCGGCTACATTCACAATCCCGAGTTTGTCAGCATGTATCAGCCAAACCGCCTGTGGGGTTCCTGCGCCATGCCCTGGATCACCGGCGATTTTATCAATATGGCCGGTGCGGCCGGCGCCCGGATGGGTATCATGTCCAGCGCCTGGCGCACCCAGGTCCTGCTGGAGGAGGCTTTACAAAGCTCGAAACTGGCTGCCGGGGTGTTTTTCCCAGCCGGTGATTCCATGATCCAGGTGAACCGCTATGGTGTGCGAGTGGTAAACGAAAACCGGAATTACAACGACCGCACGGAAGCTCACGGGATTTATGATGCATCCCGGGCGGAGTTCCCGAATCAACTGTTGTTCATGGTTTACGACCAACGCAGTGCGGAAGGCTTTGCCGGGGTCTATCCGATACCCGCCGATCCCGAAAACACGAACTTTGTGCTCAGGGGCAATTCATTGTCAGACCTGGCCAGGAAAATCGATTCACGACTTGGCGAGATTGCGTCGCACACGGGCGGTGTTGCCCTTGCGCCTTCTTTTACAGACAACCTGGAAAAGACGATCAAAAAATTCAATGGCTTTGCCCGGTCGGGGAAAGATGAAGACTTCCAGCGCGGCGAGGCCGCCTACGACAGTGAGTGGCACCAGGTATTTTCGCCGATGAAGGCAGACAGCGGGTGGCCGGCCAATGAGGGACCCAGCGTCACCATGCACCCCTTCAGGGATGAAGGACCGTACTACGCAATGATTCTCGTCGCCGGCGCCCTGGATACCTGTGGCGGACCGGCCATCGACGCCAGCGCCCGGGTGCTCGATACCGCGGACAAACCCATCCCTGGCCTTTATGGAGCGGGGAACTGTATTGCCAGCCCTTCCGGGGAAGCTTATTACGGAGCGGGCCACACGCTGGGCCTGTCGATGACTTTTGGCTTTATCGCCGCGAACGCCGCGCATAAGGAGCCGCGGCACAGTGCCTGACCCCGCCTCATGATCCGGCTGTTTGCGCTTGCTCTGACGGCAGTAATCAGCAGTGCACATGCACAAGATCCCAGTTTCGAACGGGATGTGGTTCCCATCCTGAACAATTACTGCGTGATGTGCCATCTGCCAGGCGGTGCACAGGGTGGGCTGAGCCTTTATCCCGACGCCTGGTCCGAACTGGTCGGAATTCCGTCGAAACAGAGTCCGCTGTTACAGGTAGAACCCGGCTCCCCGGAAAGCAGTTACTTCTATATCAAGCTCATCGAGACGGGGGAGTCGGTTGGCGGATCGGGACAGTTGATGCCAATCCAGCAACCTCCTCTGGCTCAGGACCAGATCGAGACCATCCGGCTGTGGATTGAACAGGGAGCACTGCGAAATTGACCGGTGGATTTACCTTTTGACGTGATGACCAACAGCATGAGGGCGATGAATGAAAGGGCACAAAAATGACTGGTAGCAAAACCACACAAGAGATGATGGAAGCCCTTCTGCGCAGGGTAGATCAACTGGAAAGCCGGGCGGCGCTGCGCGACCTCGTGACCGATTACTGCCTGGGATTCGACACTCACGACTGGGACCGCTTCATCGGGATCTGGCACCCGGATGCCGTGTGGGAGATCGGGCCTCCGTTCGGCACCTTTCACGGCCATGAAGGTATCCGTGAGGCGGTGTACGAAATCCTCTACCCGGTCTGGCGCGAAACCCACCACCTCACTTCGAACCTGCGTTTGGACTTCAGCGACCCCGATCACGCGAGAGGCGTGTGCAACGTGGACTGCATGGGCGCCACAAAGGACGATATCGTACAAATGATCAGCGCCACCTACACCGATGACTTCGAGAGGCGAGACGGCGTCTGGAAAATCGCCAAACGCCATGTCGTCATCCACTACTTCAACCCGGTCCCCGGTGCGGAGATGAGTGCACCTGCAGCTTGAGCCACGTTGAAACCATCACGGATGCGGCGGAATTCTATGCCCCGGCATCGGCCGTATGGGAGTTGCTGAGCGACTGGGCTGCAATCGTTGACTGGATGCCAGATGGTTATGTTCAAAGCCTGAAAATGGAGGGACAAGGCGTCGGGTCAATTCGTCACCTGGTCACCTTGAAAGGATTGAAGATTTCAGAAAGGCTCGACGGAGTCGATGCAGCAGCCGGAGTGCTGGAACTGTCACTGCTTGATCCCTTACCCTGGGGTTTGTTGTCTTACCGGGCGCGGGGAAAAATCGATAGTATTTCGGACAAACAATGTCGATTGACCTGGCAGGGGACGATGGAAATGGCTGAGAGCGGACCGGAATTTGACGAAGTGGCCAGACTGCTGCGCAAATCTTACGGGAAAATGTTTGAAGGTATCAGGCATGTGGTGGAAGCGTGACCAAGCCTGACAAAAAACGCCTCGACGGCAAAGTGGCCATCATCACGGGTGCCGGACAGGGCATCGGCGAATCGATAGCCCGCCTGTTCGCAGCAGAAGGGGCGCGGGTCATTGTGAATGCCCGCAGCGAAACCAAAGTGACTGGCGTAGTTGAAGACATCATACGCGATGGCTGTGCCGCCTATGGTGTCGTGGCGGACATTGGCACTTCGGAAGGAGTTGAACACTTGGTTTCAGCAGCGTTGAAGCGGTTTGAAAACATCGACATTCTCGTTCACAACGCCGGGATCTTCCCGTACAACCCCCTGGAGGAGATGGACGACGACTCATGGCGCGAGGTTCTCAATGTGAATCTGACCAGCGCCTATCGTCTGACCAAAAGCTGCATACCGGCCATGAAGAAGCGCGGGTCCGGACGGGTGCTCTTCACATCATCGGTCCAGGGCAATTATGTCGCGGTGCCGGGTTGCGCGCACTACGCCGCCTCCAAGGCCGGCCTGACCGGTTTGATCAAAGCGGCGGCAATGGAACTCGCACAGTACAGGATTACCGTCAACGGCGTGGAACCGGGACTGGTGATGACATCCGGCGTCCAAAGCGCCCTGTCTGAGCGGCGGCGCGACCGGATGGCGCAGTATGTGCCGCTTAAGCGCTGGGGCGAACCCATTGAAATCGCTCACGCCATGCTCTATCTGGCAAGCGAAGAAGCAGCCTACGTTACTGGCCAGACCATTGTCGTGGATGGTGGTGCGCTGCTCCCCCAAAACGGCTCTTTCATGGTCTGATGCAGGAAAAACTCACGACCCTGGCTGAAGCCATCGCGCTGGTCGACGACGGAAACGTGGTTGCCTTGCAGAACATGGCGACACAGGCCGCACCGATGGCACTGGTTAGGGAGCTTATCCGCCAGGAAAAGCGCGAGCTGGGCCTGGTGGTGCTGGTGGGTGGAATGGCCGTGGACTGGCTCGCAGCCGCCGGTGTGATCAACCGCCTGATCGGCGCAGCGGTCTCGATGGAGCAGTTCGGCCTGTGCCAGCAGTACCGCAAGGCCGTCGAGGCGGGCCGGATCAGGGTCGAGGAACTGTCGGAAACCCTGCTGAACGCCAGGCTCGGCGCCGGCGCCAGAAACCTTCCTTTCCTGCCCTCGAGGGGTGCGATCGGCAGCGACCTGATTGCACAGAATCCCGAAAACCTGAAAATGCTGGACGATCCTTTCGGCGGCTTTCCGGTCGTGGCCTGCCGGGCGCTCATTCCTGATGTGGCCTTGATACATGCGCACCGGGCGGACCGCTACGGCAATATCCAATACGAGCCAACGGTCCTGTGGCCGGATATCGGCATCATGCCAAAGGCGGCAAAATGTGTGATCGTTACGGCTGAAGAAATCGTCGATACCGAGGTCATGCGCCGCCACCCGGACCGGACCATACTGCCCGGGTTCATGGTCGACGCGCTGGTGGAAGTGCCCTTTGGCGCCCACCCGACCTCTTTCTTCCCCAATTACGGATATGACAGCCGTTTCCACCGTGAGTGGACAGACGTGTCCCGTGATGACGAGGCAGTGTCTGCTTTTCTCGACCGCCATGTTCTGACACCGTCGACGCAAGAGGAGTACCTGGATGCCGCTGGCGGTGTGGCAACCCTCAGCCGAATTGAAAAATGGGAAAAGCGCGGCTGATGACAGATTGGCAGAACAGCCCGGCGGCCGAAGACTACACTGTCGATGAACTGATGATCGCTGTGCTGGCGGACCAGTTCCGGAATGGTGATCAGTGCTGCAACGGCATGGCCTCCTTTATCCCGGTGGCGGCATTCATGCTGGCCAGGCTCACCCACGCCCCGGACCTGGTATGGCTGCCGAGTTCCGGTGGTCTGGAATCCCGGCCTGACCGTATCCCCGCTTCCACGCTGGAAGCACCCCTGTGGCGTGATTCCATTATGTATATCGAGCAGTACAGTGATTTCTGGAATTTCGTGTTGAACGGCCGCTGGATCAAGAAATTCTGCGTGGGCGCTGCTCAACTTGACCAGTTTGGCAACGCCAACAATTCAGTAATCGGCGATGACTACCATGCACCAAGAGTCAGGCTGCCCGGAACGGCCGGACTGGCCGATATGGGTTCGATCGGCAAGAAACTGTACTACTGGAACCCGAATCATTCTCCGCGGTCGATGGTAGAGAAGGTGGATTTTGTCAGTGCTGCCGGCTACCTCAACGGTGGAGATGCCCGCGAACGCCTGGGGCTACAGGGTGGCCCACAACTCGTTGTGAGCAACCTCGCCGTGATGGATTTTCATCCCACGAGCAAGAGAATGCAGCTCCGGTCTACCCACCCTGATGTCTCAATCGGCCAGGTCACGGAAGCGACCGGCTTCGAACTGCAAATGCCTGAAAGTGCTGTACCTGAAACCAGGCCACCCACGCAGAAGCAGGTCAGGTTAATACGCGAGACCATCGATCCCGATAATATGAGGAAGAGAGAATTTCACCGCAAATCTTAGTTTCATTCTGGAGACGACTATCATGACTGAAAAAAGCACCGGTACAGGACTGCCCGGCTGGATATTTGATCACATCAAACTATATCGAGAAGACCCGGACAAGGGTCATTTATGGGATTCCACAGCTGCAGGCGGACCGGGCTTGCTGCCCACTTTGCTGCTGAGCACTACAGGCCGGAAATCGGGGCGGCCCAGTGTGCTTCCCCTGATCTATAAAAAAGTGAATAACGGCTTCGTCATCATCGCATCGAAGGGCGGCGCCCCTTCCCACCCGGCCTGGTATTTGAATCTCCTGGCCAATCCGGATTGCGAAATCCAGGTGGCCCACGATCATTACCGCGCAAAGGCTCGCACTGCAGAAGGCGATGAACGCGAAACGTTGTGGCAACAGCTTGTTGAGATCTATCCGCCATATAACGAATACCAGGCGGCAACAGCGCGTGAGATCCCGGTTGTGGTGCTCGAAACAGAAATATAGCCATGCCCCATCGATCAGTAATTTTTTTCCTCGCTGGGATTGTCGTCATGGTATGGGGTCTCGAAACTTTTTCGGCATCTGATCAATACCAGGAGAATACCCGCGACCCGACCCCTGGTCAGACCTGGATCGAACGGCTGGAGCGGCCCGACCGGATACCAGGCCTGCGCATTGACGATGTCGTGGCCAGCCTGGAATTGCAGCCGGGTGACTTGGTGGCCGACATCGGCGCCGGTACGGGCGCCTTCTCGATCCCATTTGCCAAAGCCGTTGCGCCCTCTGGCATGGTCCTGGCCCAGGAGATTTGGCCGACTCTTCTGGATTACATTGCCGAGAAGGCAGAAAAGGAGGATGTCACTAATCTCCAGATGATTCTGGGGAAGGGGGACGACCCCAATCTTCCGCCAGGCCATCTCGACCTGGTCTTTTTTCACGATGTCTTTCACAACGTCGTAGACCGGCCGGGTTACCTCGCACTACTGGTTGCCTCGCTGAAGCCGGGTGGGCGGATCGCCATCGTCGAGCAGGAATTCGATGACCCCATCGCGAAAAAATGGGATATTCCCGAGGACCGGATCACCCCGCAACAACTCGCACAATGGATGTCCGGAATCGGCTTCGAACTGATCGCCAGCTTCGACATTTTCCAGGGCGAGAAC
>CAMYKC010000136.1 GCA_947258865.1 uncultured Lysobacterales bacterium
GAGAAAGCTGGATCAGGACCAATGAAGATCATGACATCGCGATCCGGCCGTTTTACTACACCGAAGTCGCGGCCGATCCGGAAATCGCCGACCGGGTCTATAACATTTTCAATCGACTCAGCCTGTCTATCGACGGTGGGAAAACGTTTGAGCTGAATCCGGTGGTTAATTGCTGCGCGGCGTCCAATACGATCCACATCGACAACCACGCTTTCTGGATCAACCCGAATGACGCCAGGCACCTGATTCTTGGCAATGACGGCGGCATCGCGATCAGCCGCGATCGTGGTGAGACCTGGCGGTTCGTGCGTAATCTGCCGCTTTCCCAGTTCTATCACATCGGGGTGGATAACGATCTTCCTTACAACATCTACGGCGGCATGCAGGACAACGGTTCCTGGCGCGGCCCGTCGGAGGTTTGGGAAAACGCCGGCATCCGCAATCTCCACTGGCAGGAAGTCGGTTTCGGTGACGGTTTCGATACCTTGCCCGATCCTGAAAATTCCCGCCGCGGCTATGTCATGTCGCAGGGCGGCTACCTGTTTAGCTGGAATCTGGACACCGGCGAGCAGCGCATGATCCGCCCGGCACCGCATGCCCCGGATATTGAACTGCGATTCAATTGGAATGCCGCCATTGCCCAGGACCCTTTCGATCCAGCCACGCTTTACTATGGCAGCCAATTTGTCCACAAATCAACGGATCGCGGTGCGACCTGGACGGTCATCAGCGGTGACCTGACCTCGAACAACCCTGAGTGGCAAACCTATAAGGAGAGCGGCGGGCTCACCTTTGATGTAACCGCAGCGGAGAACTTCACCACGATTGTGTCCATTGCGCCAAGCCCGCTGGAGGCTGGAACGATCTGGGTCGGTACGGACGACGGCCGGGTCCACGTGACCCGTGACGCCGGCGCGAACTGGTCGCGGATCGACTCGCGCGTCAAAGGAGTTCCGGAAGGAAGCTGGGTGCCGATGATCGCGCCCTCCCCTCACGACGCCGGAACCGCCTTCCTGGTATTCGACAATCATCGCCGCTCAGATATGAAGCCCTACATATACCGGGTTGGAGCCTACGGCCGCGACTGGGACAGCCTGGTGACGGATGACCTCTCGGGCTACGCGCTCTCGGTGCTGCAGGACCATATAGATTCTGAGCTGCTTTTTCTCGGCACCGAATTCGGCCTCTTTGTCTCGACCAACGGCGGAGGCGACTGGACGAAATTCACCGCCGGTGTGCCCACGGTTTCCGTTATGGATATGGCCATACAGGAACGTGAAAACGACCTGGTGCTCGGAACCCACGGACGGTCCGTTTACGTGTTGGACGACTACAGCGCCCTGCGCGGGCTGGCAGAAGCAACGTTCAATCAACGCCTGCAAATCCTGTCCACCACGCCGGGGCAGCAATACGATGCCAACCAAACGCCATCGACCCGTTTCACCGGATCAGGCGAATTCCGGGCGAAAAACGAGCCCTACGGGGTGATGGTTACTTTTATGGCCAGCGGCGATGACCTGCCTCACCCCGATGAAGATACCGAACGTCAACGCAGTATCAGTCAACGCGCAAAGCAGGCAGAGGACGATCGCGGGGACTCAGGTAAGAAAAAGAATGGCCAACCAAAAGTCGAGATGACCATCCGGGATGAAGCAGGCAACATCATCCGCAAGCAGAAACAGAAGGTTCACCAGGGCGTAAACCGCGTCGTTTGGGGCATGGAGCGGGACGGCGTTCGACCGATGCCAGGACCAGAGCCTGCCAAGCTGGAGGACGGCCTGCCCGGCGGCGTCGAAGTACCTGCAGGTGACTACGAAGTGACCCTGAGCCTGGCTACAACAGATGGCAAAGCGACTGAAACTTCAAGCCGGATTACGGTCCTGCCCGATCCCCGTTCCGGCGTCACCTCCGCGGCACGTCTGAAAAACTATGAAACCCTGCTGGAACTTCAGGAACTGCAGGAAAGAGCAGTTTCGTCCGTCGAGCGCATCGTGCATGCCCGGTCGGATATCGAGACCGTGCTTGGCCTGATCAACAAGAAGCAGCCCCCCGGCGAAGACAAGGAAGAGGCCCTCGAAGCGTTAAGCAAACAAGCCGGTGAGGTCAAGAAAGGCCTGGATGAACTGGAAAAACAATTCCGCACGCCGCCGCGCACCAAGGGTGTGCCCTATAATGACGACAAGGTGGTCAACCAGATCGGCATGGCTATGTACTACACAGGCAGCAGCAACGACGCCCCCTCGGCTACGGCTGAAATTTACATCGCTGCTGCCCACCAGGCCTACGCGGAAGCCAATGCGGCCGTCGACCGTTTCATGGCAAGTGAGCTGGCCCGCTTCAGCCAGGCGGTCACCGATGCCGGCATCGGCCTGTTCACAGTGGCCGAATAAGCTCGTATAGGGAGCCGGCGGTCATGAACATGGATACCTGGTCTGGCGTCGCGCAAACCATATTGGAGGGTTTTGACCGCCATTATTCCCTGTTCCGGCAGTACAGCCGGGAAGGCAAGGAGTGTTTCGAACACGCCGACTGGCAGCGGGCCGCGCAGGTCAGCCGGGAGCGTACTCGGGGTTATGAACAACGAGTGGCGGAGACGGTCGACGCGATTCACCGAAGCTATCCCGATGCCGGTAAACACAGTGAATTCTGGCCGCGCATCAAGATGGTCTTCATCGGCAAACTGATGAATCACCTGCAGGCTGAATGTGCTGAAACATTTTATAATTCAGTAGCTTGCCGAGTTCTTCACAGAGACTACTACAAGGGTGAATATATTTTCTGGCGGCCCGCCATCAGTACGCAACACCTGGAGGGCAGCAGCCCGACCTACCGGAGTTTCTACCCGGAAACCGACGGTCTGCGCCGCAGCCTGCTTGAAATCCTGACCAGCTTCGGCCTCAAGGCCCCATTCGAAAACCTGCGCCGCGATGTTCGCTACCTTGAGCATGCCGTACTGGAACAGCGGCCAGCGGGCTGGAAAGCTCAGCCAAACCATCAGATCCAGGTGCTGGACTGCCTGTTCTTCCGCAACAAAGCCGCCTATGTTGTCGGCCGCCTGATCAATGGCGCCGACAAGCAACCGTTCGTGATCCCCCTGTTACGCAATGATGACGGCACGATGACTGTCGATTGCCTGTTGATGCGGCAGAAAGATGTCGCTGTGCTGTTCAGTTTTTCACGCGCGTACTTCCTGGTGGACATGGAAGTACCCTCGGCCTATGTTTCCTTCCTGCTGTCCATCATGCCGAGAAAATCCACGATCGACCTGTACGCCATGCTGGGATTGCAGAAGCAGGCCAAGACTCTTTTTTACCGGGAACTGCAACATCATCTCAGGCATTCACGGGACACATTCCAGGTCGCGCCGGGTGTCCGTGGCATGGTCATGCTGGTGTTCACCATGCCCTCGATGCCGTTCGTATTCAAATTGATCAAGGACCGCTTCGATCCACCCAAAACCGCCTCGCGCCAGGAAGTGAAGGAGAAATATCTGCTGGTCAAGAACCATGACCGGGTCGGCCGCCTGGCCGATACACTCGAATACTCCAACGTGGCCTTGCCGCTGGACCGCATCGATGCCTCCCTGATGAAGCAGCTGCAGCAAGAGGCGGCCAGCTCCATCGAGATCGATGGCGACGTGCTGGTGATCAAGCACATCTATATCGAGCGTCGAATGCAGCCGCTGGACAATTATCTGGCCCAGGCTTCGAAAGCGGAAAGGAAACTGGCCATCAGGGATTACGGAAATTCCATCAGGGATTTGGCCGGCGCCAATATTTTCCCGGGTGACATGCTGAAGAAAAATTTCGGCGTCACGCGCCACGACCGGGTTGTTTTTTACGACTACGACGAAATCTGCTACATCACGGAATGCAATTTCCGCAAGGTGCCGCCCGCGCGCGACTACAACGACATGATGTCGGATGAGCCCTGGTATTCGGTTGAAGAGAATGATGTGTTTCCGGAAACCTTCGGCCCCTTCTTTTTTCCCAACGCAAAGGACATGTCTGTTTTCAAAACAGACCACGCCGACCTGATGACGGCCGCGTGGTGGAAGCAGGTCAAGGAAGATATCCTGTCAGGGAACCAGGCCGACGTCTTCCCTTACCCGGAGAAAAGGCGCTTCAAATACCGCTACCGGAAGGACACCTAGCCCCGAATCCAGTTAATCACGGCCCGGGACCAGTTCTCGCCGTCTTCCTCCTGGATAAAATGCCGCCCTTTCAGCGTGATATGCGGCTGGCCCTGTGTGCCGGGCACCAGCTTCAAAAACGGCTTGTCGCCACCCGCCATGATCGGGTCTGAATCCGAGAAACACATCAGCGCGGGCTTTTCCCACTGCATCAGGGCTTTCCAGGCTTTGCGGTTGTCTTCCGAGGCCGGATCGTCGGGCGCGGTCGGCACCAGCACCGGGAATTGACGTGCCCCGGCCTTGAATTCATCAGCCGGGAAAGGCGCCCGGTAAGCTTGGACCTCATCATCCGTCAGGTCGCCGTGACCAAACAGGTTGACGATGAAGCCGGTATCGAAATCGGGATCCTCCTGGCTGAACCTGCGCCAGCGGTGAAAGGCCTCACTGACCGCATGATCTCCGGTCGGCAGACCTGTGTTGGACAATGAGAACCTGGCAAACCTGTCCGGGTGCTCGGCCACCAGGCGAAGACCAATCAGTCCGCCCCAGTCCTGGCCCAGCAACGTGATTTCCTGCACGCCGGCAGCCTCAATCCAATCGGCCATCCACTGCACGTGTTTGCGGTAACTGAAGTCAGCGCGCTCTGATGGTTTGTCGGAGCGGCCGAATCCGACCAGGTCAGGCGCCAGCGCCCGAAACCCGGCGGCACTAAACACCGGGATCATTTTGCGGTAAAGGTAACTCCAGGTGGGCTCACCATGCAGACACAGGATAACCGGGCCGTCCCGGGGGCCTTCGTCCACGTAATGAATTCGAAGCGGCCCCAGATCGTCATCATGGATTTCCAGGTAGCGGGGCTCGAACGGGAATCCTGAAAGATTCTCGAAACAACTATCGGGCGTGCGCAGAACGCTCATATTTTCTCCAGAGTCGGTAACCCAGCAGCGAGGCCAGGATGATTGCATAGATCAGCGGTTCAAGAGTATCGAGTTTGACCTGCCAGAAAAAGTGCCAGACGCCGAGAATTGCAATGAGGTACACCAGGCGGTGCAGTTTCTGCCAGCGCCTCCCCAGGCGCTTCATCATTCCATTGGTGGATGTGACTGCCAGCGGAATCAGCAGGACCAGTGCGGAGAATCCAACCGTGATGTAAGGCCGCTCGGCAATGTCTTCCAGGATCACCGCCAGATCGAAGCGCTGGTCTAGCCCCGCATAGGTCGTGAAGTGCATCAGCACATAGAAAAAGGCAAACAGACCCAGCATGCGCCGAAATCGGATCAGCCAGTTCCAGCCCGTCAGCCTGCGCAGCGGTGTAACCGCAAGCGTGATCAACAGGAAATTGAGGCCCCAAATGCCAAACCGGTGAATCAACGCCTCGATCGGGTTGGCGCCCAGGCTTAAGCCGGCCAACCCAAATGTTTCAAGCGCCAACTTCGCCAAAGGCACAAGGCAGACAAGAAACATCAAGGCCTTCAGGCCCCGGATCGACCCTGGCGTCATCAATAATTCTTGCGCAGGTTGAGGCCCGCGTAGAGTTCTGCCACTTCATCCGCATAGCCGTTGAACATCAGGGTGGGCTGTTTCTGGGTAAACAGGCCGCCACCAATCCGGCGCTCGCGCGCCTGGCTCCAGCGGGGATGATCGACTTCCGGATTCACATTGGCGTAAAAACCATATTCCCTGGGCGCCGCCATTTCCCATGAGGTTCCTGGCTGGCGCTTGGTGAACTCGATTTCCACGATCGACTTGATACCCTTGAACCCGTATTTCCAGGGGATCACCAACCGCATTGGCGCACCGTTCTGATTGGGTAACTCCTTGCCATAGACACCCACGGCCATCAGTGTCAGCGGGTGCATGGCCTCGGCAATGGTCAGACCCTCGACGTAAGGCCAGCGCAGCACAGCCCTTCTTTGCCCTGGCATCTGCTTGGGATCGTAGAGGGTCTTGAAGCGCACATACTTCGCGTTCGAATTCGGCGCAAAACGCTTAAGCAGATTGCCCAGCGGAAAGCCCACCCAGGGCACCACCATGGACCAGGCTTCCACGCAGCGGTGCCGGTAGACCCGGTCTTCAAGCGTATGCGGTCCGATAATGTCCTCAAAGTCATATTCGCCCGGCTTATCGCATTCACCTGAAACCTTCACGCTCCAGGGCCGGGTAACGAATTCCTGGGCGTTGCGGTAGGGATCTTCCTTACCGGTGCCGAATTCGTAAAAATTATTGTAGGTGGTGATGTCCTCCCAGGAATTCGGTTTCTCGTCCGTGCTGTAGGGGCCGGGCACCGTTTCCAGATCCCGAACGTTCGCCTGCGCGCTGAGCGTAAGAGCGGACGCCGAAGCTGCGAGGGAACCACCGATGATCAGGCCGGCGTCGCGCAAAAATTCACGCCGGTTCTTATAATTGCTCTCGCTGGTGATTTCCCAGGAACGAATTCTATTGGTTGGTTTCATGGTTTGTCGTGTGAAGTATTTCTTTTAGTGCTGCACCTTTGTTTCGTTTTGGTTGTACCAAAATAGGACCTCGAAGTGAAAATAGTGAATATTCTGATTATTGCGATAATCGCGCTTTTGAGTATTGCAGCTGGCCTGGCCAAAGTAATGCAAACACAACAAGAGATGGAGTTCTTACAAGGTGTTGGTTTAAGCAGTGTCCTGATTGTTGCATTTGGCCTGGTTCAGATTTCGGGTGGTGTTTTGCTTGTACCACGAAAAACAAGAATGCTTGGTGCGGTTTTGGCTGCTTCGGCTCTTTTTGTATCAACTGTTTTGATTTTTGTTGGAGGCAATTTGCTGTTTGGTTTGGTTTCAATATTACCGATTGCATTGGCATGTACAATTATTTACCAGTCTGCAAGATTCACTGATAACAAATCATTCAACACGGACGCCAGCGACGCTGGCACCGGTTAATTCAGACCTTAGCTGGTCCCTGATCACTCACCATAGAGAAGTACAATGACAATAAAACGAACATTACTCACCTTATTCACACTGGGTTTCGTCCTGGTCTTTGGTAGCCCGGCGACAGCTCAAACCGTTGATTCTCTTCCATCCTGGAACGATGGCAAGGCCAAGCAGTCCATTATCGAATTTGTTGCGAAAGTGACAGAGAATGGGTCGCCCGACTTTGTGCCACCCTCTGAGCGCATCGCCGTGTTCGACAACGACGGCACGCTGTGGGCCGAGCAGCCAATGTATTTCCAAGTCCTCTTCGCGCTCGACCGTGTCAAGGTGCTCGCACCACAGTATCCTGAATGGAAGGACAAGGAACCCTTCGCCTCGCTGCTCAAGGGCGACGTCAAAGGCGCACTTGCAGGCGGCGAACATGCGATCCTCGAAATCGTCATGGCTACCCATGCGGGAAACACCACCGAGCAGTTCGAGAAAATCGTGAAGGATTGGATATCCACGGCAAAACATCCCACGACCAAACGCCCCTACACGGAGATGGTCTATCAGCCCATGCTCGAAGTTCTCGCCTACCTGCGCTCGAAAGGCTTTAAAACCTTCATCGTTTCCGGCGGCGGCATCGAGTTCATGCGCCCGTGGTCCGAGAAAGTTTACGGCGTCCCACCTGAGCAGGTGATTGGCAGCAGCGTCAAGGTGAAGTTCGAGATGCACGAAGGCACGCCGGTTCTCGTCCGCCTGCCCGAACTCGGCTTCTTTGACGACAAGGAAGGCAAGCCGGTTGCCATCCACCAGCAAATCGGCCGGCGACCCGTTGCAGCGTTTGGCAATTCCGACGGCGACCTGCAGATGCTGCAATGGACCACTACCGGAGAGGGACCGCGGTTTGCTCTTTACGTCCACCACACCGATAGCGAGCGCGAATGGGCCTATGACCGCAAGTCCGGCATTGGCCGTCTCGACAAAGGCCTCGACGAAGCACAGGCAAAAGGCTGGACGGTTGTCGACATGAAGCAGGACTGGAAGGTCATTTACCCGCATGAGAAGAGGTAGGAGCATAATTTGGCTGGAATTAGCCGGCTAACAAGCGGTTGCAGCGGACGGCGTTTCGCCGCCGCTGAACCAGAGCGTAAGGCTCCCAACCGCGTATGTCCTATGTTGGATATCGGGTTCTCCACAGGAGGAATGCAAATGAGTAGTTCCCAAAACCCCACAGATGCCATCCGGAAGCGAGCCATGACGTTCCACGGCGTGACGACAGGGACGTCATGCTCTCAGAGTGCGTTCAAAGTTGGCAAAGGCACCTTCCTGTGCATTGGTCCTGGGCCGAAGGGGCAAGGATTCAAGGCAATGTTCAAGCTCAAGACCTCGATGCCGGAGGCGTTGGAGTTCGCCGAGAAGGATCCGAAACGGTTCGAGGTGGGATCGACTGGTTGGGTGACAACCCGTTTCACGGCCGAAAATCCAATTCCCAAGCGGTTATGGGAAAGGTGGTTATCAGAGTCCTATGATGTGACCCGCGGTCCGGACCAGAAGCCATCGACGCCGAAACGATCCTCCTAAACCCCTAAATGGACTCCAAACAATGGAAAGGCTAACAACTCGCTGAAACGGACCCGAACCTCTTGTCACTTGACCTGCAGCCCACCCAACCACCCGCCCGCCGGGTAAGCGCCAAGTCCGCACAGGGCGCGGACGGTTGGTCTACTTGGCTCGGTGGCGCTAGGTCGCTCGATAAAAAAAGGATTCAAACCAATGTCAGCTTATCAACTTGCGCAATTGAACATCGCTCACTTGTCGGCCCCTATGGACTCACCGGTCTTAGCTGATTTCGTGGCCAACCTTGATCGTATTAACGCCCTGGCCGACAATTCTGCGGGATTCGTTTGGCGCTTACAGACGGAAGACGGCGATGCCACTGCAATCCGTCATTTTGGAGATGACAGACTGGTGAATATGTCGGTTTGGGAAAATGCCGAAGCATTACATAGCTACGTTTACAAATCGGCACACGCCGAGATCATGCGCCGCCGGAAAGAATGGTTCACCAAGATGCGTGAGAGCTACATTGTGCTGTGGTGGGTGCCTAGAGGACATCACCCGTCGTTAGCTGAGGCCGCAGCAAGATTGAAGCTGCTGCGAGAGCAAGGCCCGAGCGCAGAAGCATTCACTTTACACAGGCCGTTCGCAGCTCCCGATGAAGAGGCCGCAGATGATCTCACGCCGTTTGACGATACGCACCTCTCAACTTAGCCTTTAATCCTTGAAGCGACACAAGAAATTGAGAAATTATGAAAATATCTGGAAAATTCGACGTAAATCTAAACCCTCTGGATTCTTGTACCCAGGGACAGAATGGTATCAATCTTGGCCGAATGTCGATTGATAAGACTTTCTATGGTGAACTTGATGCAACCAGCGAAGGTGAAATGCTGAGCGCCATGACTTCCGTTCAGGGGTCAGCAGGTTATGTGGCAATTGAACAGGTGATTGGCAGTGTGTCTGGTAAGCAAGGAAGTTTCGTACTGCAGCACTTCGGCACAATGGACAAGGGCAAAGACCGCCTCATTCTCGAAGTCATTCCAAATTCCGGTTCAGGTGAGCTTGCTGGATTGGTGGGTGAAATGGCAATCAAAATTGAGGACAGGCAGCATTACTATGAATTTGAGTATGAATTGGAATAACAATGGGCTGAAGTCGGACAAATTTGAGTGTGCCTAATCGCCACGCTAGCACAATGAGTATGCCGCTTAGCCCAGTGTTGTGCGTTATCAATCCCTGAGATTAGACACTCAATGCTGGATGGGCGCAGGTACCTGTCATCAAGACAGGAAGAAGCAACCGATAAAGCAATCAGCCCCGACATGACAACTGATGCCTATCGAAAACTTGAATGGCCGGAGGATTGGGGACATGCCTTAACCGGACCCGTTTATATCGAGGGGGCCGAGCCGGGCGATATCCTTGCTGTAACACTGCATGAAATTGAAATCGGGGATTGGGGTTGGACCGATGTCAGCAACTTCGGTTTTCTGGGCGACGAGTTCAATGATCCCTACTTGAAGACCTATGAATTGGGAAAAGACAAGAGGTATGCTCGTTTCTCTGACAAGATTTTGATTCCTCTGAGACCTTTTCCCGGCGTAATGGGTGTGGCACCCAATACAGATGAAATGCTTTCCACCATTCCTCCCAGGGCAAACGGCGGTAATATGGATGATCCCAATATCGTAAAAGGGACCACGGTTTATTTCCCGGTTTTTGTTCAAGGAGCCCTGTTTTCCATTGGCGATACCCATGCGGCGCAAGGTCACGGAGAGGTAGGTGGAACAGCCATCGAGGCACCCATGCGAATCGTCTACGAGGTCAATGTCCTCAAAGGTGCCCGGCGAATCGAAGAGCCGCAGTATGAAACCGATGAATACTATGCTGTGACGGCATTTGGTACTACCTTGGATGAAGCTGCAAAGAAAGCGACGCGGTATATGATTGATTACCTCGTAAGTGAGCATTCATTAACCGAGCATGAAGCCTATATGCTTTGCTCTGTTGCTGCCGATCTGAAAATCGCGGAAGTCGTTGATGTAAACATGCTCGTCTCCATGCATATATCAAAAAAAACACTGGGGATTTCGAAGTGATCCAGACACAAGGATGAAGCCAAAACACATGATTTCAGAAGGCACTCGCCATGCATAAAGGTTCCTGCCTCTGTGGGGCGGTAAAGTTTGAGGTTGAGGGCAAACTGACCTCTCCGGATGCGTGTCATTGTTCGCAGTGCCGCAAGTGGACCGGGCATTTTCTAGCAAGTACAGAAGTTCCCCGTTCCGCGTTACAGATCGACGGTGCTGACCACGTTTCCTGGTTTCATTCTTCAAAAAAGGCGCGGCGAGGTTTTTGTTCCACTTGCGGCGCTTCACTGTTTTTTGATCCCATTGATAAAGAAAAGCACGATTGGATTGGTATCTCGATGGGTGTGTTTGATACACCAACAGGCACAGAACTGGCGTTACATATTTTTGTGGCTGAAAAAGGCGATTATTATGAGATCACGGATGGTTTGCCAAAGAATGAGTATTGAGGTATCGCCTAACAAGCCAATTAACAAAGGAAAAATACCGCCGTTTTCGCTTTGATATTTTGCCTGTAAGCGAATCGTAATGCTGCGCTCGGGCTAACCACTTATGTTGAATCTTTTACCGAGCATCCTGGTATTGGGGCTTGCAGCCCTCGGCGCCATATTCCTCGCTCAGAACCGGCGCTCGTCTCCCGAGATGATCGCTGAGCGGAAGGTCGCCGCGCGTGTGCTTGGTCTGGCGGTTATGGTTCAGAGTATTCATTTCGCTGAAGAGGCCGCGACGGGTTTCCATGAACGGTTGCCGGCCCTGCTCGGTTTGCAAGACATTCCATTCTCTGTCTTCATCATTTTCAACCTGCTTTGGTTGGCGATCTGGGTCGCCTCAATTCCGGGCCTTCGAGCAGCGCACACGGGTGCGTTCTTTGCTGCGTGGTTTCTCGCGATTGCAGGTATGGTCAACGGCGTTGCGCATCCGCTCCTCGCCGTTGCCCAGGGTGGATATTTTCCCGGCCTCGTTAGCTCGCCCATCGAGGGTATCGCATGTGTCTGGCTATGGCTCCGACTTCGGGCAGCGACACAGCCAGTCGGGGATCTGGGATGAGTCGATATATTTCTGCGCTCCTTACTGGCCTTCGGATCGTGGAGAGCAACAGATTTGTATGGTCGTTAGACCCTTTATCGCTATCTCTTACGATGGCAGAATTCAATTTAGGCACCATTTATTACACTTGATCATGACAAAGCCAATACTGTTATTGAGACTGAGCTATTGGACCGCGGCTATTGCAGACTTCGGCATCGCAATTTTGGCCTGGATACCGGAGAGAATGGGCGTAACTGAGACTGTGTATCCGATGGGTCTCGCATCTGCGATGGGTCTCGCATCTGCGGTAGCTTTCTCCTGGGGCGTGCTTTTGTTGATAGCCGATAGAAAACCTTTGGAAAGAAGATGGATACTGATTCCAACCATCCTCGTTGTTGCATTAATTACGTTCGCAAGAACCAAATTTTCACTGGATGGAACCATTGAATTTAATATGGCGCTCCTTCTTTTCGCAATTGCCCTGATGATGCTCATGGCTTTTAGTTATATTTACGCGAATAGAGACGACACAACTAAATAGCACATTGAGATTTTATTACCTGAGCAGTTTACAAATATCAGGAGAAAGAAGTGCCTCAATACATGATTCAAGGGTCTTGTTTGTGTAAATCCATATTTGGACTCAGTCAAAACCAGCATGGTGCACTATCACTGACGATCTGCCACAACACAAAACATACCCGAATTTGGAATGAGCAGCCGCCTGACAGGACGATACAGTGGACGCGCTAACGCACCCACTGGTCATTCCGCTAGGTCGCTGAGCTGGTACTCGGTAGACTGCGCTGAAGAGCCACCGCGAAACCAGGCGTTAGCTATTTCGGACATCCCATCGCTCAACTTGACGGTAAGTAAAATTGAAGATATTGGTTACTGGAACGGCAGGTCGTGTAGGCCGTTCCATTTACATAAAATTAATGAAGAGCCACTCAGTTTCAGGTCTCGACAGGCTCCCATGTTCAACCGCTGATTTTGTCGGTGACTTACGAGATGTTGAACTTCTGAATTCTGCCCTGGAAGGAGTTGAAGTTATCGTGCATACGGCGGCATTACATGCTCCACATGTCGGTTTACTTCCGGAAAGCGAATTTGAAAGCATTAATGTAAGCGCAACAGAAACATTAATGCGTGAGGGCATAAACAGAGGAATAAAGCACTTCGTATTCACAAGTACAACGGCGTTGTATGGTAGATCCTCCGCAGCAGACGGCGCGGCGGCCTGGATTGATGAAAGCGTCAACCCAAAACCCAGGACCATTTATCATCGGTCTAAAATTGATGCTGAGGACCGTTTAGAACTATTGTCGAAAAAATACGGTATACCCGTTACGGTTCTGCAGATGTCTCGCTGTTTCCCCGAGCCTGCCGATGTGATGGCGCTTTATCGCTTAAGCAGAGGCATCGACGCTCGCGATGTTGCCAGCGCTCATGGGCTTGCCATAGAAAAGCGGCTAGTGGGTTTCAGACGATTTATTGTTTCCGGGGCCACTCCTTTTTCCAGGGAGTGTTGCAATGAGCTTTATCATGATGCTGCGTCGACCATACGCAAATGCGCTCCTGAACTTGTGCATGAGTTTGAGTCCAGAGCCTGGGTGTTACCATCCAGAATCGATCGAGTTTACGATTCATCTGCCGCTCAAAAAGAACTGGCGTGGTATCCAAAATATGGCTATGAAAGTGTTTTGCGAATGTTGGATGAAGAAGTATCAGAAGTACTACCGGTCATCAAGCACCGCTGATACAAGGAATAATTATGAGTGAACATGAATCTGGACAGGTGGCGGTCAGTGCCGCCGAAATTTACGAGCAGTTCTTTGTCCCTGCTCTATTCGTTGATTGGCCGCCCCGGGTTCTTGACGCCTCTGATGTTAAATCGGGTGATCGCGTATTGGATGTCGCTTGCGGCACGGGAATCCTCGCAAGGGAAGCAGCACGGGCAGTTGGCCCAAGAGGCTCCGTGGTGGGCGTGGATATAAACGATGGAATGCTGGATGTAGCTCGAATGAAATCGCCTGGCATCACCTGGCAAAGCGGTGCTGCGGAGTCATTACCATTCGAGGCTGCGTCGTTCGATCGCGTGGTGAGCCAATTCGGTTTGATGTTTTTCCAAGACCAAAAAAAGGCGATCTCGGAAATGCTTCGTGTGGTTCGTCCGGGGGGTAAGATTGGCGTGGCCGTGTGGGCATCCCTGGAAGCCACACCTGGGTATACGGTCGTTGCTGAAATACTCACTGAATTATTCGGCCCAGAGATGGCCAGGTCCATCGAAGCCCCCTATTCGCTTGGCGATACGAATGTGCTGAAGTCCCTGTTTGCGGAAGCAGGTGCGGATGAAGCAACGGTGCAGACGGTGGCCGGCAAGGCTCGGTTCTCGTCAATAGAATCATGGATCTACACGGACATCAAAGGCTGGACACTTGCCGATGTGATTGACGATGAAGGATATGAGCGACTGAAGCGGGAAGCACCGAAGAAGTTGTCACAATTCGTACTTCCGGATGGCACCGTTGAGTTTGACGCACCGGCGCACATTGTCACCATGGCCTCGCGGCAAAATTATTAGCCGGGCAATTGCATGAGTCGGCATGAGGTACACAGGTCGCATCGAATAGGCTGGTTGCGTGCCGCTGTTCTGGGTGCGAACGATGGCATTGTTTCTACGGCGAGTCTGATAATTGGCGTTGCAGCCGCAAATGCTTCCCATGGACACATTCTTCTTGCTGGCCTTGCCGGCTTGGTTGCGGGCGCAATGTCCATGGCCGCGGGCGAATACGTATCGGTCAGTTCCCAGGCAGATACAGAAAAGGCAGATCTGGAACTGGAGAAACGTTCCCTGGAGGATGACATTGAATTTGAGCATCGAGAGCTCGCAGATATTTATGAGCAAAGAGGTCTCGATCCCATTCTGGCAAATCGGGTTGCAGATAAGCTAATGGCCCACGATGCATTGGGAGCACACGCAAGAGATGAACTGGGCATTTTCGAGAGTGTACGTGCGCGGCCCATCCAGGCGGCCCTTTCGTCAGCAGCTACTTTCACCGTGGGCGCCGCATTACCTTTAATGGCAGCGTGGGCTACTCCGGGAGTTCAACTCATACCGGCAGTTGCAATTTTGTCTCTCGTTTTCCTGGCGGTTTTGGGCGGACTTGCTGCACGGGCGGGCGGAGCTCCAGTCATTATCGGTGCAGCCAGAGTGACATTTTGGGGGGCATTGGCAATGGGTTTAACCGCAGCGGTTGGCCGACTATTTGGCGTGGTCGCATAATGCAACATACGGCCGAGGAGTTAACCACCTTTCTTGGGTAGAGATAAATGACTGTATCTTTTGGAAAATCTTCGAAAAAATTCGGTATGCGGCCCGGTTCACTGGTTCATGTAGGTGATGTTCTGGAGGCAGATACCCGTATCTCAGTAATTGATTACAACAAAGAGAATATTGGAGAACAACAGATTCAATCCATAGATGAAATTCTGAAATACAAGGATAGTGACACCGTTACATGGGTGATTATCGAGGGACTGACAAAGGTCGATATTGTCGAAAGCATTGGAACAAAATTCGACATTCATCAACTGGTTCTCGAAGATATTCTGAATACTCACCAGCGGACAAAATTCGAAGAGTATGACAATTACCTGTTTATTGTGCTCAAAAGCCTTCTGTCCGAAGACGCAAGGTTTACTGTCATTTCTGAACAGATAAGTCTGCTGGTACTCAAAAATTTCGTTTTTGCGTTCAAGGAAAAAAAGGATGAACTCTTCGAGCCGGTTCTGCAACGAATAAGAAACAGTAAAGGCCGCTTCAGAAGTCAGGGCGCTGATTACCTGACGTACTCGATTCTGGACACTATTGTCGATCAGAATTTTATTCTGATTGACACCTTGGATGACGCTATCGTCTCGCTCGAAGACAGCCTGTTAGCCGCTGAGCAAACACAAGATACCCTTAACACAATCCAACGGCTTAAACGGGAAATCATTAACATAAGAAGGCATGTCTCACCGGTAAGAGAAATGTTGGCCGGAATGCTGCGGAGCGAGTCTGAGTTGATAGACGAAAAGACGCATATATACCTGAGAGATGTGTACGATCACGCAATACGCGTTACGGAATCCATCGAATCATACAGGGATATTTTGACAGGCCTGTTAGATATATACATGTCGAGCGTCAGCAATAAAATGAATGAAGTGATGAAGGTGTTGACCGTATTCGCTTCGATTTTCATTCCGTTGACTTTCATTGCCGGGATTTACGGCATGAATTTTGAGTATATGCCCGAGCTGAAATGGAAATGGGCATATCCAACTCTTTGGATTGGATTCCTGGCAATTCCTGTTGCATTGCTTGTCTATTTCGGGAAGAAAAAATGGCTTTAGTGTTGCACGGATATTCGTCCCAGAATTCCGCGCGATGGCATAAGATCGTGGTGGGTGATAATTTGCGCAAAACCAACGCAGGAGAACGAAAATGCGAGTGATTTTTGTACCGGTGTCAGACCGTCCCGAGTGCGCTACCGCGTTGGATACGGCATTCTCCCTTGGTCATTCGGTGGGTGCCAGCGTGATTGGTTGCCACATCCGGCCGCACAAGGATTCACCCATTTCGCTGCCGCACAGATTCGACATGTCGGCTGCGGACAACGAAGAAGCCGAATGGCAGGCTGTCGTGAAACCAGAACGCGGCAAGAAGGCAAAAGCCGCCGCAGAAGTACTTTTCGCACGGTTTGCCGATCGTCATGGTTATGATCTCTTGCGCAGGCCGCGCGCCAGGCCTGGCGCGGTTTGGATGGAAAAAACCGGTTCGCCCGGCAAGGTGATTGGCATCATGGGTCCGGTGAGTGACTTGTTGGTTCTTTCGCGGCCAATGAGCAAGGGTGGAAACCTTGCACGAATGTTTCTGTCAGCGGCTTTGTTCAAGTCATCCCGGCCAGTGCTGGTGCTCCCTCATGATGGAAACGCACACTTGGGCAGGCGAATCTGCATTGCCTGGAATCAAAGCGTCGAGGCTGCCCGGGCAGTCACCGCGGCCATGCCCTTGCTGGTAAAGGCGGACCATGTCTCGATTGCGAGCAGCGGGTCCGAATCGCAACTCGGACCGAGATCCGGACAGCTTGCAACATACCTGAAGTACTGGGGCATCAAGGCAGAACGAGTAAAGAGTCGTGGTAAAGATGAAAGTAAAGAGATCGTGGAGATGTATCGGTCTACGGGTTCCGATCTATTGGTAATGGGCGCTTACAGTCGATATCGAATGCGCCAAATGATATTCGGTGGTGTGACCGAATACATGCTGCAGCATGCAGCGATCCCGGTCATGATGCTTCACACCTGAAATTTCAGGCCCGGTTCAATAATTCTTCATGAAACAACATGAATTTCTTGACGAATACAGAGACATGTAGTGCTCTAACGCCGCCGATACAATACTGAAATGAAGATCCTCTTTATTTCGCGTGAATAAATATCGGTTTATTCGCGTTAGTTGAGAAGCGAAAGAATCTTTACTGGATCGGTGGTTGGCGGGTTAACTACAGCAGCTACAGGAATGACCTGTATGAATTTTACAGTACCAACAGTTCTCAAAACACTGTCAACGGCAGGAGCAGCATCGAGCGCACTGACGAAGTGGTGGAAGAAAGCCAGAGGTGATTCCAGGTCCCTGATCGGTGAGCTCAAAGATAACCTCATCTACCTGGACCTGGTATCCAATGGTGAAGTCGATCTCGCCGATGTGATCGAAAAATTATCCGTTAGCGAGTACAAGCGGTTGGCAAAAGAAGGGTTCAATTTCAATTCACTGAAAAAGAAAAAAATCACGAAGTACCCATCACTCGGCGGCACCGACCTGGCATCGTGGCGCGCCAGGGAAACTGCGGACCTGGTCGAATCGATTTATGACAAAATCAACGACTTGAAAATTCGCTATCCGCTGGTGAAGAGAAACAAGAAGTACCGGTGGAATATACGGGTATACAACATACGCAAACGCATTTGGTTGCTGCTGAAACACGTGCGTGGATGACGGACAGCGCCCTCCTGCTAAACGGGCAACTCGACTAAGCGCGGCCATAAGGCCGTGTCGATTGAGCTACAGCGGCCCAGGCTGCCCGGGGCCTTCGGTCAACGTCTCACACAGTTCAACCAGATCGGGTGCGAGTGGTTCGATGGGCACCTGCCCCGTCACGTTGTTT
>CAMYKC010000137.1 GCA_947258865.1 uncultured Lysobacterales bacterium
CTGCAACACGAGGCCGGATATAAGCGTGCAATCAAACCTAGATGCAAAAACTCAATCTTCGACTTGCGAAACAGGAGGCGCCCATATAAGTCCATATACAACAGAGAATCCGGTAGGCCTGGAAAGAATTAGTATTCATTTCATGGCTAATCGTATCCGGTCCGCTTATTCTTATGTCCTATGAAACTTCCCCGCCTTCGCACAATCCTTCTTACACCATTTGTGCTCTTCGTCGTGTTTTACCTGTTTGGTGTCATAGCCAATCTGCTCGACGATCGGCAGGTGGACCCACTGTCGAATGCCAGACCCGGAAGCGTCGATGAGATCGCCATCTTCGGTGCCAGTGGCACCGCAGGTGACGGCATTCTCAAGGCAGCACTGGCCGACCCGGACGTAAACACCATTCATGTCATTACGCGCCGCGCAACGCCCCGTATTGAGGCAGGTGTCGCCAATGGTAAGGTCATCATGACCAAACACCTGGCCTATCTTGACTATTCAGCCGTGCAAGACCAGTTTCGGGATGTACAGGCTGTGTATTGGGCCTTGGGTACCAGCTCACGGAATGTGGATGATGAAACCTACAGTGTTATCCATGTCGATTTTCCTGTGCAGTTCGTGAAAGAGTGGTTGCAGGTCAGTAGGAGATTGAACATCAGCTTTCATTTCATTAGTTCCAGCGACATCTCCGAAGACTCCTCCATGCATTGGGCTCGCGAGAAAGTCCGAGCCGAAAAGGAATTATTCGCCTTGGCCGAAGGCACAAGCCTAAAAGTGATTGCCTACCGCCCTGATTACATCGGTCCGACGGATGAGGAGGCACACTTAGGCCAGGAATTGCTGTACTGGTTCTTCGCGCCCGTTCGCGCTGCTGTCCGCGCACAGCAAATTGGTGAGACCATGCTGGAAGTCACAGTGCGGGGCGATGAGTTCAAAAACGGCGACAAATTGGGAACGGCTTCGATTTTGCGCTACAGCGATGCCTATCGGCATCGCCAGTAATTATCCGTTGCTCTTGTTGAATTAAATCTGGTTGAAGTCACAACCCAAAAAAGAACTCAGCGGCCAAACGCCTTTAATGACTGGAACCGGCCAATAGCTGCCCATCGCAGCGTGAAGGGTTTCCGTGTATTGACACAAATCCACTCCCGCCAAACACTAGCGAATGAGCGCCAAAAAATCCGCCGGCGCGGGAGTTTCAAATACCAGCGGCTTAGTCGTTCCCAGTTTGGTGATACTCAGCCGCAAGGCGTGGAGGCCCATTCGCGTACCAGCCGTGCCGTATCGTTGGTCGCCTACGACCGGGTGTCCCAGCCATGCCAGGTGGGCTCGTATTTGATGCTGGCGGCCGGTTTCCAGCTCCACCCGTAACAGAGTTCGCTGACCAACGCTACGTTCGGTGGTGAAATGGGTCACCGCGCGCTTGGCGTCTGGGTGCGGCCCGACATGCATCTGGTAGATTGCCGGGTCGAGACGCAGCGGTTGATCGATGGTGCCCGCCGCAGGCTTTGGGCAACCCTCCACGATCGCAAGGTAGGTTTTTTCCGCGGCCTTCCACCCCTTCATCACCGCCTCCCGCGCCTCCCGGGAGGTTGCGAAGAGCAGTACCCCGGAAGTATCGCGATCAATTCGGTGCACCGGCCACAGTCTGATCGACTTGTTACGACGCGACAGCTGGTCACGCAGTATGCCCAGCGCATGGGGCTCCTTGCTTTTTGGGGAACCAACCGACAACAACCCGGCGGGTTTATTGATGGCGATCAGGTCCCGATCTTTGTAGAGGATGTCGAGCTGTGGCCGCACCCTGGAAGCGCCTCGGGCGGAGGCTTCGACAACCACCTGGTCGCCCGCCAGCAGGGCGTGGTCATGTCGGGTAACCTGCTCGCCGTTAACCCTGACGCAACCGCTTTTAAGGCGTTGTTTGATGGTGGTCCGCGACCAACCTTGCAGCTGAGCGGTAAGGAACGGGAATAGGGTGGTGTTCGCCTTGACCGTTAGTCTATCTGACATTGGCGATTGCCTTGTAAGAAGCCACTAAACTGACATTTTAAACGGCGTAATGCCACTTTTTTCCGCATCGTGGCGGTAAGGCTACCCCATCTTTCCTCCATTCAACTGGTCTTCGGCTCAACGGTGCGACAGGCTCAGGATTAGAGCATGCCGTGAGGGGCCTCAATACCTCCAGTGTGGAACCGGCTCATTTTTTTCAACAAGTGCGGTATGCTTGTGAAACGTGCAACGGCGATTGCCGACGGGAGCCATCATGAGTGAAAACGTCGTAGTCGAACCGATGACAGAGGAATTCATCGTGTGGCGTTGTCTTCATGACGGGCCCCTCGCGCATGACACGATCGACCAGTGGCCATCTGCAAGCACGATGCCCTGGGCATGCTATCGCGACCGTAACAATCCCCTCTTGATGAAGCTCACCAGAACCTATGGATCTTGCGCCATCATAGCGCGCGACGGTGATCAGATCGTGGGGCACCTTCGCTTCTACCCCAAGACCATCTGCGACATGAAGGGTGCAGGTGGCCTTTGTCTTCAGCAAGACCCTCCCGCAGGCCCGGTTGAAAACTTCGCCGACAGCGACTTTCCAGATCCTGCAAAGATAGAAGACAAGACACTGGTAGTTCACTGCCTGATGACGGGAAGTCCCCAGCAGAAGGAAAATCCCTACCAGCGCAAAGGCATTGGTTCGCGCATGGTCAGAGCCTTGATTGAGTGGGCCAAAACAAACCGTTGGGAACGGATTGAGGCCGACGCCTTTGAGGACATCCCCATCATCTACGAAATTACAGGCAGCGCCGGACACACATTCTGGGAGAGGTTGGGATTCCACCTTGCTGATCGGCATCCACACCCGGAACTGCAGGACCGAAGCCAGTTCGTCAAGACGCTCGAAGAACAAGCACGTTCCATTGGGATTCTCCCTGAGAGGGCGAGAGATCGGCTCGTGATACGCCTCGACCTGACTTGAACCACAGGTGCTGTATTCATTCGGCTGGCGGTAGAACGTGAATTCCGCCCCTGGCAGTTTGCAGAAGCTCACATTGCTGAAAAATCATATCTGGTAAACGTCCGTTTTCCGATGTGAAGCGGACCTTCGCAAACCGTTGACGCGCGTACCCGCGACCCGCTCCCGGCCAGCCCCGCCAGTAACGGGGACCGAACATCAGTCCTTCACGAGGGCAGCAGCCGGGGCCGGGCTTTCGACGGCCTGACGCGTTTCAGCCGGATGCGCCTCCCGCCCGCGCAGGAACGGGATGAACAGCAGGACCAGAACCACCAACAGGGAATCCAGGTAGTACACAGTCGCGTAATCGATCCGCTCGGCCACCGTGCCCTGCCAGTAGTTGGCGAAGCTGATGGCCAGGTTGGATAAGCCCATGAACGCTGTGAATTGGGTGGCGGCGACCGCCGGGTTGGTCATGCCCATGAAAATGGCGTTGCGCACGCCGTAGGCCATGCCGAAAAAGAATCCGTGGACGATGATGATTGCGTAGAACGACAACTGGGGGATGCCCTGAAGGCCGACGCGGGTAATCAGCATGGCCATCAACAGGGTCGGCAGCGCGGTCAGCACGTATGCCACAGCCACCGTCTTTTTCACGCCGAAGCGGTCGCCGAAGATTCCGCCGAGCATGCAGCCCACCGAGGTGGCGATGGTGTTGTAGATCTGCAGGCTCGCGATCTGGCTGGAATTCAGGCCGTAATCGACCTGCACAGTCGCCAGCAGCGCGTAGGCCAGCGCCATCGCACCGGTTGGCAGCAGGGCGAATGCCACCCCGACGATTGGCCCGCTGCCGGATTTCCAGAAACTGGCGTACACCTCCCGCACGAATTCCACCATCGACTTGACCAGCTTCCGGATCCAGTGATCCTGGTGCACCGCTTGCGGATTCGCGTGGGGATCGCGCACGAAAAACAGCACGAACAGCAGGTTGATGAAGAGCAGCACGCTGATGTAGGCCAGCGCCACCTTGAATCCGAACAGGCCGGAAACGAAAACCGCGCCGCCGCCGCCGAGCATGATGCCGAAGTACTGGCCGGCGAACATGAAGCCGTTACCCCGGCCGCGCTCGTTGACCCGCAGCGTGCTCACCGCCAGCGAATCGATCGCCACGTCCTGCGTGGCGCAGAACAGGTTGTTGATAACGACCATCGCCAGCAACAGGCCGAAGTTTTCCGCGAAATCGATGCTTGCGGTGACCATCAGCGTGCCGATCATCATCACCGTGCAGAAAATGATCCAGGCCCGGCGGCCGCCCAGGCGGTCCAGCCGGATCAGGTCGATCAGCGGCGCCCAGGCCCACTTGAAGGCCCAGGGCAGGAACAGCGCCGCGACAAAGGTGCCGATCAGTTCCAGCGACACGCCCTGCTGGCGCATGAAGGCGACCATAGCGACCGAGGTGAAGCCGTAGGGAATCCCTTCGGAAATGTACAGGATGCCGAAAGTCAGGAAACGCCCGTTCGGTGTCGAGAGAAGGTTTCGAGGATTCAACGATGCATTCCTTAGAGGGATGAGACGCGGTCAGGTGAAAGCGGAGGAAAGCGCAATCCTGTCAGCAAAGCCTCCGGACATCAAGGTGATTTTGAGTTTCGAGAATGCGAGGACACGATAATACTGAAAAGTTCTTAAGTGAAAACCACCGGGCGCGGTGTTATGGTCATATGAAGCTCAAGGATTGCATGTCCGCTGGCCCACCACCGCCCTGCTATACTTTTGAGTGGAGGGAAGTAATGAAATTTAAAAGAGAATCCTACCCGGACAAAATCCGACGCATTGCAGAAGACCTGAGCCAGATGCGGAATTTGTACGATGTGGATCACTCGGTTGAGAAGCTGCGTATGATTGCCGACGAGCTTGAACACAAATTCAAAAAAGCATTGCTGAAAAAAGCCTGAAAGTCTCTATGTATAGGGGTCAGAGCCTTTTACGGCACCACCGCCACGATGCGCAGCGGGCCACCGCTTACTGGGTCCGTGAGATCGCACTGATGCAGCAAAGAATCTGTTGCTACGGGAAGCCATAGCGTCCCGACTCGATAATTGTTGATCAAGAATGCGCCATTGAATGGCTGCTTTCTGGCTCAAAGCGGAGATTGACCCGACTGAGTCGTTTATGGCCGTTTTCGACCCAATGTATGGACTCCTCCTACCTAGTCACCTAGGTTGAGTGTTGACCAAAACGCTCTAGAAGGAGCCCATACATGACTAAATTAAACGTAATTGGGGTCGACTTGGCAAAGAATGTGATCCAGGTATCTGTTCTATCTCCGTCGAACCGCGAGTTGCGCAACTCTTCGCTGACCCGCCGCAAGTTTGCCGAGTTCCTCGGCCGGCAACGTCCCAGCCTGGTCGCTTTCGAGGCCTGTGCCACAGCACATTACTGGGCCAGAGTCGCGCAGCGACACGGCCACCAGGTAAAGATCATCCCCGCCAAGGCGGTCTTCCCGTTCCGTCAAGGTCACAAGACTGACGAAAACGATGCCCTGGCCGTTGCCGAAGCAGCCAGACGTCCGAACGTCAAGCTGGCTCCGCTCAAGACGGTCGAACAGCAAGGGATGCAGGCGATCCAGCGATCACGCGAGTTGCTGGTGCATGAGCGTGTCTCTTTGTCCAACCACCTTCGTGGCTTGCTGATGGAGTTCGGCGTTGTCATCCCACAAGGCTTTGCGAGCCTGTATCGGTTACTACCGGAGATACTGGAAGATGGCGAGAACGAGTTACCCGACCTGTATCGCCCCACACTCAATCTGCTGTATGGCCGACTGTGTGATCTTCGCGAAGATCTCGAGCGGCTCAATCGTGAGATCGAAGTCCTGGTTCAAGCGAACCCCGTGTGTCGGCGGTTGACGGCACTGGAGGGTGTCGGTCCCATCGGTTCCGTTCTGCTATATGCCACGCTGGGAACCGGTGAAGCCTTCACCAATGGTCGCCAGTTCTCTGCTTACCTGGGGCTCACCCCGAAGCAGTTCAGCAGTGGCGGTAAAGTGAACTTGGTAGGAATCAGCAAGCGTGTCGCCAACAAGCGATTGCGGGCCGTGCTTATCCAGGGTGCACGAGCGTATGTCTATCACATGAAGGAACCTAAAACGGCTAAGGATCGATGGCTGTGGGCCATTGTCGAGCGTAGCGGCAAATGCAAGGCTGCAGTGGCCCTGGCCAACAAGAATGTGCGCACCGCCTGGGCGATGCTCACACAAAATACCGAATATCAACGTAATCCGTTGGCGGCATAAACGACCGCCAAGTAAGAGGAGTTCAGCGAGAGACCAAGATCAGATAGAAGATATCCGCTCCGGTAAAACCTGTTCGCTTTTGAGGCCATTGAGTCCATCGACCCGTTGAGGAACCGGAGTGCGCATACATTGAGGGCTGGGAGATAGCGTCTCCATTGAAAAGCCGAATATACATACGCGTCTTATGTCTGATACGAAATCCCTCGCGAACAAGGAGGAGATGGTATGGGCGCCTCCAATTCACAGTGATTGCAATTCACTCGAGGCCAAATGTGGCAGTGTAAGGCGATGACGCTAACGAAAAGGAAAG
>CAMYKC010000138.1:0-5826 GCA_947258865.1 uncultured Lysobacterales bacterium
CCGTCTGCTGGCCGATACCATGCTGAACCTCGGAATGACGGACGTATGCCGCGCCGCACTGGCCGACCTGAAAATCGATCTCGATGAAATACTTCAGGAGGAGCCGGATGCGGCACTCGGCAACGGTGGCCTGGGCCGCCTGGCTGCCTGCTTCATGGACTCGATGTCGACGATGGGCATTGCAGCTTTCGGTTACGGGATTCGTTATGAACACGGCTTGTTCCGCCAGCATATTGCGGAGGGGTGGCAGATCGAGGAAGCGGAAGAATGGCTGATCCAGGGCGGAAATCCCTGGGAACTCAACCGCTCCGAAGCGCGATACCAGGTCCCTTTTGGTGGCACCGTGGACAAACATGCGCCTGACGCTCACTGCTGGCAACCCACGGAGCAGGTCGTCGCCATTGGAAACGATACCGCCATAGCGGGGTGGAAAGCCGAGCATGTCAACACCCTGCGTTTGTGGTCGGCCAAGCCCGCCCAGGTGTTCGATCTGTCACGATTCAACGAGGGCAACTTTCTCGAAGCCGCCACGCATGAGGTACTAGCCGAGACTCTTTCCCGGGTCCTGTACCCGGATGACTCAACGCCACAAGGCAGGGAGTTGCGTCTTAAACAGGAATATTTCTTTTCCTCGGCATCCCTGCAAGACCTGGTCCGGCGTTACCTGAGCACACACGACGACTTGCGCGCTCTGCCCGACCATGTGGCGATCCAGTTGAACGACACCCATCCGGCCATTGCCGTGCCCGAACTGATGCGCCTGCTGGTGGATCAGCATGGGCTGAAGATGAGGCAGGCGTTCGACATCACCCGGAGCTGCATTTCCTACACCAATCACACCCTGCTGCCCGAGGCGCTGGAACGCGTGAACGGCGTTTCCGAACTGCACACTGAATTGATGGCGCAAACGGTCTTCCATGATCTTCACCGGATCTATCCGAAGCGCATCGTGAACATGACCAACGGAGTCACTCCCAGGCGCTGGCTCTACAACTGCAACCCGGAACTGTCCGGACTGATCACCGCGGTCATCGGAGATGGCTGGGTCGGCAACCTGGAACTGATCCAGGAACTCTGCCAGTACGTTGACGACACGGCCTTCCTGGACGCCTTCGCGCTGGCCAAACGCAAGAACAAGGAAAGACTGGCCGTCGAAATTCAGCGGCACTCCGGAATTGCCGTGAGTCCTGACGCCCTGTTCGACGTACATATCAAGCGCATCCACGAGTACAAGCGTCAATTGCTGAACGCCCTGCAGATCGTGGCGCGATACCAGGCGATCCTGGCCAATCCGGATGCCGACTGGTTGCCGCTGGTGAAGATCTTCAGCGGCAAGGCGGCGCCGAGTTATCACACCGCCAAGCTGATCATCAAACTGATTAATGACATCGCTGCCAAAGTCAACAATGACCCTGTTGTAGGTGATCGCCTGAAAGTCATCTATGTACCCAATTACAACGTGACCCGGGCAGAGGTAATCATTCCGGGCGCGGATCTCTCAGAGCAGATATCCACGGCTGGAATGGAGGCTTCCGGTACAGGCAACATGAAACTCGCGCTCAACGGTGCTCTGACCATTGGGACGCTTGATGGGGCCAACATAGAAATCATGCAGCACGTGGGTGAAGAGAACATTTTTATCTTCGGACTGACGGCGGACCAGGTAGCGGCACGCCGGAAAGAAGGCTACCAGCCGATGCACATCATCGAAGAGAGCCCGAGACTGGAAGCTGCGTTGACGGATATCGCGAACGGTGTATTTTCCGATGACGACAAGGATCGCTACAAACCGCTTCTCGACGGGCTTTACCACGGCGACTATTTCATGCTGGCGGCGGATTTCGGAGACTACCTGGCCAGGCAGCGGGATGTCGGGGCCGCTTACCGGGACAAGCGACGCTGGTTCCGGTCCGCGGTGCTCAATACGGCGAATGTTGGCTGGTTCTCATCGGACCGCACCATCCGGGAATACGACCGCGAGATCTGGCGCTCCAAGCCTTCACTGCATGCACAGGATTAAAGCGTTCAAAACCTTCACTGCACGATATGGCTTAGAAAGGACACCCTTCAGAGTTTTTTCAAAATCACTCCGGCCAATGGTGGCAAATTGATCCGAATACTGTGCTCACGCCCGTTGAAAGGTATCGGTTCGGACTCGAGCTGATCCCAGTTCAATATCCCCGAACCACCGTAATCCTGTGAATCCGAGTTGAATACCTCCCGATAGCCGCCGCTTTCGGCGATTGGAATCCGGTAGTCATATCTAACCACAGGAGTAAAGTTCAGGGCGACCGCCAGGGTTTCGTGTTCGCTCCTGCGCAGGAAGCTGATGACAGATTGCGCGCTGTCATCTCCGTTTAGCCACTCGAACCCCCGGGCGTCGCAATCCCACTCGGACAGGGCGGGATGGACCGCCTGCAACCGGTTGAGGTCGGCCAGCAGAGCCGACACGCCCTCAGGCATGGATTCCCGGCTGCGCTCCCAGGGCAACGCCGTTTTTGAATTCCACTCGCCCGTTTGAGCGAACTCGCCGCCCATGAAGAGGAGCTGTTTACCGGGGTAGGCCCACTGGAAGGTATACAGCAGCCGGAGGTTGGCGAATTTCTGCCAGTCGTCTCCGGGCATCCTGCCGAATAAAGATTTCTTGAGGTGCACGACCTCGTCATGCGAAAGCGGCAGCATGAAATTTTCATCGAAAGCATACAACGGTCCGAAAGTGAGCAGGTTCTGGTGAAACTTACGGTGCACGGGCTCCTTGGAGAAGTAATCGAGCGTGTCGTGCATCCATCCCATGTTCCACTTCAGACCGAAACCAAGACCGCCAGATGTCGTGGGGTGAGTAACGCCAGGCCAGGCGCTGGACTCTTCGGCTATCATCACGCAGCCCGGGCACTCGTGCCCCACCGCCTCGTTCAGCTGCCGCAGAAAAGCGACGGCTTCGAGGTTTTCATTGCCGCCGTAGCGGTTGGGGAGCCATTGCCCGTCTTCGCGAGAAAAATTCAGGTACAGCATGGAAGCAACCGCATCCACGCGCAGTCCGTCCAGATGAAATTCCTTGAGCCAGTAAATGGCGTTGGATATCAGGAAGCTGAGAACTTCCTGGCGCTCGAAATTGAACACCAGGGTACCCCAGTCGGGATGCCCGGCCTTGATCGGTTCGTGATATTCAAAAAGCGCCGTGCCGTCGAAGGCCGCTAGCCCATGCTCGTCCCTCGGAAAATGCGCCGGCACCCAATCCAGCAGCACGCCGATGCCGTTCTGGTGAAAATGATCGACGAAATAACGGAAATCATCGGGTAAGCCAAATCGCCTGGTCGGCGAGAAGTAACCGGTCGTCTGGTAGCCCCAGGATTCATCGAGTGGATGCTCCATAATAGGCATCAGCTCGATATGAGTGAATCCCAGGTGCTTCACATATGTGCATAGTTCTTCGGCCATGCGCCGGTAGCCCATAAAGCTACCGTCCTCATTACGCCGCCAGGAACCAGGATGAACCTCGTATACCGACATCGGCCGTGCGTGCCAGCCCCCTTCATTCTTGTGACGCTCCCAGTCATCGTCATCCCAGCCGTGTAAGGCCGGCCCGGTAATCAGGCTGGCTGTGTCGGGCCGGTATTCACTGGCTCGCGCAAACGGATCGGTCTTGACCAGCAGGTTTCCCGTGCCTGCGTTCAGAATCTCGAATTTGTACCGGCCTTCCGTGACCTCGGGCATGAACAATTCCCAGATACCCTGGTTCGCATGCTTGCGCATGGGGTGGCGGCGGCCGTCCCATTCATTAAAGTCACCGATTACGCTCACACGGGCCGCATTCGGTGCCCAAACGGTAAAAAGTGTGCCCTCGACTTTGTCAATGGTGTGTCGGCGGGCGCCCAGTAAATTCTGCGCATAACGGTGATGGCCGGCGTGGAATGCATCCATCTCCTCCTGCACGAGCTGGGGCCAGAAACTATAAGGATCCAGTGTGCAGAGGCGCGCACCCCAATCGGTATCACGGATGACCCGGTAATGGGGGGGCAAAACGCCCGTCTCGGTGATGTACTCGAACAGGTCCGTTCCCGGAACGCGTTGCATGGGTCTGGATTCATCCTCGAGCCATACGCTCCGGGTACTGGGCAGGAAACAACGGAATACTTCCCGATCACCGTAGGCATGACGGCCGAGGATCGCAAACGGATCGCCATGTGTCGCCTCGGAAAGGCTGATTATTTCGGGCGAGCCAGAATGCAAAGTAAATTCTGTTTCTTTTGATCTGGTCGGGGTTTTCATGCCATTTTTCACTGTACTGTCATATCGATCTGCGTATCATGAATGTATCACAAGGCGTCGCAGCCGAGCGTGAATTGGAGTAAAGAATGAATCCGAGAAAATCTGGTCGATTCGTCAGCCGCCTGACACGCAGCACCATGGCCATGATCATGGCAGGCGGCCGGGGTTCCAGGCTACACGACCTCACTGAAGTTCGCGCCAAGCCAGCAACTCCCTTTGCCGGAAAGTTCCGGATCATTGATTTTCCCCTTTCAAATTGCGTTAATTCCGGAATCCGCCAGGTCTTCGTCCTGACCCAGTACAAAGCCCAATCGCTGATCCAGCACATCCATCGCGGCTGGGGTTATCTGCGCGGCGAATTTGGTGAATTCATCCAGATCGTTCCCGCTCAGCAGCAAATGGGCGAGCATTGGTACATGGGTACAGCAGATTGTATATACCAGAACCTGAACCTGATACGCGAGCACAGCCCAGAGCACGTCCTGATCCTGGCCGGCGATCACATCTACAAAATGGACTATGGTCCAATGATTGCTTTTCATATGGAAAACAAGGCGGATATTACTGTGGGCGTGATCCAGGTACCGCTGCACGAAGCGACCAGTTTCGGCGTCATGACGATCGACGAAAAACACCGGGTGAAGCGGTTCGACGAGAAACCGGTTAATCCGCAACCGGTACCCGGAAATCCGGAGACTGCAATGGCTTCCATGGGCATTTACGTTTTCAGCCGTGAATTCCTTATCGATATCCTCGAACAAGACGCATGCAATTCAGAATCCGATCACGATTTTGGCAACAACATCATTCCCGAGAGCATTGAAAAACACCGTGTGTTCGCCTATCCGTTTCACGACGTAAAAACACGGGCACAAAGCTACTGGCGCGATGTAGGAACGATCGATGCCTATTTCAGAGCCAACCTCGAACTGGTCTACGTTCACCCCGAACTCAATCTGTATGATTCGGACTGGCCCATCTGGACATATCAGGAACAGCTCCCACCAGCCAAATTCGTGCTCGACGACTCAGGCCGCATTGGTATGGCGACCAATTCGATGGTGTCCGGCGGATGTATCGTTTCCGGCGCCTATGTCCGCCAGTCGCTGCTCTTTTCCAGCGTAACGGTGGACGAGGGAAGCGAAGTCATCCAGGCCGTTTTGCTGCCTCAGGTCAAGATCGCGTGGTGCTGGTCTGCCCGCATATGCTGTAAGCGCTGGCCATGCCTGGGATTTAACAGAAGCGTCTGAAGAGGCGGGAGCAGCGAAGCGGGACCCCTTAATCTTTCCGGATTAACTTCCGGAAACGGTCAACATAGATCTTTCCCTGTTCTTCCCAGGAATAATCTTTCTGCATTCCGTTGAATACCAGCTGACGCCAGGCGTGTTTGTTCAGATAGAGATCCAATGCCGTGCTAAGCGCCCATTTGAGGCCATTGGCGTCGAAATCATGAAATACGATTCCGGTGCCCGCGCCGTCGGTGGGATCGAAATGCTGCACCGAATCCGCCAGCCCGCCGGTCGCGCGCACCACCGGCACCGTGCCGTAACGCAGGCT
>CAMYKC010000138.1:5877-13509 GCA_947258865.1 uncultured Lysobacterales bacterium
GCTGCCCGCCTCGATCCGATGCGCCAACTGGTTGTTGAACCCCTGGAAGTAACTCACCTGGCTGGGAAATTCGGCATGCAACCAGTGAAAAAACTGCTCATGTTCGCCGTCACCGCTCCCCAACACGGCCAGGGAAAAATCACGCTCCTGTAGCAGGCCGGGCAACATTTCCTGCACCAGGTCGATGCCTTTTTGATAGGTCAGCCGGGTAATCATTCCGACCAGGGGCCGATCAAACCGGTATTCCAGCCCCATCTCCTCCATCAGGGCTTGCTTGTTTTTTTCTTTGCCGGAAAATTCCTTTGATGAATAGGGGAAGGGAATCAAGGGATCGCTCTCCGGGCTCCATTCCACATAATCCACGCCGTTGAGGATGCCAACAACAGCCCCGCCCCTACTCCGCAGATGCTGCTCCAGCCCCATGCCGTATTCCGGCTCGAGAATTTCCTTCGCGTAGGTCGGACTAACCGTTGTCAGCAGGTCGGCATGTTGCACGCCAGTCTTCAGAAAATTGATGCGACCCCATTTCAAATCTTCCTTGTCCAGCATGTCTTCCGAACCGGAAAGTCCCATGTCATCAAGAATGTCGGATCCGAATACTCCCTGGTAACCGATATTGTGAATCGTCAACACGGTCTTGGTCTCATGGAACATTTGATCCCAGGAATAAAGCGTCTTCAGGTAGACTGGCACCAGGCCGGTGTGCCAGTCGTGGCAGTGGAAAACATCCGGGACGAACTCCAGTCTCTGGCACATTTCGATCGCAGCCCTGGACAATAGAATGAACCTGAAATGCTCATCCGGGCCGGAATAAAGCTCTGCTCCCCCATAAAGTTCGGGACACTGCAGCAGGTAAAAAGCAGGGCCACCGCCTTCCAACTTGGCCCGAACGATCCAGTAATTGAAACTACGCTCACCCAATTGCAATTCCATATCCTGCAATTCGGGAACAATATCGACCTCAAGACCTCCCAGGTCGATGGTGGCGTAAAACGGCATCAGCACGCGGATGTCGTGTCCGGCTGAATCAAAGTACGCGGAAAGTGCTGCAGTGACATCCGCCAATCCCCCGGTCTTGGCCCAGGGCGCCATTTCCGAACAGGCAAGTAAAATCTTCAGACAGTTTTTTTGGGGCACGGGAATCCCTCGCTAACGGGGTTCGGAAAAATGCTATTTTAAGGCCTGTACGGGAACGGAATCGAGGAAAATTTAATGCCGGAACGTATTTCAGTACGCCTTGAAAACCAGGTCGCGCAGGTTCAGCTTAACCGGCCGGATAAACACAACGCGCTGGACCTGGCCATGTTCGTTGCGATCGCAGCCTGCCAGAAAAGACTGGCGAAAGATCGTGACCTCCGGGCCGTAGTGCTATCCGGTGCAGGTGTTGATTTCTGCACCGGACTGGACGTAAAGGCGATGATGCAGAATCGCCGGAATCTGCACAAACTGCTGTGGAAATGGCTTCCCTGGCGCGCGAACCTCGCCCAGGTTGTCAGTGTGGGTTGGCGCAGCCTGCCGGTACCTGTTATCGCGGCCGTGCACGGGCGCTGCTGGGGCGGAGGGCTTCAAATCGCTCTGGGCGCCGATTTCAGAATCGTGCAACCAGACGCGACCTTGTCCGTGATGGAAGGAAAGTGGGGATTGATTCCGGATATGGGCGGTACGCTGGCCTTGCGCGAACTGACCGCAAGGGACCATGCCATGTGGCTGGCCATGTCAGCAGAGGAATTCGGCGCTCGGCGGGCGTTGGATCTCGGACTGGCCACGGCCATCGCTGACGACGCCGTTGCAACGGCGGGCGAAATGGCCAGTCAGCTCAAAGAGCGCTCTCCCGATGCGGTGGCTGCCGTCAAACGACTGCTGCGCAAGAGCTGGACAGGTTCCACAGGAACGGCCCTGGCACGTGAAACCGGATATCAACTCAGAATACTGAGCGGAGACAATCAGCGAATCGCGGTGCGCCGGCAAATGGGTGAAAGCCCGGCCTTTCGCCCGGCCGGGCGTTGGTAACGCCCCACCAGGATTTAAGCTTTTTCGGACTGGTCATTTTCCGTCGATGCCAGGAATTCGCCAATGCGCTTCCAGGCATCACGGGCTTCGGGTACTTCGGGATAGAAAAGTTGCCAGACATGCAGCAGACCCGCCCAACTCTGCAGGCGCACTGGCGATCCGCTCGCGCGCGCTTTGTTGACATAGCGGCGAGCGTCGTCCAGCAACATCTCGGCTTCGCTGACCTGAAGCAGTGTTGGTGGCAATTCAGACAAGTCCCCGAAAACGGGTGAAACGATAGGATTCGAAGGCCTGAACCGGTTTTCGACCAGGAAAATCCAGGCGAGAATTGCTTTCGGGATCCTGAGCAAGGCGCCGAACAGCGGACCCAGCATGATATCAGTCAGAAGGTTATTCCTGATGCTCGGGCTCGAATAGGTCGAATCCGCGAGTGGCGACAAGGCAACCACCGCATCGGGAGTCCTCAATTTTTCATCCCGGGACCATGACGAAAGCATCAGCGACAGGTTGCCGCCCGCCGAATCACCACCGATGAACACCCTGGAAGCCGTACTGGGACCATCGGGGCCGTGATCCAGCAACCAGCGGTAAGCTGTCTTGCAATCTGCAATGCCGTCGCCGCGCCCGTTTTCGGGCATCAGGCGGTAGTCGACCGCAAGGACCGCGGCGTGCGCCACTTCAGAAAATCGGCAGGTAGCCGATTTATGGCTGTTCGGGCTGCCCGCAATGAAAGCACCGCCATGCAGATAAAGCACTCGCCTGGAATTGTCCACGCCGGGCGCCAAGACCCATTCGGCTTTGACGCCGTCCACACTGACGGGCACGAACTCACAGTTGAATTCCTTTCCCTTGGGAATACCCTCCATGAAATCGCGAGTAAATTGAAGCATTTCCTTGCGCGACAAGCCCGCGACCTGGGAGCCCAGGGCCTGGATCTCCGCTGTTGCGACCGCATGTTCAGCACTGGGTCCCGACGGGCTGGAGAAAGAATCGCTTCCAGCCGGATCGACAGGATGGTCATAGATGGACAGATCCTCGCCGCGCCTGAACCAAAGGCCAAGAGCCCAGAGAAACAATACGAACAGCAACAGCGCTATCAGGATGGACATCAGGTGTTTACTCCCAAAACAAGAGAATCAAACGCAGGCATCGAAAGCCTGCCTTAAAACTTCCAGCCCTTCTTCGAGGAGAGTCGATGGGATGGTCAACGGCACCAGTATGCGGATAACATTCGCGCGTACACCGCAGGACAGAAGGATCAGGCCCAACTCGGCTGCCTTACTGGTCAACGCTTTGGTCAGTTCAGTATTGGGCTGATTCACATCACCATTGCAGATCAATTCCATGGCCACCATTGCGCCCAGTCCACGGACATCGCCGATCAGATCGGGGTAATCCGCCTGCATTTTTATGAGTCCGGCCTGCAGCCGGTTTCCCGCCTCAATGGCCCGTTCGCACAAAGATTCTTTTTCGATCACATCCAACACGGCGAGTCCTGCCGCGCAACCCAGCGGAGACGCCGCGTAGGTGCCGCCAAGTCCACCGGGTTCCGGTGCGTTCATGACTTCCTTTTTGCCGACGACGGCCGCAATCGGGAAGCCCCCCGCAATCCCCTTGGCTATCGTCATGATGTCCGGTTCGATCCCTGCATACTCGGTCGCAAACATCCGGCCGGTACGCGCAATACCTGTTTGTATTTCATCTATTATCAATAGGATACCATGTATATCGCATACTTCACGTAACTTCTTCAGGAAGCCGTCCGGGACGGGGTAGAAGCCGCCTTCGCCTTGCACGGGCTCGATAATGATGGCGGCCACGCGGTCCGCCTGGATATCGCTTTTGAATAACTGATCGAGGGCAGCAAGCGATGCTTCCGAACCGAAGCCGAGATATTCCGCCGGAAAGGGTGCATGGTAAATTTCCGGTGTGAATGGCCCGAAGCCTTTCTTGTAAGGAATGACCTTCCCGGTCAGGCCCATACACAGGTTGGTTCGGCCATGAAATCCGCCGCTGAAGGCGATCACACCGGGCCTCCCCGTCGCAGACCTGGCAATCTTGACCGCATTCTCCACCGCTTCAGCGCCGGTTGAAACGAAGATTGCGCGGGCATCTTCGATTGGCGCCAATTGGATGAGTCTTTCCGCCAACTCGACGGCCTTCGCATATGGTGTAACCATCACGCAGGTATGGCTGAAAGCGTCGAGTTGTTCCTTGACCGCCGCCACGACGTCCGGATGGCTGTGACCCGTGTTGACAACCGCGATTCCGCTGCCGAAATCAATGTACCGCTTGCCTTCCTCGTCCCAGATTTCCGTGTTGCGCGCACGCACGGCAAATATCGGAAATATGTTGCCCATTCCGCGGGCGAAGACCTGATCTTTTCTTTCTTGCCAGTCGAGGTTTTTCATGTGCTGTTTTCACTGGTTTATCCGCTCATTGTCCCGCGAATTCAACCAATACGAAAGTCCAATCTATGAATTGGGCTGAACCCCGGCTCCTGTGCTGGTAGGCTATTACGCCAAACTTAGGGAGGTTCTGAAAAACCCGTGGACTTCGTTTTGCTCACCGCCGGAATCGCCGGCCTCTGGCTTGGAACGGAACTGACCATTGGCGGCGCCCTGGCCATTGCCCGCCGGCACCAGTTGTCCGAGTTCTTCGTCGGCCTGGTGATCCTTTCGATCGGCAGCGACTTGCCGGAACTGGCGATCGCGGTCGATGCCGGCATCAAGGGGCTGATGGGAAATGACGCGTCGGGAGTCGTTGTCGGCACCTCGATAGGAAGCGTCGTTGCGCAAATTGGGTTTGTGCTGGGGCTGTGCGGCGTGATCACCTACCTGACCCTGCCACGGGGCTTTGTCATGAGGCACGGGTCTGTCCTGCTGGGCGCCACGGTGCTGCTTTTCCTGGTTGCATTCGACGGCCACGTCTCGCGGATCGAAGGGCTGACATTAATCACGCTTTATCTTATTTACGTCATCGCGCTGATGAACGGCGCAAATGCCCCGGAAGAAGAACACCCGTCGATCGCGGGCGGCGGTATTAAGTCATGGGCCCTGCTGGTACTGGGCCTGGGCGCGGTCGTTCTCAGTTCGGAAATCACCGTGAGCTCTGTCGTGAACATCGCGCACACCTTCAAAATCAGCGAGGCGTTGATCGCGGTACTCATCATCGGGCTCGGCTCGAGTCTGCCCGAACTTTCCATTTCGGTCTCAGCGATCCTGAAAAGGAAAACACAGCTTTCCGTCGGCAACATCATAGGCAGCAATATTTTGGACACCCTGTTGCCCATCGGGATCGCGGCGGTGATTTCGCAGGTCGCGATGGAACGTCAGTTGCTGTATTTCGACCTGCCTTTCATTTTCGTGCTGACCACCGTGGTGTTGGCATTTTTCTTCACAAAGGAAGGGGTCAATCGACCACAGGGAACTGTCATTCTGGGCCTCTACTTTTTCTATGTGGTGATCAAGCTGCTGCAGTTCTAGTCGTATATGATGAAGCTTTGGGCGCCTCGCCATCAGCAGCCTTCCGCAGCGAGGGCAGAGCGAGACTCCTGAGTCACTATACGATCTGCACGATCCGGTCGCTGAAGTGGCCATTGAATCGCGTCCGGCCGGCCAGGCTGTAGGCGCCAATGGAACCGAACTCCAGGTAATCCCCGGCCTGGATATCCGCTGGAAGATCAACCGCTCCGGGTAACACATCGGAGGAATCGCAGCTCGGGCCATAGAGCGTGAACGAGGATTGCGGGCCTTCCAGTGGTTCGCAATTCCTGTATGCCCGGACCGGGTAGCGTTTGTGTTCCTTGAAGCGCAACTCCCAGAATATGCCATACATGCCGTCGTTGAGGTAAAGGCGGTCTGCCTTGCGCAACAGAACCTCGACCACGGCGGACAGCCCGGGAGCGGAAAGTGCACGGCCTGGCTCGGTCAGGATTTCGCCGTTTTCCGGCATCGGAAGCTGCTGGATCGTATCGGCCACTACCTGAAAGTATTCCGTCAATTCGGGCGCCTTGAATCCCGGGTAGGATTTGGCGAAGCCGCCCCCGATATCGATCAGTCGGACACTAAAGTCAACTTGCTCGAGTAGCCGCGCAGTCACTTCGATCCCATGACGGTACGCTTCAGGACTCATCACGTTCGTACCGACATTGAACGCCAACGCGGGTTCCGCGCCGAGCTCCCGGATTTTGTTCAACAATGCGGGGATTTCAGCCGGCGGCGCGCCGAACTTTGAAGAAAGGTCAACCAGGGCGGATTCGTGGCTGACAGCCATGCGCGCAAATACCACGTTGCCGTCCATCGTAATTTCCGATGCCAACGACTCCAGTCCCGCCGGGTGATCTACCATGAAGTGCCGGACGCCGTATTTCTCCCGAGCCTGCCTGGCGGCTCCCCGACCTGGGAATCCCTGCAGGAAAGAGCGCGCTGTTTCCCGGTAAATATCGGGGTGAATGCAATATACCGGGGATACGGGGCGCAGAGCTTTGAGCATTTCTCCAACGCTACAAAATTGAGTGCAGGTACTAGCCATGAAGAGAACTCATACCACGCGAATTTCCAGTCTGAAACCACTGATCTTCCTCATAAGGAGTTTCGCTCCCCTGCGCTCGATGGAACACGACAGGCGCTCGAGTTTACTGATAGCCGATCAGCACGGCGATGACCATCGTGATGCTGCCCAGTAGCAGCAGCTGGATTATCAGCGGCCAGATAAAGCGGAACCAGCGGCCGTAGGGAATGCCGCAAATGCCCAGTATGCCCATCAGCACAGCGTTGGTCGGTACGATCATGTTCATGAAACCGTCACCCATCTGGTAGGCCAGCACGGCCACTTGCCGGCTGACCCCGACAATATCGGAGATGGGCGCCATGATCGGCATGGTCACATAGGCCTGCCCGGAACCCGAAGGGATAAAGAAATTGAGGATGCTCTGGATAAACAGCATGCCGACGGCCGACAACTCGCTGCCCACCGCGACCAGCGGCTGGGACAGCCCGTTGACGATGGTGTGAAGGACTTGTCCATCGCTCAACGTAATTTCGATGGCGCGGGCAAAACCGATCAGCAACGCCGTACCGACCAGTTCACCTGCCCCGGCCACGAAGTGGCGGGCCGTATCGTCCAGCTCCATGCGGTAAATCAGGGAGGTCGCCAGGGCCAGGGCAAAGAATATTCCGCCCAGTTCGACAAAATACCATTGGTGTACCTTGATTCCCCAGACCACGACCACCAGCGTCACCAGCGTGGTCAGCAAGACCAGCTTCTGGCGTCCCGATATCGGTCCAGATTCGGGTGAATCCGGCGGCTGCGCTTCAGCGATATCCGCGACCAGTGAACTGGCCGGATCGTTCCTTATCTTCCTGGCGTAGCGCAGCACGTGGATAAAACCCAGGGCGAAAAACGGAAGGAACATGGCCAGCCGGTACCCCAGACCGGAAACCGGCGCCAGGCCGGCGACCTCCTGCGCCACAAGGACGGTGAACGGGTTCATCACGGCTGTGCCATAACCGATTCCATAGCCCACGACCATGATCCCGACAGCAGCGACGGTGTCCATCCGCATCCCCACACAGAGCGTGATGAGTATCGCCACCAGCGGTATGTATTCTTCGGCCATGC
>CAMYKC010000139.1 GCA_947258865.1 uncultured Lysobacterales bacterium
CATGTTGATGAACACCTCGACAGCGCGGGCGCGATCCACGAAGTCGTAGACCTTTTCGGTGGTATCGCCCACCGGCACACCGTCAAAGAACTCGAGGGTGCCGATCGAGGTTTCCACCGTGTCGGGCGTGGTGATTGATTGTGGAATGTCGGTGCTCATCGCATACCGGCCCGCATCGGCAAAAACCGAAGTCGCGATAGCGAAGAACGCTATGAGGATGGTTGAATTTCTGATATCTGGTTTCATGATCGTGCTCCGCTGTCGATTACAGTGAATGAACTTCTTCTTGATTGACTCTCTCGAGCCGAACGATGGGCAGGTGCAAGCTGTAAAGCGATTCGAGCACACCGTTCAATTCGGCCTGGTCGCGGATTTTTCCGGTCAGGACCGTTAGGGACTTCGCGCCCGTTCCCGCAGATTGCGCGATAGAGAGTCCGGCCAGGCGGCCGCTCCATTCCGCACCCAGTTGTCCCTCGACAACGATCCGGTAGTAAGCGGCGCCTTTGAATTTGTAGTCATCAAAATCTTTGGACACGGGCATGTTAGGTTCCTGTTTTCTGGGCCATGAGATGTTTCGTTACCTGTTCATTGAAGGGGTATCCCGCCCCAGGGAAAAGACAGGGTCAGCACGAGCGTGTTGCCTTCGACCGAGTTGCGCACGCCGGTTTCCCACAGGTACGCACGTTGAGAAAACCGAACAGTGTCTTGCTGGTAGCGAGCGGCAGGGTCACTTCCGGCCCGAACCCATACCCGCGGTTCTTGCCGATCAACCCGGGCAGGATTTCAGCAGGGCCGCCGCCGAAAAGAGTTTTTCCGGTGACGTGCCAGAACCCCAGGCCGAAGGCATTGACGTTCAGGGAACCCTGCCGCTCCGGATCGATTGCAATCGCATTACCGTTCTTGTCGCGAAGGGTATCGCCGCGGTAACCGATATAGAGCGGTGCGATATAGATGCCGGGGTCCGGTTGGCTGGCCGCCAGCAGACCCGCATCACCCGGAAAATTGTGACCCAGGAACTGAGCCTGGGCCGCGTTGGCCAGCAGCAACAGCAATGCTGCAACAAACAGCGGCCGAGCAAAACGAACGCACATCGACGTCGATACTCCTCTTCGTTCAACGTGTTCAAGTATGCGCCCTTGCGGGATCAGCGAAATCCCTCCCCGGGGGGGGGAAACGGAGGGTAAACGGGGGGACGTCCCTTATTTCGGTTCGATCAAATCCGCCTCAATGGCCTTGAGCACGGCCTGGCGGCGATTGTTCACGTCCAGTTTCTGGTAGATGTGCTTGAGGTGATACTTCACGGTGTGCGTGGTAATGAACAGCTGGTTGGCGATTTCCTTGTTCTGCAGCCTTTGGGCCAGCAGTTCGAGAATATCGAGCTCCCGGTTGGTCAGGTCGCAAATCCCGCCTGTCGTTCCTGGCCGGTCGGAGGGGCCCGCAGGGACGAGGCTTAGTGCCGACCCATGATCGATGCTGCCTGGCCGGCAGGATGACAGCACCCGGCTGACGAAGTCGTCGTCGCTCTTTTCACCGCAGCGTTTCAGCAGGTCGATCATCGGCTCACCTGCCTCGACATAGGGCCGAATCCAACCCTCTTGCCTGGCCAGCACCAGACTTTTCTCGAGTGATTTGAGCGCCGCCTCCTCATCGCCAGTGCACTGATGCAGAAGCGTCTGCAAGACCTCAATTTCGATCAACTGGCCGACGAAACCATACGCCAGGCACAACCTGCGGATTTCATCAATCAATGTCTGGGCTTCGGACACGTTGTCTTCAGACGCTTCGGCCAGCAGCCACCGTACATGGCCAATCACGGGAGCCTCTATCCACAGGAACAGATCAAAAATTCCGGGAACTTCGTGCAAGCGATAGAAGTTCCTCAACCCCGCCGGATCTGCTCCCTGCAACAGCCTGATCCTTGCTCTGCAGGAGTACAACACTGTAAGTTCTTCGGGCCTGTCGAATTCGCGAACAAAGGCCTCAAACTGCTCTATCGTGTTCAGCGCCAATACCGACTGCCCTTCAAGTTGCTGCGCAAGGGCCAGGCCCGCATAGGCGTCGATTGCGCCACGGCGGTCAATCAAGTGCGGTTCTTCAATGACTCGCTTAAATTGGGTGATGGCAGCATTTAAGCGGAAGCTGTGCAGGGCAGCGAAACCCAGGAAAAGGCGCGCCCAGCAATCCGTCAACGGGGTGCGCATGCTCGCGTCCAGGGCCAGCATCCTGTTCGCGGTGACCCGCAGGTCACTCAGTTTGCCTGACAACGCTCGAATGAACGCCATCGCACCAACACGGCGCGCAAGCTGTTTCCCGCCATGCAGCCGTATCTGATGCTCGATCATCCGGATGGCTTCGTTCTGCTTTCCATTCATGTGGAGAACAATGCCCAAATGGAGGTCCGTTTCAGCAACCAACATGGATTTGTTCTGTGAGATCCGGCCTTGTGCCCGTGACAACAGTCGAACGGACTCCTTGAAATCCCCACCCCAGAAATTCAGATAGCCGCGGAAAAAATCCACTTCGCCCCATAGCTCTTCGCCGCCCGGCTGACTCTTTAACAACGGCATAATAAGCTGTAGGAGCTTTTCGACTCGGCCCAAGTCCTGCGCGAAACTCGCAATCCATGCCTGAGCCAACAGCAGCATTGGACGCTGCCTGATGACCTCAGCCGGTAATTGTCCAAGCCACGTAACAAGAACGTGCGTTTGGTCTTCTTCCAGTACTTCGTAACAGTGCCGCTCGATGATGCGAATCGAGTTCTTCTCATCACCCGCCAAAAGTGCATACCTGATGGCCTCGCCCAGTACATCCCGACTTTCGAACCACTGACTGGTACTTCGGTGGCATTCGGCAATTGTGTGCGTATCTGTTTTGCGTGAAAGTTCCGTTTGCAGCATGTGCTGAAACAGGTGATGAAATCGAAACCAACGACCTTCGACGTCAAGACTGTAGATAAATAAATTGCCTTGCTGGAGCAATTTGATGAATTTGAACGCATCGACCGCTTGCTGGTCCGTATCCGGATTGTGCTGCATGCACACGTGTGCAACCAGTTCCGCGCAGAAGCGGTCCAGTAGCGAGGATTTCAAAAGCAAGTCCCGATTGTCGGCATCCAGTCCCGAGAGGACCTCGGAAAGAAGGTACTCCTGAGTATGTGGGATACCACCCCTGAGAGATTTGAGAACCACATCCGGGTCTTCGGCTTGTTTGAGCACCATGGAGGTCAGGCGCAGCCCGACAGCCCATCCCTCGATCTGTTTCTCCAGGTTTATCATCGCCTCGTGGCTTGGAACTTTGTCGGTCAGATTCGAAATCAGCCTGGCGGTCTCGGATTCATCGAAACGCAGATCATGCTCCCTGACCTCCAACAACTGGTTCGCCGCGCGATAGCTAATCAGTCTCAGCGGAGGATCTTGTCGGGTGGCCAGGATGATATGAACAGTCGGGGGCGGGTGTTCCAGAAACGCGTTCAGCAAGCGGTGCACGGCCGAGTCGTGATGTAGATGGTGATAGTCATCGAGAACGATTGTGCAAGGCCGGTTCAAATCGACCAGACAATTCGCCAGACTGCCGGAAATGGCGGAATCAGCTAAATCTCCCTTTGAACGCAGCAAATTCCAAACAGATTGAAATCGATCCGGGAGCTGTGATTCGAGGTCGGTGACGAGGTGAGCCAGGAACTGGCGCAGATGACTGTCTTGCTCGTCGAGGGACAGCCAAAAACTCAGACCGTCATATCGATCCAGCCATTGACTGACCAGCACGCTTTTTCCGTATCCAGCGGGCGCAGAAACGAGCGTCAAAGGCACTTCCTGCGAGCCGTCCAGCAGTTCGGTCAACCTGTCGCGAGGCACCAAATCTGACGTCAGATTGACGGGATAAAACTTCGTCCGCAGGATATTGAAGCTGTCTGCTCGACGTTCCATTGTGTTTCGACGCTAACCGCCTATTTTAACAATCGCCAAGTTCCGCGCACCCGCGGGCGGGATACAGTATATCGGTGAAAGCTGTTCTTTGCTCCTCGCGAATGTCTATTTTCGCAGCTATTGCAATACTCCAACATCATGTTGCTGCCCGTGATCAGCCGCCGGCCGATGCTGTCGTTGAGTTGCTCGTGGGGAGGGTCCTCTCAGCGATACGGAGTGGCGGCGGCGCTGTCGTTCATGGGGCGACCCCTGTTCGCAATCGTCTGGGTGTCGGCCGCCGCCCACCCCCGGTGGCGCGGCGCTGAGAGCGACCATATCCTGCCGGCCCAGTTTCAGAAGCGCACGCCTGCCGTCACCATGACCACCGCGAGCCCGCCGAGGTTCGCTTCCGTTACGAAATTTCGATAGCGGAAACCGAGCGCCGGGATGATCACCGGCGCCACGCCCAGGCCGTTCAGCGGGATCTTGTCCTCGTAGGGCCCCTCGTAGCCGCGCAGCAGCCCGCCCGTGAGCTTCGCGTACCAGAATGGGGAGTCAAAGAGGGGCCAGGTCTTTCCGGCGTAAGCCAACTGTGAGCTCTGCCCGAAGGAATTCTCGAACAGCGCCAGTCCGGCCAGCCAGTCGCGATTGAAGTAGGCTTCGACCGCGAACAGGTTCTGATCGTTGACGTGATCCGGCTCCGGATCGAAATGGGTGGTAAACAGGCTGGTCTGCAGCGTCCACGCGTTCAAGCCCCAGCCGCCGGCTGTACGGGATTCGAATTCCGTGTCTGTTGCAGCCGCCGATGTGGCAAGCAGCAGGCCAACCCCCAATAGGAGCGCTTTGGAAAGTCCACTCATGACATGTACACGGGTCGTCGTGCGGCCCTATTCGCTGAAATGCGCGAAAATCTAACATATTCCCGGGAGCGAGTGGGTGATTCCGCTCAGGCATTACGGGCATTCGGCCCGGAAGAATGTGTTAAAAAGGGCAGACCACCGACGCACTGGCGGACTGTGCCAATGCGCCTTTCCGTTGAAGATATCGGACGCGACCTGTGAAATCTTATCGATTATCCGCGATGTTGACGCACCTTCTGAGGCTGCTGACCTACGGTTCGTTGGGCGTGCTGCTCACGCTGGTCGTGGTCTTCATCCTATACATGGAGAGCCAGACCGACCTCGACGCGTGGCACCGGGCCGACCTGGACGAGGAGTTCACCGCGGCGTCGGGGCTGGCGTCGTTCGGGGAGTATCTCGAACTCGAGGAGCGGCTGTTCGCGCAGCTGGACGAAGCGGTTTACGCCAACACCGGCCCGGCCGGCGACGATGGGATCAACCGGTACCGGCGCGGCAGCCTGTCCGACCCCGAGCGCTGGACCCCGAACTGGAACCGCAGCTACGAACTGGCGGTGGAGGCGCCGCGGGCCTCGGTTCTGCTGCTGCACGGCCTGTCGGACTCCCCCTACAGCCTGCACCACCTTGCGCAGCGCCTGAACGACGCCGGCGCCCACGCGCTCGGACTGCGCCTGCCGGGGCACGGCACAGCGCCTTCCGCGCTGCGCGACATCGCCTGGGAGGACATGGCCGCCTCGGTGCGCCTTGCAGTCCGCCACCTGGCAGCGAAGAATCCCGACCGGCCGCTCTACATCGTGGGGTACTCGAACGGCGCGGCCCTGGCGGTGAATTACGCCCTGACCACGCTGGCGGAACCGGGCCTGCCGCCCGTCGATCGCCTGGTGCTGATTTCGCCCGAGATCGCCGTCTCGTCACTGGCCGCGCTGGCGGTCTGGCAGGCCAGGCTGGGGCGCCTGCCGGGCCTCGAGAAATTCGCCTGGAACGAAATAGCGCCCGAGTACGATCCGTTCAAGTACGGCTCTTTCGCGGTGAACGCGGGTGACCTGCCGCATCTGCTCACGCTGGAAATTCAGCGTCAGCTCGACGAACTCGCCGCCGGCGAGGAGCTGTCGCACCTGCCGCCGGTCCTGGCTTTCTCCTCTGTGGTGGACGCCACGGTGCTGGCGCCGGCCCTGGTGGACAAGCTGTTCAATCGCCTGCCTGGAGACGCCCACGAACTGGTGCTTTTCGATATCAACCGTATGGCCGGTATCGAACCGGTCCTGCGCTGGAGTCCCGCTGAAATGCTGAGGGCCTTGCAGTCGGCCCTGAAGCCCTCCTACAGGCTGGACCTCGTGACCAACCGGGCGCCCGGCGATCCCGCCGTGGTGGTGCAAAGCCGGATCGGCGGCAAGCGGATGCCCGCGGACAGGGAACTCGGTCTTGCCTGGCCGGATGACGTCTATTCCCTGTCGCACGTCGCCCTGCCGTTCCCCGCGAGCGATCCGCTGTACGGTGGTCGGCCCGATCGGCCCAGCCCCGGCATTCAACTGGGGGACATGGCGTTCCGTGGCGAGCGGGGCGTGCTGCAGGGAATCCGTTTTACGGCTACCTTGAGAGCCGCGCGCTCGAATTTCTGGGACTGGCGGAACCTGGGACGCGGGCTCCGGACGAAAAGCCGGCTCAGCCGGAGCCGGACTAGCCCGCTTTCAAGGCAGGATGGCCCAGTTCTAGTCCCTGTCGGCGCGTAAATGCCCAGTCCTGCGTTGTTGTCGGCACACTCGCTGTGCCATCCGAGATTGATCGGCTGCACGTAAAGATCTCCGAGACCCATATCGATCTTTTCACTCAGGTTCCGTATCCAGCGGGCGCATAAACGAGCGTCAACGGCACTTCCTGCGCGGCGTCCAGCAGTTCGGTCAACCTGTCGCGAGGCACAAGATCTGACGTCAGGTTGACGGGATAGAATTTCGTTCGAAGGATGTTGAATTTGTCTGCTGAACGTTCCATCTTGTTTTGCCGCTGAATGCCAATTTTTTTGGTCGCCAATCTTCATGCGCCCTCGGGCAAGATTATTAGATAGGTACCGGCTGCACTCTTCGCCCGCGGAGGAGTTGTAACACCAACCACAACGAAAAGTTTCGGCACCGAACGGTGGAACCCGGCAGACTAAGATCACAGAGTGGCTGCTGACTTCTTAAACATGACCGATTTCCGAGATAACGCACTCCTCGGTGCCAAGTTCCGTAACGGGTCGAAAGTGAGCTTTGGCGACACATGAACACGAAGTTCCGGTATGTGCCGCAAACCAGTCATCGCCCTCAATCCAATTTGGCACTTTCAGGTAGGTCGGATATCGATTGTTGCACCTGAGCCCATTGGTCAGCAGACCCGGGACGCACCAGCCCGAACATTGCACCAGTGTCCTGGATGGTGACACAGGACAGGTGCGGCTGGGCGCCGGGCTGGACAGAGACCCGTAGCCGTAGCTACGGGTGGAAGGAAGCCCAAGTCCAGGCGTGCCTGAACTAGTCAGGGCCGGGACACTGGTGCAATGTTCGGGCTAGAATAGCGTCTATGGCGGGCTCCACCAAAGACAACGTGCGGGCAATTGAAGGCCACAAGGGCAGCCCCGAACGCAACCCCGGCATGGATTTCGATGCCGACCGCTTCGCATCGATCCGTATCAACCGGAGCGCCGTCGAACGGCGGGCGGCCACCATCGGTACGCGCCGGTCTCTGAAAAAAGCGCACCAGGCCGCCTGGCTGCTCAAGGCCGTGACCTGCATCGACCTGACGACGTTGGCCGGCGACGATACGCCCGGCAATGTGCGGCGCCTGTGCCAGAAGGCGCGGCGCCCGGTGCGCAGAGATCTGCTTCGCGCAATGGGCATGGAGGATCTCCGGATCACCACGGGCGCCGTTTGCGTCTACCACAACTTCGTCGAGCTCGCGGTGGCTGAACTGGCGG